>CAZWGR010000013.1:6377-13148 GCA_964633555.1 uncultured Candidatus Saccharibacteria bacterium | reverse complement strand
ACCCAACTTGTCATATAAATTGCTTTTACTGAATCTGGTGTTTTGACACGTTCGGGGCGAACTGGTTTTGCTGGTTCAGAATGTATTGCGGATTGAACAGCACTTACAACATCTGAAGAATCAGGAACTACTCGCAAAGGAAAGAAATAAGAAACCGCATGAAAGACACCAATTATAACGACGAGTGCAATAATTGCTATCGATATGCGGATCGGTATCATACGTTTTGTGTTTCTGCTTTTGCTTCAGCTAATTCTTCATTCGGTGTTTCAGTAGGTACTTCAGTTGGCGCCACTACTGATGATTCTTCGATCGTTTCATTTGATACAACAATAGATTCTTTGTGCTTTTTTATATTCTTAGTTTTTTCTTCTGGATTCATAGCGGCTGCAGCATGATTTGCTTGAGCTACCTTTTTATTTGAAAAAACTTGATAGGTCAGAAAAATAATAACGAGGGCCAAGAGCACTGTTACTGAAGTCCTTATCACTGATGGAAAACCTGGTATATGCATAATGAGAATTCCTACGGCAAGGAAATAAAAGAAAGACTGTGGTCGGGATGATGTGGAAATATTTTTCATACAATAAAATCTGAAAGTGAAATATACCTTATATTACCACCGGTTTTAGATTTTACTGAAGAAAAAGGCGCTGTTTTGTGGACAACGCCTTACGCAGCAACTTGTTCATGTGGTTGCCACAACACATCAAACATACCCATGAGAGCTCCGATAAAAATTTCTTGGGTATTTTCGTTAAGGCAGACTATCAACTGACCTGCCTCATCGAACCTTCTCTGTCCCACCAAAAACTGAATAGTCGGTGGCAAAGCATTACTACAGAGAGTTGGATTCGAGAAAAGTACTGGATATCGCCTATGTGCTACCACAACAACATAATGGCGATCGCAAGCAAGAGGGATCCTTGCAATATAAGCAAAAAAGCTTTGCTGAATGATAAACAGCGACACTCTTTCGCCCCGCCCGCATGCGTCACATTGGTCTGCAAACTTTCGTATTGCATCCAAATGACGGCGAGCAGCCATTGATGCAATGTTCATTTACTTAATTCTACGATTTTTGTGCTGGTGACACAATAACAACAAATTCACCACGAGTAAGATCGGAGTTATTAGTTAAGGCTTGTGCAACTTGCTGTGGGGTACCTTGAATAACGTTTTCGAACATCTTTGTTATTTCTTTAACGAGAGTTACGGTTACAGACTTCTCACCGAAGGTGAGCGCGAGCGAAGCGAGCGCTTTTTCAATGCGATGTGTTGATTCATAAAAAATACATGTGCGCTCATGTTCGATAACTTCGGTCATAATAGTTTTCCAAAGAGTTTCTCTTCCCTTTTTGTGGGGAGCAAAACCAAAAAATACACTTGGAGCCGTAGGAACACCTGCAATAGATAAAGCCGCAGTCAAAGCCGATGCACCCGGAATAGCCTCAATATGAATAGGTTCTAAGCCACGCCCTACCCGTTCAAGAGAATATGAGCGAATGCGCGCAACAAGCTCTGCGCCAGGATCTGAAATACCCGGAGTACCCGCATCAGAAACCACAGCTAAATTTTTGCCCTCTTCAAGAAGATTAATTATATGATCTACTTTTGCAGAATCACTGTGTGCGTGATAGCTCAGTGTTTGTGTGCCAATGTTGTGGAGCGATAAAATTTTTCGCGTTTCGCGAGTGTCCTCACACAAAATAACATCGGCTTTGCGAAGAGTTTCGAGAGCACGGAGAGTAATATCATTCATATTACCTATAGGAGTTGCAACAATTGAGACTCGTACCATATAAATATTATACTACATTTATATGACTAAATCAAGTATTTTATGTGACACTACTCATTCCCTCACTCGCTAGAAAATGCTAGTATCGTAGTATGAACTTTCTTTCTTTTCTTCTTGGAAGAAAACACACTCCCAAGCGCGCACATACCGTAGCGCCCTTACCTTTGGTGTATGTTGTCAAAGATATTGAGCGAGCAGTGGGGTCGTTCCCTTTCAACTATTACATTGTGACTACAAACTCTCCTCTGGCACAAATGTATAAATCAACTTACCCAGAAAAGATTTTTATCGTACGGCCGACATCTCAGGTATTAAATACCTATACCCTTCTCCAGCACCAAGACACACACGATGCAATTAAAGAGATCCAAAAGATACACGGTACACAGCCTGATGTTGTTGTATTTATAAATACCGAAAGAATTCGCTCATACGCTGAATCATGTGGGCTTAAAATTGCCAATCCATCGCCATCGCACAACGAAAAGATCGAACACAAAATTCGCCTCGTAGAGTGGCTTGGTAAAGATGCAGATCTTTTACCCGAGCACCGAGTAGGAAAGCTTTCAGCACTCCAGCCTTTTAAATACCCATTTATTTTACAGTGGGGGCTTGGCCATACCGGAAACAATACCGAAACCATTTCAGATAGCACCACTTTTAATGCATACGTTCAAAAGTTCCCCGAGCGAGAAGCGCGCATAACTCAAATTGTTCACGGTCCAACAATTACTGTAAACCTTGTTACCGACAATAGAGTCACGTATTGCGGTTCGCCAAGTTATCAAATTACCGGCCTTAGACCATGGACCGATACCGACTGGAGTACCGTTGGTAATGATTGGGCACTGGGAGCTCACCTCGTTCACCTTTACGGAGAACTTCCTTTTCGAAGACTTGTAAAAAGAATTGCTGAGCGTATGTCTGACTCTGGTTGGCACGGCCTTTATGGACTCGACATTGTTATCGACACAGAAGCTCCACCGGAGCATCGTTTTAAACTCATTGAAATTAATGCTCGCCAACCGGCATCGGTCACTTTTGAATCAGAGCTCGCTCGAAATCATCTTACCGATCCTGAACAGCCAACTCTTTTTGATCTTCATATCGCAGCGCTTCGATCTACAAAGCCTCGCAGCAATCACAAACCGCACACTCTTGAGTTCATGCCCTACATTAAAAATGGAGCGCAGCTTGTACAAAGAATTACTCGCGATCGTGTTTCAGCTCAAAATATTCCTCGCTTAACTGATCATATGTATACGTGGAAAATTATTTCATATGACAATAAAGAACATCTTGATGATATGCTCCGAGTTCAAACATATGGCCACTTTATGATTGAGCACAATAAACTATCACCTGAAGGTTTAGCATTGCGCGCTTTGCTCAATAAACATATTAATTCAGAAAATCTGTAGTAATATTGTAATACTCTTATTTATGAACACTCGAACTCTGAGCACAGAAGCGCAAAAAGTTATTCAAGCCTACGAGCAATTTTGCCTTGGAGGAGCCTGTGTTCGTATACCTTATTTCAACAATAAAAAGACCGGTTCTCGCCGCGCGCTTCCGAGCCAAATTGGCAAAGGTAATCCCAAGGAAATCGAGGATGAGATTTTACTTACTCTCAAAAAGACTCCTGCAACTCTCGGAAAAATTAGTCCCCAGAACCTTACCGACATTATGGTTGCTGAATCAATTGGAATAGACTGCTCGGGTTACGCTCTTTATGTTTTAGATGCAGAGTCACGTTCTCGAGGTAAAGGCAGTATTGATCGACACCTTTCTTTTCCTCTTGCGGGGAATATTTTCATGCGAATATTGGCTCATATTCACCCATCAACAAATACGAACGTTGCAACATTTGCACATCCTAAAAATAGTTCCGAAATTAAACTGACTGAAGTAATGCCGGGTGACATAATCACCATTCTCAATACAACTCAAAGCGAGCGAAATCATATTCTTATCGTTACCAATGTTGATTATCAGAATTTTGTGCCAACAGCAATTTACTATACACACTCTATTGCTTGGCCAAGTGATGGAACTCATAATCACGGCATTCGCCACGGAAAAATTACCATTACTGACATTTCTCGACCTCTTAATGATCAACAATGGACCGAAAGTCATGCCGATAATCCTGAATTGGCCGCAAATGAAAAAAACTACACTCATGAGCGTGCCCAGCAAGGCATAACTACATTACGCCGCCTTAACTGGTTTTAACTCGTTTTTTTTGCTATTCTTGCTCTATCTATGGCTGAATCAAATGCAGTGCAGGAACTTATTGTTATATTGTCATTTCTCATCGGATCGTCAGTTTTTGCTTTTGCTTGGTCGCCACTCTTAAGTCACCTGCTCTACAAATATAAGGTAATAAAGAGTCCAAAAGTCGAGCTTGCTCATACACATGCTGATACTACAAAAGCCAAAACTCCAATCATGGGCGGTATCCTTGTCATACTCACCGTAGCAATTATTACGTATGCTTTTAATTGGGAACGCAGTTTTACATGGGTACCTATTGGCGTAATGCTACTTGCGGCTGGTCTTGGCGCTATTGATGATCTTCTTAATATTTATGGAACACGTCGCAGAAATCGCAGCGTAGCTCAAGTACTGACTCTTATACGGGTACATCAAAATTATTTCGTACGACTCTGGCTCCTCATTACATTGCCGTGGACAATTATTAAGAGAGTTTCTCTTGTCTTTGGTTCGCACCCAGGAAAAGGGGTTTATGTTCATGAAAAACTTCTCTTTCAATTTTTAGCCGGCGGAATAGCTGCGTGGTGGATTTATTTCAAACTAGGTCCTGCTTGGCACTTTTTAAATATTCCTTTTATTGGTCAGTACCATGTTGGCTGGCTCATTATTCCCATTATCATTTTCATGATTATGTTCACAGCAAATGCCGTAAACATTGCAGATGGAATGGATGGCTTAGCTGGAGGAATGCTCATTTCAACGTATGGTGCACTTGCTCTTTTGAGTTGGACAAGTGGCTTTACCGAGCTCACCGTACTTAATGCCACCGTTGTGGGAGCCCTTGTAACATACACTTATTTTAATATTAAACCTGCCCGCTTTATGATGGGCGATGTCGGCTCTTTGGGCTTGGGAGCGCTTCTCGCAATTAATGCCTTGGCAATTGGTGAGAACGTAAGCCTTCTATTCTTGGCCTTTGTATTTTATGTAGAAGCAACAACAGTAATTATTCAGGTATTCGGCCGCGTATTACTCAAGCGAAGAATATTCCGCATGGCACCACTCCACCATCACTTTGAACTCATTGGCTGGAGCGAAGAAAAAACTATTATGCGTTTCTGGATAGTTCATGCCCTTATGGTTCTCGTCGGCATTTGGATTTCAATTCAATAATTTCAGTTTAGTAATAGTATAAAAATATGGCTCAAAAATATCTTTCTTGGGGTGAGACTTCAGTCGATCCACTCAATACATCTGCCGCCGAAGAAGCCTACAATAAAGGTGCTCTTTTTACTCGGGTAGAGCCTGGCAATATGACATTTACTCGCAGTGTAAGAGTGAACCTTGCAAAGTTTTCCCTCTCAAGTGAGAACCGCCGTATTTTACGCAAGAATGAGACAATATCCTTAAGCACAACAGCCCTGCCAACAGACTCGTACACATGGGAAATCGGAAAGCTCGCTAAAGACTTTTACGATACAAAATTTGGCAAAGATATTTTCTCGGCAAATGCTATAAAAAAGCTATGTACTGAACCCCACAACTTTAATACCCTCTTTATTTATTCAGAAAATGAAAAGCCTCTTGGTTATGCAATTTGTTATATGACAAAAAATATTTTGCATTATTCATACCCTTTCTATGAGCTTAACCGTGCCGAAGCAAATATGGGTATTGGCATGATGACTAAAGCAGTTGCATTTGCTCAAGAGAAAGGTCTTTCATATGTATACCTTGGTTCACTTCAGCGCCCAACTGACACCTACAAGCTTCAATTCGAAGGAATAGAATGGTTTGACGAACACACCCAGTCATGGAGCCCTAATCTTATTGCGGCAAAAACCCACCTTAATTCTGATATACTGCAAGCATAAATATTTTATGTCTACCTTCTCTTTTCACGGAAAAAACCCGAGTGATATTCATATCCATGTTATTGGTATTTGCGGCGTAGCAACAGGAGCTTTAGCAGTTGCATTCCACACACGTGGTTATATTGTTACTGGCAGTGATAAAGGTTTTTGGCCACCAGTTTCAACCGAGCTTGAAAAGCATAAAATTAACTTTTATGCAGGCTGGCATCCTGAAAAAATGTCTCGTTCCCTACCCGACGGTACCGTAAAATATCCTGACATTATTATTGCCGGCACAGCTTCTGGCACACAAAATCCCGAAACTGAATTAGCAAAAAAACTTGGTCTTCCTATTTATTCTTTTGCCGAAGCTATTGGTGAATTCTTTGCAAAAGAAAACTCTATTGTCTGTGCGGGAACCTGGGGCAAGACTTCGAACTCCACTCTTCTTTCGCACATTCTTACACAAGCAGAATTTGATCCAACCTATATGTTTGGAGGAATTTCTTTATCACACAATCAATCTGCTTATCTTGGTGGAAGCAAATGGAGTGTTTTTGAAGGTGATGAATATAAGAGCTCACCAACTGATACAACACCTAAATTTGCATACTACAGAGCAACACATGTTCTACTCACTGCAGTAAATTGGGATCATGCCGACCTTTACCCTACACCAGCCGATTTCAAAAAGGTATTTCTTAAACTTGCCCATGGAATTCCTCGCCAAGGCGCACTTGTTGCTTGTATCGACAATGCGGGTGTGCGAGAAATAATTGCCGAGACTCCCGAGGTACGACACATTACTTATGGAAAAGCCGACTCTGCTTTTGAACCCGACTATAGTTATTCTGAGGTTCAAGAAACTGTTAATGGTATTTCTTGTATTATTTCGCACGG
>CAZWGR010000013.1:0-6277 GCA_964633555.1 uncultured Candidatus Saccharibacteria bacterium | reverse complement strand
TGGTGGTCGTATTCCTGATGCATTGCCAACATATGCCAATGCTTTTTCTGAAGCTGATCGCGTAATTATTCCCCGCCTTACAAAACTTAAGACTTCGGATGATCCGGATGCCATTGTACCTGTTGAGGGAGAAACTCTTGCTAACACCATTAAGCAAACGCAACCTAACACCGATTACATTTCTGATGACGATATGCTTGTTCAAGAATTAACAAAAACAGCCCACAAGGGGGATGTTATTGCTTTCCTCGGCTCACACGGTTTCAGAAAGATGATTGAAATGACCGTTACTACTTTCCTTCGTCAACAATAGCAGCATCAACACTTGTTGGAGTAATTTCATTTACTCCGAGAGTAATGCCACACATATTGCATTCAATAACGTGACCAACAGCAAGGTCGGGGTATCGAGTAAGATCTACAGGATTTTTACATTCAGGACAAATAAGTTTCATATAGTTTAATTACATTAACCTTTATATACTACTCAAAATAGAGTAGTATAGCAATATGATTACCCCACAGACACAATACCCTGAACTTGGCCGTGAAATTGGTATTTCTGACCTTTGGCTTAAGCGCGAAGACTTGCACCCTTATAAATCACATAAAGGGCGCTCTTTACCACATATGATTGATACTGCAATTAAATCTGGCTCTACAGAATTTGCCATTTCTTCTTCAGGAAATGCTGCCCTTGCTGCTGCACTCCACCTTGAAAAGATTTCTCTCGAAAAAAAACAAAACTCTGAGCCATCATCAAATAACCCTTTGCACCTTGAAGTTTTTGTAGGGCTTAAAATTCCTCAAGAAAAACTCGCTCGCATTACTGAGATCAAAGAACGAAACCCTGGACTCATCACCATCACTCACACAGAGCGACCTCTCCAAGCAATGTTTCAGAGAACCGAGAATGCGCCACACATTCATAGCCTACGCCAATCTACCGATGATACTGCCCTTATTGGATATCAAAGTCTTTGCACAGAACTCGAGCAAATTCCCAACCTTGCCCATATTTTTGTGCCAACATCATCAGGCACAGCAGCTCAGGCGCTTGCTGACTTTTTTAGTACAAAGAAAGTTGCAGTGCACATTGTGCAAACATCATCATGCCACCCAATTGCTCAGCATTTTTTTGAATATCCTCAGACTGATGAAGTTTCATTGGCTGATGCAATTGTCGACAAAACTGCTTACCGCAAAGATACAATAATCAAAGCCCTTACAAAAAGTGGTGGTACAGGGATCATTGTTAATAATGAAAAGATATCTGGAGCACAAGCACTTATGCATACGTATGCAAACATTGATGTATCATCGAATGGAGCACTTGGTGTAGCTGGACTCATGGAAGCAACATATACCGACTTTAATCCTCAAGGAGCTGTTGTTTGTCTTGTGTGTGGCCTATAGCTCTTGGCCATGCTTTTTAAGAAGCATATGCACTATTTCATAGCGATCACGGCGTGATTCTGCTTGCCCATAATGTTCAGTTCCAGGACTTACCACAATTTTTTGATCTTTATTACGGCTAGCGTATGCGCGTCGAATTGCATCATCAAGAGAATCTGCAAATTCATACGGAGAATCTGAATTCACATAGTGCCTATGAAGGCGAATATTTGAACTTCCGGGAAGAAAAATTATCTTCGAAACATAGCTCTCCAAAAAGTTAAGTGCTTGAGTCGTAATATCAGAGCCCTTTCCCCCTGTTATCAAAATCACCGGTGAAGCAGCTGCGCAGGTTACCGTAGCTGCCATGACCGATACCATACAAGTAGAGTAACTGTCATTATACGCAAGAATGCCCCCACCAGGCTTCTTAACCGGCTCTAAACGGCCTTTAAGGCCCGTAAAAGCCTCTATAACCTCTCGAGTTGTATCGAGCGGTATCTTGAACAACTCAGCAACTCGAACCGCCAGGGCTATGTTTTCACGCATATGCTGGCCTTCTACGCCCAAAAGCCAATCATGCGGTATAACAGCTGTGCCCGTTCGTAGTATCTTAGATCGCTGGCTCTCGACATGCATTTTCAAGCCATCTATTACCTCATCGGTAGCAATAAGAAAACTATTATATGTTTGCATGGCGAGCATTTCGCCACATAATTCCTTGAGGCTAAATTGCGCTTGAGTATTTCCCCGGTGCGAACCAACCGTTCTTTGGAGTGATGTAATTACCAAAACATGCGGACAAATACGTGATTCAACATACATACGAGCTTGAGATTCAGGAATTCTTGCCACCACAATATCTCCTTTTGTAATATTCTTAAGAAGAGCGAGAGTACTCGCTTGTGATTCCGGATTAATTGTATGTACTTTCTCGGCGGTACGAGACTGAAATACTTTATCCAAAACCTTTGAGACTAAATGTGTAACTGTTGATGTTCCCGCATAACCAACAATACCAATTACGGTAATCGAAGGTACCAGTTTTAATACGAGAGTTTCAGGATATTCAATAGGGATCCCTGCAGCACGAACCCGATCAAGCACTTTAGATTCATACGGCACGCTATGTGATACCAGAACCATATCTACCTGAGGTATATTTTGAGGCAAAGGAATTCCACAGACGATAGTCTCTACCCCTAAAGCTTTAAGGGGTATTAAAGCGCGAGAAATTCTCTGTTCTGATCTATGATCAAAAACTGAAACCTGAGCTTTATGTTTGAGTAAAAAGCGAATCTCGGAGAGCATTTCAAGCTCATCACCAAGACCAATAACAAGAATTTTTTTACCCTTAAAATAGTCTTTATAATTCACAACCCTAGTATACGC
Source organism: uncultured Candidatus Saccharibacteria bacterium (assembly GCA_964633555.1). Classification (GTDB taxonomy): domain Bacteria; phylum Patescibacteriota; class Minisyncoccia; order Phycocordibacterales; family PALSA-1337; genus CAZGUZ01. The sequence continues at coordinate 3,490 of CAZWGR010000013.1, read as the reverse complement.
ACATGTATACCCTTAGTCTATATCTTTCTATTTTATTTGTCAGAACCGTGAGTTTCATCTGATAAGAGGTTTCTTACTTTAATAACCTCGTCGAGTAAAGCCTTGAGGCGACTTACCTCGATAGTTGTATCGCCCATAACGTACGAAGAAAGTGATCGTAAGAGCAAATTGTATACATCATGAAAGTAGCGTTCGAGTATACTTACCTCTTGTGGAACCTCTTGATCGCGTAAAAGATTGGGGAATGCTGCAATAGCACTTACATGCATGCCAGACAAACCGAAGTAGCGCTCTTCGGACTCTTCTATGTGATATGTCTTATAGTTGGTATTTTTACGCATAGCGAGCCTCGATACTTATAAACGCATCTTTAGTAATGATCACATGGTCAAGAACATGAATACCCATAAGCTTGCCTGCTGCAATAAGTTGGCGAGTGATTTCTATATCGGCCTGACTTGGGGTAACAATTCCTGATGGATGATTATGTGCCAAAACAACGGCTGCAGCACTGTACTCAATTGCCGGCCTAAAGACTTCGCGCGGGTGTACTACATTTGAATTTATTGTTCCAATTGAAATCACTTCATCGTGAATTACCCTACTGTGACTATTAAGATAAATGCCACGCAAATGCTCTTTAGGTAAATTGCGCATGTCTGAAAGGTATTCATAAACATCTTTTGCGCTGCGTATTGTTACAAAGCCCGAAGTATTCTTTTGATAGAGTCGGCGGCCCATTTCGCCACAAGCTACGATCTGGCATGCTTTACCGAGAGGTATACCTAGACTATCAGCTAATTTTTGAGGGTTATGTTCAGCGACAATACTACGCTCGCCATACTCGCGCATAATACGATTAGCCATTTCAAGGACATCTTCTTTTTTGGTTCCAGTATTCAGAATAACGGCAAGAATTTCTTGTAATGATAAAACCTCTGGTCCAAACTTAATAAGCTTTTCACGCGGTTTATGATCTTCGGGCAAATCACGAACCTTAAGAACATATTCTTTAACCTCAGCTCGAATGCCCGCATCAACATCGAGAATGAGATCGTTATCTGTAATTATGTATGGAGTCATGCATACATTATAAATAAATAAAACGAGGTTGTCGCCTCGTTTTACTCTATTTTTTTGAGAACTTTTTGAGAAGTCCGTGGAAAACTCTTTATGCAGTTACGATTGAAAGTGACAAAGACTTTTCATCAATAACGACAATCTTATCTCCCTTAGCAATTGTCTTGTCCTTTGTAAGGCCAGCCTTAACTTCTTTGATAGCAATAGCAGAATCCTTAAGTGAAGTCATCTTGAATGGATATACTCCAAAACTAAATGCTGACTGAGCAAGTGTAAGGTCATTAGAAGAAGCACAAATAGTGTACATTTCTGGCTTAAGTGAAGCTACAGCTCGTGCTGCTGTTCCTGTATCAGTAAGGGCAACGATGAGCTTTGCTTCAATTCCCTCTGCAACTTCTACTGCAGATTCAGCAAGAACATCAACTTCTGTTTCACCTGTGAGCACCATAGCATTTCGAGATTCGAGGAATCCTTCATCAGATTCAACTTCGCGAGCAATTGCGGACATCATAGAAACAGCTTCAACTGGATATTCTCCGAGTGCTGATTCTTCTGAAAGCATAACTGCATCTGTTCCGTCGTACATTGCATGAGAAACGTCAGAAACTTCTGCTCGAGTTGGGAAAGGAGACTTAATCATAGACTCAAGCATTTGAGTAGCAGTAATAACTGGCTTTCCTGCGAGGTTTGATTTTTCAATCATCATTCGCTGAGCTGGTGTAACCTTTTCATGTCCGAGCTCAACTCCCAAATCTCCTCGAGCAACCATCACCACATCCACCAAATCAAGGATGGCATCGAAATCTTCTACAGCTTCAGGAGTTTCGATCTTTGCTACAATCTTAGCTTTTGACTTTGCTTTGTCGAGAATTTCTCGAAGTTCAATTACGTCTGAAGGCTTTCGGACGAATGAAAATGCAACCATATCAACCTTGTTCTTAAGGCCAAAAGCGATGTCGCTTTTATCCTTATCAGTAAGAGCAGAAATTTTGAGCTTTGCTCGAGGAAGATTAAGACCTCGGCGACCCTTTGTGTCACCACCGATAATAATCTTACACTTGATTTCTGTACCCTTAATTTCTACAACTTCAAACTTCTTTTTACCATCATCTACCATGATGACATTTCCTACTTCAATTTCTTCGTGAAGAGTTGGGTAGTTTACAGATACGCGCTTTTCATCTCCAACAATCTTTTCTGTTGTAAGAGTAATAAATTCACCCGCCTTAAGATTAACTCGCTCTTGATAAAAGTCGCCGATACGAAACTTTGGACCAGAAAGGTCTTGCATGATAGCCGCTTTAAGACCAGTCTTTTTCATAACCTTTCGAAGGTTATCTACCTTAGTTTGATGCTCAGCAAAATCTCCGTGTGAGAAGTTGAGGCGCATAACGTTCATACCAGCCTTAAGAAGCTGTGTAAGTTTTTCTTCACTCTGTGTTGCTGGACCAATGGTGCAGACAATTTTTGTTTTCTTTTCAAGATTCATGGTGTGGGATTGAAGTTTTGTTGTTGTAATAATGTCCCCGTATATTACACGAAAACCCCTTAAAAATCAAAGGGTCGGCAAAGGTGGTTTGGCTATTTAAATCCTCTCTGTGACAATAACAATCCAAGATCTGAAGCTGATACTAAATTAAAACTTGTATAGTCTTTTAGAAAGTCATCGTAGGTAGTATTTTTTGCGCGCACATAGTCTTCTTCGGAAGGAACTAGTTTTGGCTTTTCGCTGTCCTTGAAAACAATGCCGAGACCTTGATCGGCAACAATAATAGCAAATTGACTGCTCAAAAGATGTTTGAGCTCGTAGGCGATCTTCCATACAGTTCCATTCCAACCACGGTTTATACGAGGAACCATTTCTTGCTCCCAACTTGCAGGTAGCATATCGTGAAATAAAATAACCCCTCCGACATTAAGTACATTATATGCATTAAAGAAATCTTTGTAGACTTGCTCAAATGTATGCATACCGTCGATAAAAATAAGGTCGAACTTTGCGTTATTCTGTGCAAAGAATACATCGCTCGTCATTCGATGTGTACCACCCAAAGAGGGGTCAACTCCAATTTTATGTGGAATGCTAATAGCGCTAAAATTAATATCATTCTGACAACCAATTTCTAAATAGCTCTTGAAATTATTTTGGCGAATCAAAGCCTCAACTACCTGAGTACGAGTAAGTGCAACATCTGACCATTTAAAAATCTTTTTATTTCTTGGCTTGCGAGCAATTATGGTTATGGCTTCGCGAATAATATACCAATACAATGGCTGAATTCTATTTTTAAGAGCTCTAAATTTTAATCGTAATTTAGTTTGCATTTTGTGCGCGTACCAAGATTCGAACTTGGGACCCCACCAGTATCAGTGGTGTGCTCTACCAACTGAGCTATACGCGCATTTACCT
>CAZWGR010000012.1:2010-14583 GCA_964633555.1 uncultured Candidatus Saccharibacteria bacterium | reverse complement strand
GAATCGAACCCCCGACAGCGGTTTTGGAGACCGCAGTTATACCACTTAACTAATCGCCCATTGCACATACTCTATCGCGAAAACAAAGTAATCGCAAACAAAAAAACCGCATATGCGGCTTTTTTGCTATTTTTTACCCTCTTTGAATGAAACGTGCTTTCGGAGTTTTGAACTGTACTTTTTGAGGTCAATCTTTCGTTCAACCTTTCGCTTGTTTTTAGCGGTCCAGTACACTTCTCCTGTTTCTTTATTCTTGAGTTGTATGAGTCGGGTCTGTTTTGCCATGGCTTTGTTATAGATCACAGAATACATTAATCTAGTAAAAAATGCAATACACGCTGTTTATTACTGCATACACAAGAAATTGCCAAGAAGAAAGGCGGAGGAACAAGTCCTCCGCCTCGTGCGCTGAGATATTATTTCCCAGTACTTCGTTGCCGCTCTTGTCGTCGCTTCCAAGAACGGCGGAATTGTTGAACTTCGTCTGCCAACGCATCCCACACTTCTCGCGGCAGCCGCCACGGGACCATGACCTGAGCGATGCTTATCCGCGTTTCCATGTCGCGGATCACGTCACCCCTCCCTTCATAACGCGTGGCATAGATTGTGCTGGGCACAATCCAGCACAGCTGCCCAAGTGTTGCAATCGTCACAACGGCACCAAACAGTGCCCAAATGGGTCCGTCTGTGAGTTCGATGTCGAGCTTCAGACACAGTGCCACCACCAAGATGGTGGCAGCAGCGATGAAGTAAAACACCGACGAGGCAACCATCGAAAAGGTTGCTTTAAGGTAGTCGGCCCTTGAAGGGCCCCTGTGTGAATGATAACTCATTTGATTGTCCCCTCGGCTCGTTGTGAGCCGTTCGCAGGGTTCTTTCTACGAAAGATTATACTACTTATAATTATATGTGTCAATAAAATGATCAATCGGATATTCTTGTATAGAAATTACAAAAAGAAAATGGCCGCGCGCAAGGCGTGGCCATCTTTGAAGCGGTGCTTTTATTCGCGCACCGCGTATAGGAGGGGGATGTTGTTTCCCGGCGAGCAATGATCGCCCAACCAGTCAACAGACGCCCCCTTCTTCCTCATCTTCATAGTGAGGCGCAACGGACCTTCTACTGTCCCCAGTGCACCACCGAAGCTGCCTGACGGCTTCGCATAGAATGCGAATGCAAGCAGCTCTGCCGCTGTTGCAAGTCGTGCCGCTTCAGGCACTTGGTCTCCTGGTGCATACAGTCGAAGAATTGTTCCTCCTTCGACACGCTCAAGCGTTGGCCATGTTGACATGACATGGTTGCGCATTCCCGGGGGATGCGTGAAGCTCTCAGCAACTTTCCATTCAGTGAGTGTAGCTGAGGGTTTCATGATGACGGTGTTGCCATCACCACCCTCGGCACCACTAGCACTGAGGGCTGCCTTAACTCCCGCCACCAGGTTGGCAGCGAGAGTTTCTTGCGTCTTTGTGTCGAGCTGCAAGAATTGCTCGATACCTAACCCTGCTTTTTCAAACAGGGTTAGAAAATCAATGATCTTTTTCACTATTAATATTATATCATATATTATATGTATAGTAAATAGCGCTAAAAAGAGACCCGCCCAACAAAAAAGCAGAGGTTTGACCCTCTGCTGTGCGTCAGTCTAGGGACTGACTCCTTGTCGTGTGTCAGTCTTCAGGATGACTCCGGCACCACTTCCTGTAGTGCCATTCTCCGACCACCCAATCGACAATTAGTCGGTGGGCATTCCAGGGACGGAAGTCTGCTGCCGCAGACCACGCCCGCCCAACTGCAGCTTTGCGGTCCTCGTGATGTTTCGGCAGAACCAACCAGTGGACACCTGACATGATCAGGCAGGCCGCTGTAAACCCCACCGTAACCACCACCACACAATACGCGATATGTGCAATCTCTTGCGGGAACACCCTCGCAAGAATGACACAAATCAAGGCGAAGCTTGTCGACAAGTAGGCACTCGCCCACATGCAGACCTCTCCGAACGGCACCCACTCAATGAGTTTTTCCTTAAAGTTCATCTTGATTCCTTTCTACTAGGATTAAAAGTAACACGCTTACAGCATATGTGTCAAGTTCTATTTCATCACCCTTAATTGAGTCCGCGAACCCTAGAATCTTTTATATCGGTAGCAACACACCCTGAGTTCTTGTATACTCTCTCTATGTATAAAATGCCATTTTTTATCACTCACGGCCTCTACACAGTTAAGCGCAATGCGTATGTCTTTGCTAAAAAGTTTTTGCGCAATGCAAAGGCAAAGTTCCCCCCTCTTATTACTGTACGCATTTCTGAATCGGCTTTACTCCACAATTTTGATGCCTGGAGCTCTCTTCTTGAAAAGGCAGACAAGCCACCATTGATTGCCCCTGTACTTAAAAGTAATGCATACGGCCATGGAGCAGAACTCGTAGCCGAGATACTTACCGAAAAGCGATCCAACAAAATTCCCTTTTTTGTTGTTGACTCTTTTTTTGAGGCTCGGGCACTTCGCTCACACAGCACGCATTTACCCATACTCATTGCCGGCTACACCGAAGCACGCACAATTCACTTTGATAATTTGCCCGACTGTTCATATATGATTTCGAGCATGGATCATTTCCGTGAACTCATTAAATATCGTATTGAACGCAAAGGCGAGCCAACTCGAGTCTTTGAACCGGTACCAGTTTCAATTCACATAAAAATCGACTCTGGAATGAATCGCCAAGGAATAAAGCCCGAGGAATTCAACGACCTTATAACACTCCTTAAGATCTGCCAGACTTCAAAAATTATTGTTCACGGCTTTGCTTCACACTTTGCTGATTCTGATTCTGCGGATCCAACAAAATCTCTTGAGCAAATTAATGTATGGAATAATGCCCTTAAAGAATTAACACCATTCGCCCCTCACCTTAAATATACTCATATCAGTAATACCGGCGGCACTTATTATGCCAATCAGGCACAAGCAAATGTTGTGCGCGTAGGCGGCGGAATGTACGGCCTAACAATTGGAGCAACTATTGAAGACAGCGTTCCTCTTAAATTAGTAATGTCGGTCCATACAAAGCTCTATGGAATTAAAAAAGTAAAAGCCGGAGAAACTGTTGGCTACAATATGACGTACAAAGCGCCAACTGAACGCTTAATTGCTCTTATCCCCCTCGGTTACAATGAAGGAATACCGCGAGGGCTCTCGAATACAGGCCAAGTAAGTATCAACGGAATCTATTGCCCTATTCTTGGAAGAGTAAGCATGAATATTACAGCAATTGATATTACCTTGGCTTCACAAGTTATGGTGCTTAATGAGGGCGATGAAGTTTGCGTTATAAGTAGCGACAGTATTACCGTTGCTAACTCTTTGCAGACCATTGCTCGAGATGCACACACAATTGCCTATGATATTGCTGTGCATATTTCACCACTTCTTAAGCGAATTCGTGTTTCTTAAGTGTTTTTACAGCTCAACATCCACATAAATTGACATTAAGCCATAATTTTGCTTTAATTATGGTCTAATTTCTCTATATGGATATACGAAACATTGCGATTATCGCACACGTGGACCACGGCAAAACAACCCTTACCGATGCAATCATGACACAATGTGGTCATGGTGATGAAGGAAGTATGGATTCAAATGCCCTTGAACAAGAGCGAGGCATTACCATTTACGCAAAAAATACCTCTATTAACTATAAGGGTACAAAGATTAACATCGTTGACACCCCAGGACACGCCGACTTTGGTTCAGAAGTAGAACGTGTACTCCGATCTATCGACACCGTTCTTCTTGTTGTCGATGCTCAAGAAGGCCCAATGCCACAAACTCGTTTCGTACTTAAAAAGTCTCTTGAACTTGGCCTTCGCCCAATTGTTATTATCAATAAAATTGATAAACCAGCTGCTCAGCCAGAAAAAGTTCATGAAATGGTGCTTGAACTCTTTATGGAACTCGGTGCAAACGATATTCAGATCGACTTCCCTACAATTTACGCAATTGGCCGCCAAGGAATTGCAAAGAAGAATCTAACTGACACATCAGCAGATCTTACTCCACTCCTCGACACTATTATTGAATTTGTTCCTAAAGCAAATAAAAACCCTGAGGCTCCACTTGTAGCTCAGACATTTAACCTTGGCTATGACAACTTCCTTGGTCGTCTTGCTATTGCTCGAGTATATGACGGTACCATTAAAAATGGTCAGCAAGTTTTTGTAAAAAAGATTGATGGTTCAACAATTACTGGCCGCATTACTAAACTCTTTTCTTTTGAAGGTAAAAAGCGTGTCGAAGTTGCTCAAGCAGAATCTGGCGACATCATTACTATTGCCGGTATTCCTGATATTTATATCGGTGAAACTATTACCGATGCCGAAGCAACTCCTGCTATGCCAGCAATTACTATTGACGAGCCAACAATCTCGCTTAACTTTTTGGTAAACAACTCTCCTTTCGCCGGAAAAGAAGGTAAATTCGTAACTGGCCGACAGATTCGTGACCGACTCGAAAAAGAACTCGAAATTAACGTTGGTCTTAAGGTAGATTTTAGTTCTTCAGAATATTATAAGGTATATGGTCGTGGTGAACTCCACATTGCAGTTCTTCTTGAAAATATGCGCCGAGAAGGTTATGAACTTCAGGTATCACAGCCACAAGTAATCTTTAAAGAAGAAAACGGTGCACGACTTGAACCATATGAAGAGCTTACAATTGATATTCCCGAAGAATTTTCTGGAGCAATCATCGAAAAGCTTGGTGTTCGAAAGGCTCTCATGACCGATATGAAGACAAAAGAAAATCAAGTTCGTATGATTTTCGAAATTCCTACTCGTGGTCTTCTTGGATACCGCGGCGCTTTCGTTATCGACACTAAGGGTCAAGGAATCCTCGCAAGTCGCTTTATTGGCTTTAAGGAATATGCTGGCACCATTGAAAAGCATACAACTGGAGCTATGTCATCAATGATGGCTGGCCAGGCTGTAGCATTTGCTTTGTGGAACCTACAAGCACGAGGCCGAATCTTTATTGACCCAGGAACAAACGTGTACGAAGGAATGATTGTCGGTGACGTTTCTAAGGGTGAAGACATGGAAGTCAACCCATGCAAAGGAAAGCAGCTTACCAACATGCGCGCTTCAGGTTCTGATGAGCACATCATGCTTACACCAGCATGGAAGCTCGACATTGAACGAGGTCTCGAAACAATGCGTGACGACGAATACCTCGAAATCACCCCTCTTTCAGTACGACTCCGCAAAAAGTATCTTACTGCCACTGATCGCGCAAAGTTTAAGCGAACAGTTAAAGAATAGTTCTACCCCCACCTGCTCTTAATATATTCCTCTGCTTCACTCATAGAGAAAGGCTGGGTTGAGTTTCCTGTGCGAACAAAAAATTCTTCTTTTCCTTCGCCTCCTTTAAGGTATGCTGGTTTTGGCGATGGTTCTACATCAACAACACAAACATCTTTGCCGTCGATACTTTCAAAAATAATAGTTAAGTAAGGTCTAAACTTAATGCCAATGTGGTTCTTAACGAGTGTTGCAATATGATTCTCAAAACCATCGCGATTTTTTCGTGGCAAAGAATCATAGTCTTTCTCAAGACCCATTATTTTGCCGCTATCGTGAACACCAATTACGAGTGTTCCTCCTTGTGCATTAAGAAAACCAACAATTGTTTTAACGACGGCTCGCTCTACATCTTTATGAATACCGCCATTGCGAGTGTCGGTTCGTAATGTTTCTTTAAATTCAACAATTGATGATTCACCCTGTTTAATGAGTTGCGGTACAGGCTTTTTTTGATGCATGCCATAGCCATCATGGAGCTTTGCAAGACGCTCCTTAATGTAGCCAAGCGCATCTTCATAGTTTTCTACATTGCGTAAACGTGTAATGCGGTTATTAGTATGCTCCAAAACAATAGTTCCATGCTTCATGGTTCGCTCAACGATTCCCTGTGAAAACTCCACCGTTGCAATTTGATTGAGCGGCACAGAAACGTGTTTTCGCAAGACAATTCCTGATCTGCGAACTATTTCAGTTTCGCGAATTTCATAGTAACTAAAATACCACCGCAAAAAGAGCGATGTAATGATGATAATTTGAAGAGTAGAAAAAGCCACCATAATGAGTAAATCGTAGCGAACATACTCGAGCACACCGATATCCCTCAAAAATAGTTCGTAGTTTTCCAAAAAAGAAACTGCAAAGAAAAATAAGCCGGTGAGTATTTCAAAACCGAGTACATCTCGGAGAAAAACAAGAGGGCCTTCTTTTACAGTAATTTTCTTGGCAATCATACACCTATCGTATCACAAAAGTACCGTGCGGTAATGGTGGGCATTCAAAGGTACCTACGCGTGAGCGATGCAACTGAGTCATAACAAAAGGCATTTCAAAAGTTGTCTGTAAAACTTCAGCAAAACCACGGATATAGGTTCCTGAGGATACTGAGCAATTAAGTTCTAATGTCGGTAATATACTTTGATCAGTAGCCGCTGGTACGCTTTTAATATTGTTGCGCCAAGAATCCTCTATTTCTTTACCTCTAAAACCTTCGCCGAGCATTGTGCTGGCTTGTTTAACCTTTTCAAAAATGCTTTCAATAAGAATTGGTGCGCCTTGCTGAGCCGCGCAAGTGTATATTTTTACTTCTCTTAATGGCCTTTCTATATCATTGCCAGCAATACCATGCTCAAAGAGCTGTTTTCCTTGTACTTTTTTTGAAGAAAAGAGTGGATACTGTTGCTCTTTCTGAGCGAGGCACACTTCAGAAAATTTCTTAATTAAATCGAGTTCAAATGCAAAGTCCTTATGTAAAAGCGCACCATTAATTTCATTCTTTGTAATTAAACCAAAAATATCACCCGTATCTGTTGAAATTCCCGCCGCAAATTGTGCTTGATATTCTTTAGTAAAATCCAAATACTTATTTTTGTTCTTGCACTCATCACCCATAAGGATAATAAGTGCCCCCGTAGCTAAAGGATCGAGCCTGCCAGCATATGTCATAGGCACAGAAACAGGAATTTGAAACTGTGACCGCACAAAGTTAAGACATTGCAGAGGAGTTTCGCCCCATTCTTTATGAACGATAATTGCTTTTGGGTAATTGCCCTCTGCTTGTTTTTCCATATGAACACTCTGCCACAATGCATAGAAATATGCTAGACTAAGCACATGTCTACCCTAGAAACACAGCCATACAAGGGCGTTCGGGATTTTTATCCCCGCGACATGGCTATACAAAATTATATATTTTCAACATGGAAGAAAGTTGTGAGTTCTTTTGGTTACGAAGAATATACAGCTTCAATTTTAGAGCCTGCCGAACTATATCGAGCAAAATCTGGCGAAGAAATTGTTAACGAACAAACCTACACCTTTAAAGATCGTGGAGATCGCGAGGTTACCCTTCGCCCCGAAATGACTCCGACCGTTGCTCGTATGGTTGCTCATGAGCGCCGCAACTTGCCTTTGCCTATTCGCTGGTTTTCTATTCCCAACCTTTTCCGCTACGAAAAGCCTCAGCGTGGTCGCCTTCGTGAACACTGGCAGCTCAACGTAGATGTTTTTGGCGTAGCAAATATTCAGGCCGAAATCGAAGTTATCGCTTGTGCAAATCAAATCATGAGTGTTTTTGGCATGAAGCCTGCTGATTTTGAAATTCGCCTCAATAACCGCAAGCTCATGAATTACATCATGAAGACGGTTCTTAAGCTTAACCAAGAGCAAGAATATGCTTTGTCTAAACTCATCGACAAGAAGGCTAAAATGAGCGCCGAGGTTTTTGAGAAAGCAGCTATTGAAGTCATGGGTGAGCACAATGTTACTTTCTTTGCCCTTATTAATTCAAAGAATTTTGAAGAATTTGTTCAGCACCTTGCTCCATCTGCAGAGCGTGATCTTGCCCTTGATGAAATTCGTCAAGTAATTGCTGGTCTTGATGGGCTTGGTATAACTAATGTTATTTTTGATCAAACCCTCATGCGTGGTTTTGATTACTATACAGGAATTGTTTTTGAAATCTTCGATAAGAATCCTGACAATCGTCGTTCACTCTTTGGTGGCGGTCGTTATGATGACCTTGTAGGAATGTTCGGCGGTGATTCAATTTCTGCCGTTGGTTTTGGTATGGGTGATGTAACTATGCGCGATGTTCTTGAAACATATAATCTTTTGCCACCAATTACTACTGGCCCAACCCTAACACTTTGTGTTCTTAGTGAAAATGTTTTTGGTTATGCCAATGACATTGCTCAAAACTTTAGAGCTCAAGGCGTGCGTGTAGCTATTGATTATTCTCTCAAAAAAATTGGTGATCAGTTTAAGAGTGCTGAGCGTCACGGTTCTACCTATGTCATTGTTCTTGGTGATACAGAGATGAATAGTGGAAGCTTTGACATTAAGAACCTCGAAACTGGCGAAACTCGTACGATTTCTAAAGACTATCAGCTTAAATAGCCCAACAGAACGGCACTCTATATGCGAAAAATCGTTTTTGACATTGAAACACGGAACACCTTTCAAGAAGCTGGTTCTAATGACCCTAAAGACCTTGATATTTCAGTAGTCTGCACCTATGACTATTCTACTGATTCATATGCAAGCTTCTTACAAGAAGATTTTCCGAAGCTCTGGAAGCTTCTTGAAACAGCCGACATGCTCATTACCTTTAACGGTGATCACTTTGATATTCCTTTGCTTAATAAGTACTATGCTGGCGACCTTACAAAAATCAAAAGTCTCGATTTGCTTGTTGAGGTTCGAAACTCTTTGGGCCGAAGAATTAAGCTCGACAGTATAGCCGAAGCAACACTCGGAAAGAATAAAATTGCCCACGGTCTTGAAGCAATTACATGGTGGAAAAACGGCGAAATAGATAAGATAATTAAGTACTGCCTCGAAGACGTAAAGATTACCAAAGAAATTTACGAATACGCCCTCAAAAACAGCAAACTACTCTACCCTGACCTTGGCATTGTTCGCGACATTAAGCTCAATACAAAAGACTGGGAAAAAGCACAAGAAACAGCAATGAATTTTACGCTGCCGTTTTAATCCTGTTTGGCACAATTTGTCACAAAATGACCTCCCCCCGCACTGAAGTGCGGGGTCCCCTGGTATATAAAGAGCCGGAAGTTTCCTTCCGGCTTTTTGTGGTTTTGCGTCCTATTATGACGCAATATGCTCACTAGTTCACGAGGGTTTACAACTTGCAATCTCGCTATTCGAGTACCTCTTCTCGTCGGTCACATTGCGTATGACTTGAATGAAGGGTGGTAACTCGAGTTCTGGAGTTTGATCCGAACGCTCTGCCTCCATAACCACAAGCTCAGCTTGTGGTTCCTGGAAGAAATCAACTTCAAAAAATTGCTCTTTCCAGAAGAAACAAACTCTACGTTTTTTGATGGTGCTCTTCCTTGGATCACGAAGATTCAGTAGCGCTTTGTATTCACGCTCGGATATCATCCTTTCATCTTCCGCACGGACACCAGAACTGATGGAACGTTTGACTGTGTAATAGTAGGATGTACTGTCTCCGTCGTTTCGAGCACGGACCCGTTGTTCCTCGTCAGCCTTGGGTGACATCAAGTAGTTTTGAGTGATCAGACTCTCAGTCCATTTTACAGGAATGGTAGTCGGATCAAATGCCTCAATTAGAAACTTGTCTTCTTTCTCAAGAGGTACCGGATCGCCGAGAATGGCACAGACTTCTGCAAACAAACGACGAAGTTTGCCGTCGAAGTCCGTTGAGTTGTCAATCACTCGCGGATGTTGATGCCTTAACCAGGCATTCAGTGTTCGCTCGTCGAGCAAACGCGCTTCTTCAGGAGTTTCGGTACGTGCTTCGTTGTTAGCGAGCGTATAGAACACCTCAGCCCCCAAAGCTGCTGTCCGCAAATGGATTACAGCATGATAGCGTTCGTCGCACAGCTGCTTGTGCGTGAACCCGAGACGATTAATTAATCCTCGATACGTCGCATGTCCGATGTAGGCTTCACCGTCCATGGCGCCGCGATCACAGAGAACGACGGCCTTACGACCTTTGTCTCTGTAACACCTGGCTATGGAGAGGATTCGGTTCTCTTGTGACAGGTTGTCGAGGAGAATTTCCTTCTGAAAATCCCACAGAGGCAATTCACCCGGAGTCATTCCTGCCGTGATCAGCTTGGTAGCTGATTCAGGAGAGATGAGCACCTTGTAACCACGATCGGCCAACATGCGGTTTAGGCGCGAGAGACCGGTGGTTTTGCCACTGCAGGGCCCACCGGTAATAACAATGACCTTTATACCATCCCCAATGTTGAGAATGTTATTTGATTCTTCTAGCATGATCTGCAATCCTTCTGTATGCCCGTAAAGGCAATTGTTGTTGAAACTAAAAACTGTCTGAGAGGATTATATAATGGATATATATACTATGTCAATTATACGTGCTGTAACACTTTTTCAAGAAAACTTAAGTAGCAACAAAAAGAAAACCACTCGCGAGAGTGGTTTTTTGAACGACGACTTCATGCACAAATTACGCGCACAGCGTGTCGATTTGAGGAGCATTCTTGAGTCGAATAAACTCAGTGGAACGCTGTACAAGTTCATCGTACGTGCCGCAATCGAGGATCTTGCCGTCTTTCACGACAATGATCTTATCGAAAATGGGAAGTATGTCGAACCTATGCGTTGAGCAGATAATGGTTTCTGCATCAAACCTGCTCATGATTCCATTGAGTGCCAACTTTTCCGTTACCGGATCAAGGCTACTCGTAGGCTCATCGAGGAGGACTATTTGCCTCCCGAGCGAAGCAAGGATGCTTCGTGCAAGAGCAAGTCGTTGACACTCGCCACCACTCAAGTTGACGCCCTGTTCAAAGACTTTGGACTCAAGTCCTTTTGAAAGCCTCTGAACAACAGTGTCAAAACGAGCCATTGCAATTGCCTCTGCAATTTGCTTTTCGGTGTACTCAGCATCGAGAGTGAGATTGTACCGAATAGTGCCATCAAGGATCTGAGATGTTTGTCGCATAAAACCGACAGACTCCCCAAAACCTTTAAGTCCACTCGGCCAAACATTACCATCGACAAAGACCACTCCGTAAGTTGGGTCGTACAAGCCTCGCAAAAGCGAAAGCAGTGTACTCTTACCTGACCCACTTGCTCCAACGAGGGCAATTTTCTCGCCTCGCTGAATATCCATTGTCATGTTGTGGAGAACCTTAGGTCCATCGAGGCTGTACTGAAAACTGAGCCCCGAAATACGAATAGTTGTCCATGATTCAGGAAGACGCCCAGACTTTTCAATCTGAGTGGGGAATTCCTTGGCCACCTCTTCTGCGTTTTTAGCACGTGTCCTGTACTTTACGATTCTCGAGTATGATCCCGAGAAGCGATAAAAGATATCAGTCAAACCGTGCGTATACGTGTAGAGAGAGAACAGGCTACCGAAGGCAATTGCCTCTTTGTGCTCAATTGCATTCCAAAAGTAAAAACCGAGGATTGCAGCAAGCATGCTTGCACCTAATACAGAAATGATGAACCATTTGGTTTCATCAAGCCGTGCCGTAGTCCTTGTAATGTTTGCTTGTTCATCCATTCCACACATGATCCTACCGAAAACTCGATGTTGGACTCTGTGCGTAATGACTGTTGCAACATTCGTTACCGTATCATGAACATCTCGAGCTGTTTTGTTTTCAGCCTTCGACATTTGTGAATATCGATCCTTAAGTAAACGATCGAATCTAACTGTTACCCAAATAGATATACCCAAAAACACCGTTGCAATGCACCCTGCAACAAAATTGTAATGGATAAGTACCACATAGGTAACAATGAGTCGGGCGACAACATACAGTACATCGAATGTATCACCTGCAAAACCATGGAGTGACGACGAGCCTTTCTCCATGCGGTCAATGATTTCACCTGAGTGATTCTCATTGTGCCACTTCATGGGCATACTCAAGACACCGCCCACAAAGAATTCTCGATGGTTTCGTCGCACCAGAAAGGCATTGGCAATTTCCATAACCCGAGCTGGGCCATGAAAACACCAAAAACCTATAGCAACTGCTACGATTCCACACAGATTTTTTGCGATAAACGGAATATCCGATTCACTCACACCTTTCTTTTGCACATGATCAAGGATCTGCGCAATGAAGTAAGGTTCAAGGGCGATTGCAATAATGCCACCCACTGCGAACATGAGCCAGAACAGCGCAACGATCAACTGATTCCCTTTTGAATACCTCCACATTGCTGCAAAGAGGTAGCCAACAGGATTTCGAGTTAACAGTGGTCCTGGATCAGTACTTGCTTTTACTTCTGACATAGAGCCTTTCGTTTCACTAAGTTTGTGTTGTAAAGAACAAGAAAAAGAACAGCGCCACACATGTGGCGCTTAAAATTCTCGAGATAATTAGCTGCGAGTACTCAGAGCGCCACACGGTATATAGAAAAGCCCTCCTTCAATTGAAGGACGTGTCTTTGTATACAAATTAATGTGTGACTGTGTCATAAAAACAAGATTACACGATATATTTAATTAGTCAAGT
>CAZWGR010000012.1:0-1910 GCA_964633555.1 uncultured Candidatus Saccharibacteria bacterium | reverse complement strand
GGGGTTGGAAGAGCTCGAAGGCTATTCCGGAGGGGTGAAAACAAGTGTAGTCACCCCGAAAAGATCATACTCAGGACATCCTGAGGAGAAGCTAGCCGTGGCTAAAGCTTCTCAATGGGTCAAAGACCCCTGAATCTCAAGGACATGCAACTGGAGTGCAAGGTTCCTTGAGTGAGATTCGTAAACCGCCATAAGCGATACCGAACCCCGTACCCAGTGTGAGCGTTTGGCGAACCATTCACCCACACACATATTATACACCACTTTATATAGCTATGCAACTACCCTATAACTGCAGCCACTATTACTACTACAGCCAAACCTAAACGGTACCAAATGAATGGCCATAGATTTTTATTCGAAACAATTTTCATGAATATATAAATTGCTCCCAAACCCGCACAAAATGAAACCGCTGACGATACGCCAAGTTCTAAAAAATTAAGCCCTTCTAAAGAAAAAGCTTCGATAAGCTTGAGGCAACCCGAACCCCCAATTATGGGTATAGAAATTAAAAAAGAAAAACGAGCTGCTTGCTCACGACTCAAGCCATTAAACACTCCACCCGAAACCGTCATACCCGAGCGTGACATTCCGGGGATCAAAGCTAATACTTGAAAAAAGCCGATGTATAAAGCTTTACGAAGTGAAAGCGCTACCCCTTGCATATTGTCGTGCAAACTCACCCCGCCCTTTTTCTGCAAAAAGTATTCTGCATACATCATAATTGCTGAGCCTACAATAAGTGCAGCGGCTACAATGTACGGCCCCCGAAGCATTGTTAAATAATCTTTAAGTAAGACACCGAGAATGACAGCAGGTATCGTAGCAATGACGATTTGAATTATAGGCAAAAATTCTTTTGCAAAAAACTTTTGTATAAGCTCGATAATGTCTTTTCTAAAGTAAACAAATACTGCGAGCAATGTGCTCAGCTGTAATACTGCATCGTAGGCAAGCTCTGCTTCGGGCGACAATACTGTCGAACTGAGTGCATGGTACAAAACCATATGCCCCGAAGATGATACGGGTATAAATTCAGTAAGTCCTTGTATTAAACCAAGTACTACAGCGTCGAACATATTAGTGTCCGTGACCAACTAAAACAATAGCGAGAATAATGCCCATTCCAACGAGTGTTGCCACGGTAGTCCACATGGTTTTATGTGCATGATGACTCTCTGGTAAAAGATCGCTCGCTCCAATGTAAATAAAGAAACCTGCAAACATACCTAAGAGTGGCGAAAGAAAAGCAAATGGCACACCGATAAGTGAGCCGGCAATAATACCGATAACAGGAGCAGCGGCATCTACAGCAAGCCATTTAAGGGCACTCTTTGTACTGCCGCCATGGCGTGTAATAAGAGTAACCGTACTAATACCATCAGAAAAACCGTGAGCAAGAACAGCGAGAGCAACAACTGCACCGAGTTCTGCAGAAATCTGAAAAGCCACACCAATTACAAAACCATCAAGAAAACTATGGAGTGATAAACTACTTGCACCAAGCTTTCCTTGGTGAGCAACTGTTTGTACCTGTGCAGAGTCATGATTGTGGTCGTGAGTATCGTGATCGTGAGCACAGCCTTCATCAGCATGAGAATGATAATGCCCGCCAAATCGATCAATGAGCATAAAGCCAACAAAACCGAGGGCAACCCAAAGCATTACATGAACAAGTTCATCAGCATGCACTGCAAGCTCAATTGATTCTGGAATAAGATCAAAGAAAGCTACTGCAATCATGAGTCCGGCAGAAAGCCCGAGCATTAAATGGAGTCTATCTTTAAACTTAAGTGCAAAGAATCCACCCAAAAATGTTGCAAAACATGCCCCAGCTCCAACTAACGTAACGATTAATGGTGTGCTCATTTATTTATTTGATTCAATGAATTGTAATACTTCTTGTG
>CAZWGR010000011.1:0-15180 GCA_964633555.1 uncultured Candidatus Saccharibacteria bacterium | reverse complement strand
TATATCTTTTACGACACTAATATATAATAATACGTAAGGTTAAGGCCTAGGATGCATTGTCTGCGGATCGGTTTTCATGACCCCTTAGACCTTTATATCTGTATAACGAAAAATAGCCGCTCGGGCTATTTATCTGTACTATTCTATTGAAACCCATCCATACTCCCGCGGTCTTACTTAAGGTCGGCTATTTTTGTCTGCATACTTGAGAGCCGCTTGGAATGGTTCCCAACCAAGATCGATAATTATTCTTTCCCAAACAAATGTCGCTGGAGTCTCAAGAAAATTATCCCAAACATAAATCATTTTTTCTTGCACGTATGAAAAGTTTTCACGCGATGTATCTGACTCTGCAATCTGTCGAATATTAAAACCAAAATAACTGAGCACAAGAATTCCAATGACGATAATTACGATTGTCCGAATAAGACCGCTCTGTAAATTACGTGCCATTGTGAAGGGGAGTCTCCCCTTGCCCGCTGTGCCACCAAATGCTGTATCTTTATGATGAATGTTCATATATGAGTTGTTGCTCAATTATATGTACGTATTCTATCATACGAAATTGTACTCAGTACTGACTTCAGAAATTGAGAATAGAAAAAGACCCCCTCCGCGTTTCCAGTGTATTTCGTGAGCGCGAGCGGAGGGGGTCTTGGCTGATCCTGTGCATGTGTGGATGAGACACCTGCACAGTTTTGGCAGGAGGTTGTGATGTTTATCAACCTCAGTGCAAAAGGTATTGCACTTACCAGCTTGCGCTGGTCGCCCGAGCTACCATTTTCCACTTGAATCGACTGCTGTACTAGCCAAGCCTCAGTTGAATTGCTCGAGTGCCAAAATTAAGTCGGGAACCGGCTCACACACATCCGCCAAAAAACGGATACATGCGTCAGGAGGGGTGCCGGTTCCCTAAAGTACGAAAGCTAGATATATGGTACACCTTAGTGTAAAAAAGGCAATACCGTAGAAAATGCTGCAGAAAAAGGGGAACTAGGCTACTCCAATAGCTTTACGCACCTTTTCGAGTGTATCAGAGGCCACCTTTTGGGCGTGTGACTCCCCTTCTTCGAGAATCTTTTGCACAAGAGCTGGGTTTGATTCGTAGTATTTGCGACGTTCAAGGAAAGGCTCGGTAAGTGCAGTAAGGTCAGCAAGAAGAGCATCTTTAAGGGCTTTATACTTTCCCTTGTGCTGTGAATATAAAGTGTCGAGCTCCGCTTTTGTTCGGAGTAAAGAATGAATCGCATATACATTCTTAGGAACCTCTCCGCTTGAGTCGGTAACAATACTCATAACTGCTCGCTCGATTTCAGCTTTTGTTCCAAAAAGAGGAATCGTATTCTTATAGCTCTTCGACATCTTTTGACCGTCTGTTCCTGGGACCGTTGCTACGTCAGGATTGATATAAGGCTCAGGAAGTTTAAAGATTTCAGAAGAATATGTCGAATTAAATTTAAGAGCAAGGTCGCGGGCGATTTCGATATGCTGCTTTTGATCAGCTCCTACAGGAACGATATCAGAATTGTAGAGCAAAATATCTGCGGCCATTAAAATTGGATACGTAAATGTTCCAACATTGATTTCTTTATTCTTTGCTTCGGCATCTTTAAAAGCATGTGCACGCATAAGGAAAGGCATGGTAGTAAGTGTGCCCAAAACCCAAGCAAGCTCGGTATGCGCAGGAACATGCGACTGTCTAAAGAAAGTCACCTTTTTTGGATCAAGACCAATTGCAAGATAGTCGAGGATGAGATTATGCGTAAGCTCGCGCATCTGAGCTCCATCATGGATTGTATTAAGTGCATGGAGATCAGCAATCATGACGAAAGTTTGGAATTCATCTTTCATGCCAAGGTCAACAAAGTGCTTCATTGCACCGAAGTAATTGCCGATGTGTGGACGGCCAGTTGGTTTAACTCCCGAGAGTAGTACTTTTTTCATGTAAATAGTATACATCAAAAAGGGCCGGCGCGCATAGCGCCGGCCCCATGATCCCTAGAACTTTTTGATCAGCTCAGGGAGTCCGTAACACATGAGTGATACGGTCACAATCGCCCAGCCCACTGCCTTTGCAGGGCACAGACCGAGGAATGTGATTTCCTGGCTCCCTGCGCAAGGCAGGAAAAGCCACCTAATCAAGGTTTTCACTAATATAAATAATACCACATATACTAAAATAGCGCAAGTCTTTAGACAAGCGCTATTTTAGCTAGTAACGGATGCCCCACTCGAGGGGTGTATTGCTCTACAGACCCTCTTCTTTAAGGCTCTGTACGAGCTTAAGGGCGCTCTTTGAGAGCTTTTTAGGTAGATCGTAGAGTACGGTAATTAAGAGGTCTCCACGCTTATTTCCATGGCTTTCCATAGGCACTCCCTTGCCCTTAACACGCAAAACATCACCATGCTTTGTCATGCTTGGAATAGTTACGGTGAGCTCACCTTCAAGGGTTTCAAGAACAATATCTCCGCCTGCAAGTGCTGTAGAAAGCTTAACTTGTGCTGTGGTCAATAATGAGCTCGCATGCTTTTTAAAGCGAGGATGTTCTTGTACCCAAATGCGTACGATAAGATCACCAGGACCAGCTTCGCCTTGCTCGCCTTTACCAGGAACACGCAAGCCTTCGCCACTCTCTATGCCGGCAGGAATTGTGACAGAGATTTTTTCTTTACCAAGAGAAATATCGCGCTTTGTGCCAAAGATAGAATCTTTGAACGATACCTCAACATCAACAGAAATGTTGCGGCCTTTTCGAGGTCGGCGGCCACCAGCACTCCCAAAGAATTCGCCAAAGATGTCTCCGAGGTCGAATTCAAATGATGCTCCACCCTGCTGCGCTGCTCGAGCAAAGTCGCTGTAGTTAAAGCCTCCAAAGCCTTGACCGCCAAAGCCACCTGCCCCTCCGCCGAATTGATCGAATGAGCTTCCATAGGTGTCATACTGCTTTCTTTTGCTTGGATCAGAAAGAACTCCATAGGCTTCGTTAATTTCTTTGAACTTTGCCGCGTCGCCTCCCTTGTCGGGGTGATATTGGTGCGCAAGCTTACGAAAGGCCGATTTGATTTCGTCCTGAGAAGCAGTCTTTGAAACACCAAGTGTTTGATAGTAGTCTTTAGAAGCCATATATAGTTGCTCGCTCTACGAGCATTACCCTCAATTATTTATTTTCTTTGAATTCAGCGTCGCGCACATTGCCATCTGTTCCAGCATCTGTACCGCCCTGTGCACCAGTTTGACCTTGTGCATCTGCTCCAGGCTGTGCCCCAGCTTTACTTATTGCTTCCCACATCTTTGAGAGTTCAGTTGAAAGTGCTTCAGAAGCCTTTTTAACAGCCTCCATATCTGTACCCTTAAGTGCAGTTCGAAGATCTGCTGTAAGAGTTTCAATTGACTTTGCTAAGTCAGCTGGAAGCTTATCCTTAGATTCTTTAAGTGACTTTTCTGCTGAGTATGCGAGTTGTTCTGCTGTGTTGCGAGCTTCGATTTCTTCTTTACGCTTTGCATCTTCAGTACCATGAGCCTCGGCTTCCTTTTTCATGCGCTCGATTTCTTCTTTAGAAAGACCTGAACTTGCAGTGATCTTAATGGAGTTCACTTTATTAGTTGCTTTGTCTTTTGCAGAAACACTGAGGATTCCGTTTGCATCAATGTCGAAAGTAACTTCTACCTGAGGTGTTCCTCGAGGTGCTGGTGGAATACCATCAAGAATAAACTGACCAAGAGACTTGTTATCGCCAGCCATTGCTCGTTCACCCTGAACAATGTGAATTTGCACCGATGTTTGATTATCAGCCGCTGTTGAGAATACCTGTGACTTAGATGTTGGAATCGTTGTATTCTTTTCGATGAGTCGTGTAGCTACTCCACCCATAGTTTCGATACCGAGTGATAGTGGAATAACATCGAGCAAGAGAACATCCTTAACGTCTCCAGCGAGAATTCCTCCTTGGATTGCTGCACCAATAGCAACTACTTCATCAGGGTTTACTCCCATATGAGGTTCTTTACCAAAGTATGCTTTAACAGCATTCTGAAGTGCGGGCATTCGTGTTTGACCACCCACAAGAATCACTTCATTAATTTCATTGATCTTGAATGGTGAAGCCTCAAGAGCACGCTTAGTGATTTGCATTGCTCGGTCAATGAATTCCTGTGACAATTCTTCGAGCTTTGCTCGAGTCATGGTAATAAGGAGGTGTCGTGGACCAGAAGAGTCAGAAGTAATGAATGGAATATTTACTTCTGTTTGCACTGCTGTTGAAAGCTCAATCTTTGCTTTTTCTGCAGCTTCATCGAGTCGCTGTAGAGCAAGAGTGTCACCACGAACATCAATACCGGATTCTCGCTTAAATTCTTCGGCAAGCCAGTTGATGATTTTCTGATCAAGGTCTTTACCTCCAAGGTGGGCATCTCCATCGGTTGAGCGAACTTCAACAACTCCATCGCCTACTTCAAGGATAGAAATATCGAATGTACCGCCTCCAAAGTCGAACACCGCAATCTTTTCATTGGCATTTTTATTGAAGCCGTATGCAAGAGCAGCAGCTGTCGGTTCGTTAATAATGCGCTTTACATCGAGGCCAGCAATTTTACCAGCATCTTTTGTTGCTTGTCGCTGTGCATCGTTAAAGTATGCAGGAACGGTGATCACTGCTTCTGTTACAGGTTCTCCAAGTCGAGCTTCAGCATCTGCCTTAAGCTTCTGAAGAATCATGGCTGAAATTTCTTCTGGTCGGTAGAACTTATCAGCGAGCTTGATTTCGATTCCGCCATTTGCAGATTTCTGCATATCGAAAGGAACAGACTTTGCATCCTTCTGAACATTGGCTTCATCAAAGTTATGACCAATGAATCGCTTTACCTGATAAATTGTATTTTTAGGATTTGTTACACCCTGTCGCTTAGCCAAAAGGCCCACAAGTCGTTCGCCTGTTTTTGACTGAGCAAGAATAGAAGGAGTCGTGCGAGCACCTTCAGCGTTTTCTAATATTTTAGGTGTTCCGGCTTCCATCACTGCTACAGCCGAGTTTGTTGTTCCAAGGTCAATACCAATTATTTTAGACATAGTTTATAGATTAATTAATGTTAGTAAACAAAAATTATCTATATGACGGCGCTCGTGTCGGTTGACTCATTAAAAAGTCGAGAGGTTGATATGGCGAAATAAAAGCTTCAGGAGTTTTCTTTACCTCTCTATGAATGCTTGGAGCGTTCTTAAATACAGGAAGAAAGAAAGACTTTGATTGAGATTGAGTAGAGTCAGATGTACTTGATACTGAAGAATCCGCAATTGCTTCAGCAGATACGATTTGAGCTTGAAAGTTGCCATTAACTCCGACAATAACAAAGCGAACGCGGACAAGTATTCCATTCTTGTCGCGAACAATTCTTTCAAAGGTGCTATTCAATTGTTTATTTGAAATAGCAAGCATGTAGTAATTATAACAGTAAATTGCGGGTTGTCTAGATTTACTCTATTTAGTTAAGATTTGATATATCTTGGAAAGTGTGTTACTTTCAGAAAAGAATGAAGAGATTATTTGATTGTTTGCTTGTTTCGGGACTCTCCGCATTGTTTGCGCATGATTTGTTCGAAAAACGATCTACTACAAGCATTGCTATCGGTTTCTTAGTTTTTTTCCTGGTCAATGGAATTAATGAACAAATCGAGAAGCTCTCCGACAGGGTTGCTGAACTTGAGAAGCTTCTCAAGTCCCCGGAAGGAAAAGTAGAGTCTGAAGACTCTACTGTAAAATGAGACGGTGACCGCTGCGGCGGTCGCTTTTTTTATTTCTTCTCCCCTACTTTAACCTTAGGTGCCTTGAGTACTTTGCCGTTCAATTCATAGCCTTTCTGAACAACGGTTGTAACGGTGTCATTCTCTTTACCGTCTTCGATGGCTTCGTCACGGATAGGATCAAACTTTTTGCCAAGAGGGTCGATTTCTTTAAGGCCAAAATCTTCAAGAACTTTTTTGAGCTGGCTTGAAATATATTCAACACCGATTCTCCAGTTTTTATCTACTTTTTCCCAAGCCTCTTTATTCCCCATTGCCATGTTAAAACTATCGAGCACAGGAATTAGCTCGGTAATAATATTTTCATTAGCAAAGCGAGTGAACTCTTTTTGGGCTTCTTCATCGCGCTTGCGAGAATTGATAAAGTCGGCTTTAGCTTTTTGCCAGCCTGTAAGGTATTCTTGCTTTTCTTCTTGAGCCTTTTTGAGCTCAGCTCGGAGTTTTTTAATAGTTTCAGACGAGCTTTCTTCGGCTACCACAGAATCATCGAGATCACTCCCTACCCGGCGAGCATCTGAGTCTGTTTCTGGTACAAACTGTACATCCTCATTGTTTTCGTTGGTATTCATGAAGCTAGTATACGGATTTTATAGAGGCTGTGCAACTTGTTTGGCATGATAAATAGAGCAAAAGAAAACCCCGCTTTCGCGGGGGTTCGTGAATTCAGTTACTTTCCCTGATATACTTCAGAGCGTAGACGGCTATTAGGCCGTTGGCAGCAACCGCAATCCAGCAGACAAGATAGCTGTAGCTAATCCGCTCTTGGATAAGCTCCAGATAACGTTGCTTGCGTAGCTCCTCGGCAGTCCTCTTCTTGATGTTTGTAAAAGCCCAGAAGTAGAAGCCGATTACACAGAAGAGTGCGGTACTCACTTTTGCGCCGCTCATAAAGGTGAGTGTAAGAAAAGGTAGGAGCGCGACACCACTCACCACATTGAGACCCTTTCTCGACCCGATGATGGTACCGCCATCGAAGGGTCGTAAGGGTATCAAATTTACCACATTAAACATGACACCTATCTCTGCTGCCTTCAGCCACACTGTGTCATGAGTGATGAAAAAAGGTACAGCTGCAATGATTGACGCAATGGTTCCAAGAAATGGTCCCATTATCGCAACGAATGCACCTGTCTCCCTATCCATCTCCGCTGTTGTGGTAACATAAGCACCCGCGAATGGGATAAACATCGGTGTCGACGCTGGAAGTTTTTCGTACTTCAGCGCAAACACGTGCCCAAACTCGTGAACGAGCAGGACAAGTGTAAATACGATTCCTTGCACAGTGCCCATTACAAGCGAGTGAAGAATCGTCGTAACCAAGAAGCTTACAATACTGACAAGGTTCTCCTTCTTCATTTGTCTCTAAGTTGTGTTTCTCTACTTTAATTATACATTACAAAGTATACTCTGTCAAACACTATGACCAGTAACAAAAAACACCCTTGCGGGTGCTTTTGTATGCTATTACTAGCGCTTTGACCACTGTGGAGACTTTCGAGCTTTCTTGAGACCGAACTTTCGGCGCTCTTTTGCTCGTGGATCTCGCTTGAGGTATCCTGCCTTCTTGAGTTTACCGCGAAGCTCTTTATCGTATTCATTAAGAGCTCGAGCATAACCGTGGCGAACTGCTTCAGCCTGAGAATGCTGGCCACCACCCTTGGTAACGACAGTAACTTTGAACTTCTGTTCAATTCCTGCTGCTACAGGGGCATGAGTAACAATGTGCTGAAGTTCCTTTGTTGGAAAGTAAACTTCGAGCGCTTTGCTATTTACTTCGAAAGATGACTTTGTTGCAGGAGTAATTCGTACTCGTGCTGAAGATGTCTTTCGTCGTCCAATTGCTTCAATGTATTTCTCTGACATAGATTTATTCAGTTACATTAAGATTCTTCATGCGCTTCGACCGTAGCGTATTACCTGGGAGCATTCGATACACAGCTCGTGTAAATGCTTCCTTATAGCCCTTGCGGCCAATAAGGTGACCAAGAGTCTCATTCTTAAGACCTCCTCGGTATCCAGTGTAAGTAATGTATTCCTTTTCGTTCTGCTTCTTCTCGTCGATAGTTGCTTTTGAGGCGTTGATAATCTCTACGTGAACATCTGCAACCTTATTCTTAGCGAATGTAGGAGCATGCTTTCCAAGAAGATATACTGCCGCTTCACTTGCGACACGACCGAGCTTTTTTCCTGTTGCGTCAATAGTAAATTTCATAAAATTACACAAATTCAATGATAGCCATAGCTGCCCCATCCTTGCCACGTGGTGGAAGTTTGAGAACTCGAGTATAACCGCCAAGACGGCTCTTATACTGAGGAGCAAGTGTTTCGACAAGCACCTTTGCTACCTCTTCGCTACCTGATGTTGAAATAATGTCTCGTCGTGCTGCGAGTGTACCCTTTTTAGCTTTTGTTACAAGCTTTTCCACGATTGGTCGCAACTCCTTAGCCTTAGCTAGAGTTGTGGTGATTTTCTTTTCAAGAACAAGAGCGCGTGTGAGCGACTTAATAAGTGCTCGACGCTGACCAACCTCTCGTCCGAATTTTCTGTTAACTGAATGGTGTCTCATGGTAGTTTACTTAAGTGTGATGCCGTATCCTGAAAGCACCTTTTTGATTTCCTGGATTCCCTTGCTTCCAAGGCCATCTACGTCAAGAATGTCTGCTTCCTTCTTTCGAACAAGGCCTCCAATTGTGCGAATATTTGCACTTGAAAGAGCTTTAACTGTTCGTGGAGAAAGTCCAATAGTATCGATTCGTGTCTTGAGGAATTCAACATCGAATTCTTTTTCTTTTGGTTCTGATCCAGATACCTCTTCTGAAGCTGTCTCTACAATTTCTTCATCTTCCTTAAAGCCAACAATAGCCTTAAGCTGATTGATCATGAGAGTGATTGATTGCTCAAGAGCCTCATGAGGAGTAATTGTTCCGTCAGTTTCAATGTGGAGGCGAAGACGGTTAAAGTCTGTTCGGTCTCCGACACGCATGTTTTCTACTTCGTAGTTAGCCTTTCGGATTGGTGTGAAAGTTGCATCAAGAGCAATTGTGCCGATATCAACCTTATCCTTCTGAAGAATTTCCTTTGGAACATAGCCAAGGCCTTTTTCTACAGTAATTTCCATATCAAGCTCAGCTGACTTTTCTGTAAGCTGTGCAATGTATTGGTCCTTTGTGATAAGTTCAACCTGTCCTGGAACTTCGATGTCAGATGCTGTAACTGTCTTAATTCCCCTTACCTTAAGTGACAAAGTCTGAGGTTCATCTCCAGTTAAATGGAAACGAACTTTCTTAAGATTCAAAAGAATTGAAATAATGTCTTCTTTAATGCCCTCAAGTGCTGAAAATTCATGGCTCACGCCTGAAATCTTCACGCGGGTGATTGCGGCACCTTCGAGAGAAGAAAGAATAATTCTTCGGAGAGAGTTACCGAGTGTATGACCGTATCCTGGATAGAGTCCGTCAATTTCATACACGCCTGTAAAGCCCTCTTCTTTGATAATCTTTGGTTTTGTTGGAAGCACTACGTGGTTCGACATGGTTTTGATATTAAAATGCTCGTAATTATAAATTAACGGCTATAAAACTCGATAATCGTTCCGACGTTAAACATGAGTTCTGATTGCTGGGCGAAAGGTGCACCGTCTACAGTGATCTTCTTAAGCTCTGGATCGACCTTCATCCATGCTGGAACACGGACTGTCTTAAGTCGTTCTGGTAGAGCTGCGAAGAGTCCCTTTGACTTACTTCCTTCACGGATAGAGATGATGTCTCCAACCTTTACCTGCATTGATGGGATATTTGTTGTGACACCGTTCACTGTGATGTGATTGTGTGACACCATTTGTCGAGCTGCCTGGCGTGTTGGTGCAAAGCCCGCTCGTAGCACAACGTTATCAAGTCGGCTTTCAAGTGTTCGAACAAGGAGTTCGCTTGAATTACCTTCTTTAGCAGTAGCTTCTGCTACGTAACGAGAAAACTGTCGCTCTGTAATACCGTAAGTAAAACGAGCCTTCTGCTTTTCCATAAGACCAAGAGCGAAATCGCTCTTTGGTCGAGGTCGAGCAGTTTTTGTGTTGCGCTGTGAGCGAACCTGAAACTTCTGAGTTTGAGTTTTCTCAAAGATCGGAGCTCCGAGTCGTCGTGCAATTTTATATTTAGGTCCTATTTTCATGGCTTTTTATTATACGCGTCGTGGCTTACGAGGCTGTGGGCCGTTAAAAGGAACCGGTGTCTGGTCCTCAATGGTTGAAATACTAATTCCTTTCGAGATAAAACCGCGAATAGCACCTTCGCGGCCTGATCCTACACCCTTAACTACGACTTTAACTTCTTTCATACCAACTACCTGTGCTTTGGCAGCAAGAGTTTCGCCAACCTTAGCAGCAGCGAATGGAGTACCCTTCTTTGCACCCTTAAAACCAAGTGCTCCAGCTGAAGACTGAGCAATTGCATTGCCAGAAGCATCAGTTAGAAGAACGAGAGTGTTGTTGTATGTTGATTGCACGAATAATACACCTGTATCAACTCGCTTTTTAAGGCTTGTTGTTGCGGCAGGTGCTGGGGCTGCTTTAGGAGCAGCTTCTTCGGTTGTTGTTGTAATTTGCTTTTTTGCCATAACTCAATCGTTGTTAATAAACTACTTCTTCTCTTCTTTCTTGCGACCAGATCCCATAGTCTTACGAACGTTTCCACGTAGAGTACGTGAGTTTGTCTTTGTTCGCTGACCTCGTGCAGGAAGACGCTTAGCGTGACGTGAGCCACGGTATGACTTAATATCCTTAAGACGCTTAACGTTTGAAGCAATCTCTCGCTTGAGATCTCCTTCAATTGTATAGCTCTCAATAATGTTACGAAGAACATTTTCTTGCTCCACTGTTAGATCTTTTGGTCGTAGACCATAGTCCATCTTTGCTTGATCAAGAATGTACTGAGCGCGTGAGCGACCAATGCCATAAAGCGCTGTTAGCGCAATCTCGATTCTCTTATTGTCTGGAATTGTTATACCTAGGATTCGCATAATGATAAATTAGCCCTGTCGCTGTTTATGGCGAGGGTTAGCTGAACAAATAACATACACATAGCCCTTTCGGCGCACTGTGCTACACTTTGGACAAATTTTTTTTACTGAAGCTTTAACCTTCATTGTTTTTTACAATCGTTTGGTAATGCGCGCCCGTCCTCCATATGGATCCAACTGGAGCTCAACTCTATCTCCAATTAAAACTCGAATACGATGTAATCGCATTTTTCCTGCGAGGTACGCCAATATGACTTCCGCACCCTGAGTTCCCTTTGCAGGTAACTCAACCCGGAACAATGTGTTTGGAAGTGCTTCCACCACAGTTCCTTGAGCAATCATATCGTTTTTAGTATTGACATCCATTACTTTTACGCGTTGTAACATAGTAATTGAAAACGCAAAAAAAGTCAATACACTGCCTATTTATTGACTCATTTTGACTAGTTTTGAGCATCACTTTTTGCTATTTGATCAGTAACTTCTACCTTAATCTTGGCAGGATTCTTTGGGAATGATGGCAAAATAAAGCGCTTCCATAGAGGCTGGAGCACTATGTCTGCACTTGCAATTGCCCCATATTTACTCATGATTTTGCCACTTTCACTCAATTTAATACCCGCAAGGTCTGCACTTAATGCTTGAGTATCAAGGCTGCCGCGGAGTGTTGCCTCGCCAAAAACCTTAAGTGTTAATGCCGTTGCCTTTTCGAGACTAAATCCTTTAGGTTCTGAAATTGATACTTGAAGGTTTTTGAGCTCAGGAATTGTAAAAGGAATGTTTCTAAATTGTGCTATGTATTTACTTGCAAGAGAATTTGTTAAATCTTCTGTTCTAAAAATCGCAGCGTGGTAGTGAGCCTTAAGACTTACATTAAGAACTGCTTCACTTGGATCAGCGATGTCGGTTCGTGGGTCAAAAACAATTCTTGATGCGCCCTTAAGCAAAACATAATCAACAGGTAAAAGTTTTGGAGCTTCAGCTTCAAAGAAAGCAGCTGCCTCTTCTTTGAGCTTTTCTTCAGCATCTTCGAGATCAGATGGATCAACTGTCACCTTTCGGCCAGAAGCACCTCCTGCAAGCGCTGTTTTGAGGCGAGCATAGAAACCAGTGTACTTTGGTGAACCAATGTAACCAGGGAGCTTAAAATCGCCTGTAAGGTCAGAGAGTGACATATTGTACTCCGGACCAGGCGCTTGAGCTGTAACACGAACATCTACGCTGCCAGCTTTCTTAGTTGTACCAACCATCTTATAGCCCGGAACAGATACTTGATAGTCAATTCTGTATACTCTGCCCTTGGTGTCTTGAATTCTGGTTCCAGCAACGAGTGTTTGAGGCGTTGCACTATAGGTATTAAATATTGTTACCACACCCTTTGTACGAGTTTCAGTACCAACACTCAATTTACCCTCGAGAGAAGTTGTAGCAGTGTAGTTAAGGGTCAAAAGCTCATAATCGAGCTCGGTGCTCAAAGCTTCTTTCTTTGCATTAAGAATTAAATTAGTTGTGTCGATTGTTTGGCTTCGCGGAGTTACTAAAACAGTTGCTCGAGAGAAAACCAAAGACAATGCAGCAAAAATAATTGCAGCAAGAGCACAGATGCTTAAAATCCAACCAAAGAATGATCGGCGGCGAGGTGAAACATTTTGAGGGCTTCGCAAAAGATGATCAGGAACAATATAGCGGCGCTCAGTTGGCGCAGGCCCTTCTTCCTGAAGAAGTTTTTTTGTTGAGATGCGGTTATTTTCAGCAAATTCTTCAACAGAATTTACCGTAGAACGACGCGGAGCAGCGCGGCGTATTGCCGGCTTCTTTTCAATGTTAATCTTGCGGATAGTTTTTCCTTCAGGTGGAACAACATCCTCAATTGTGCGACGTGCAACCATATACTCTATTTTAGCATGTGATTGTAGAGTGCAATAGCATACATACCCACAAGAAGACTTTTATGCGAAGAAGTGTGGAAGCCAACGTAGTTTTCAACAAAGCCAAAAGTGATTGTATCGGTTTTAAGTCTGTCGCGTGCAATGATATCGGCTGGTAGTTCATCACGGGTAATGTGATGTGCAAAGTATGAAGATCGTTCATGTGCCCATACAAGAACATGGGCAGGTAGCACAGATACTTCATTGAGTGTTCTGAACTCAGCAAGGACTTGTTTAAACCAGTCTGCGCCAGCTAATTCTAGTGAATGTTCGATTTTCGCGCTTTCTTTCTTTGTTCCATAGGCTAGTTCAGCTTCTTTTGGCTGATTATACCCTTCTGAATGCATACGAATTACTGATTCTGCAATAGGAGAACTCACTTTAAGCGAATGTGCTACTTTTTCGGTAACATGCTTAAGGCCATATGGTAGTGTGGCAAAATTTTTAGGCACAGAGCGAATAACACTAATAATGTCAGTTACCCCGCCATGAATATGAACCCACATGTATTCTTCTTCTTTAACAATGTGTCGTAGTGCTGTGTATTGCATTACGAGTGAAGAATGTACATGTTCTTCTGGAGCGTGAATATATTCGTGCACAGCTTTGCGCATTGCTTTAAGAAAGTCACCCGAAGCAATGCCCGATATATAACTTACCTCAAGCTTTCGCACAGCAGCTTTTTCAATTCTTGGAACGCTATAGCCGTTTTGACGAATGTCGACGATATACTCTTCGATAAATTCCAGGTCAAAATCAAAAGTGTCAGCGAATTTACCTTCGGTGTACATAGTTTCAAAATCAGCCCGTTCATGTTCGAGGATTCTTTGTATATCTTTATCACTTACCATGTGCGGTCTGTCGTACTCTTCGGTAATTGTTCTGGTGCGAACAAATGACCATGGGGAAGATAAAATATAATCAATTTTTGAAATTGTTCTGTTCTGTGTAATTGCCGGATCAATTGAAGGTAAAAGTGTGTGAGAGATTTCTTTAGAAACTTCTTTAAGAGCAAGAAGAATTCCAGCTTGGCGAGTTGGGTGATCCTCGTGAGTGTGATTACGAGTTGAAACGTGTTTAGAAGCTATTCCAAGAATTATAGGTACTCTGCCCTTTTGTACAAAAGTAAGGATGCCACGTACGCGTGTGCTTTCAATATCAAACATAAGAGCGAGCTCAGATTCTCGCGAACCAAAAATTGAGGAGAAAAATGATCCAGACTTCATAGATATAGTATACCTCCAACGCGCATAAGCAGTAAGTGGAAAACAAAAACCCCAGCGCGCTGTCGCGCTGGGGTGCGTGTGTGGCCGTGGCGACGTTGCTTAGTCGCCAGTAATCTGACCGAGGTGCCGCATGGGCTCCTTGGCGCGCTGAAAGGCCGCGATGGCAGTTTCGATCCTGGCTTCACGAGCCTTCAAACTGTTCTTTGAATGTTTCATATGCCCAGAAAAAATAATATCAAAAAACCACACCTCTTTGCAAGTCTTCTGTGGATAATTAAATTGTGTTCTAGTAGTTAAGCAAGAACAGCTTTAATGCGTCGCACCCCTGCTGAAACAGCTTCCTCCTTTTGAATCTTAAATGTACCGAGTGTTCCAGTGTTCTCCACATGAGGTCCTCCACAGAATTCTTTTGATACAGCTGTGTCGAGAGAATCGCCAATGTAATATACAGATACAGAATCACCGTATTTATCACCAAAGAAATGGAGTGCTCCTGAAGCCTCTGCTTCGGCTTTTGGAAGAATTACTTTATGAACCGTAAGTTTATCCGCGATGTAGTTATTAACAAGGTCTTCTACCTTTTTCTTTTCCTCATCAGTCATCTTTGTTGGGTGTGTGAAGTCAAAGCGAAGGCGCTCAACAGTAATGTTTGAGCCCTTTTGCTGTACATGAGTACCGAGCACAGTCCGCAATGCTTTATGGAGCAAGTGTGTAGCTGTATGGTATTTAATTGATTGCTCACTTGTGTCAGCAAGGCCGCCCTTAAAGCGCTGCTCACCACCAGCTCGAGAAACTTCTTCATGGCGAGTCTTAAATGCTGCAACTTCCTCAAGAGATACTTTCATACCCTTTTCTGCAGCAATTTCTGCTGTCATTTCAGTGGGTAAACCGTATGATTGAAATAGATTAAATACAGATTCAGCATTAAGCGAACCTTCAGCTAGCTTTTTGTCGAGCTCTTTTATTCCTCGATCAAGAGTTGCTCTAAAGCGTTGCTCTTCTTCATTAATTGTGGCAATGATTTCTTGAGCACGCTGCTGTAGTTGCATATATACAGGTTGTGCTTCACTTGTGTACGTATCAATGACGGCTTGCACAATGTGTGACAGTGTCATTGGTTTAATACCAAGAATGTCAGCATAGCGAATTGCTCGGCGAATGAGGCGTCGAACAATATAACCCTGATCACTATTTGATGGTACTGCTCCGTCGCT
>CAZWGR010000010.1:0-15881 GCA_964633555.1 uncultured Candidatus Saccharibacteria bacterium | reverse complement strand
GGTAGATTTACCCGAACCTCCTTTTCCGAGAAAGCCAACAATCATAAATATGCAAGTTATTTGCATTAATAAAGTAGCATAATGTATTTATTATTGCAAGTCGTTTGCATGTTATATTCATTTACTATATTTAAAATACATGTACTATTTCGGTAGTTGTACCACACACCTTAATCAAGAAAAGCTATGCCAAAGAGAAAACGACGAGCAGTACCGATTCCAGATGGGCGCATCCCAGAAACGATTGATCGATTGCTTGCAAGTGAGTTTTGGTTGCATTCATTAGCACCTGAAACGGGGTATGCGCGACTCAATGACGATCATGATGGTACGTATCAAGGAACCCTCCGTATCGTCTTCGATAGAACGGGTGATGCCCACGTCATTGCTGCAGGCACCACCGGTTTGGTAGTTTTGCGGTTTAGAACAAGTGTTGGAGGAGGGGTCAGCCTTAACACTCGAAAGGCATTGCTTATCCTTGCCGAAGCAATTCGGAAGGATAACGAAGAACGGCCAATCAATGTGCCGTTAAGTACGGCATAGGATCTAGCTATGCAATAACGAAAAAGCCCCGCCGGTTACGGCGGGGCTTAATGTATTTACTTGAGCACTCTTACACTATTCCCATAAACGCTCTCGACATACTCACCATATCCAATTGCACCACTGACTGGAGTTTTATAAAGGTTCAATTTTACTTTGTATTGACCTTCGGGTAATTGTTGTTGAGCATCACCACCAACAAGTACGGTTCCTACTTTGTACGAAAGACTTTGCTTTCCAAGAGCTGCTTTTACAGAACCGATATCGCCGACAATTTGATTTGTTGAAGGGGAAATAAGTTGCGCAACTACTGTATAGCTACCTTCTGTGAGGTTCGATGTATTCCATTCGACGACTTGCTCAGTTGAGATTTTCCAGGTTGCTTCTGTTGCGGTTAGTATGGGAGCTATTACTGCGGGTTGATTTTGAGAATTGTTCATTTGAGGTTGTTGTGTGATTATTGGTTTTTGTGACTTGCTCTGTGTTGCTCCCGTTGCTTCTGTGCCTGTGTCTGTTTTTACTGCATTTGTTTGCGCATCTTGCGGCACACTCTTATTTGCAGGTTTTACTAGTATGTAGATGGCTAAGACTACGATAATGCAGCCTATGAGCACGGTAAGTATTTTCATATGGGTAGTATAGTACACTTTTACACCTTCTTTAAGAACTCTTCGACATCGGCTCGTGTTTTAAGGGGAATGGTCACAAAGAAAGTTGTTCCTTGGTTTTCTTGTGATTCAAAGCGAATGGTTCCATGGTGGGCACGAACATATTCTGCGCACAAATAAAGACCAATACCACTACCTGAAGCTAATTCTTTGCGAGCATTTTGTGCTCGATAAAATTCAGAGAAAATCTTTTCTTGCTCGTCGGCTGGAATTCCTATGCCACTATCTTTAACACTCATAATTAAATCATTTTCTGTAGAGTGAACATCAACGTGAATTGTTCGCACAGATCCACGTGTATATTGAATAGCATTTTCAACAAGGTTTTCAAGAATTATTTTGAGGCGGAGCATATCAATTTCTGCTTCGCGCTCTGTATCAATTTCTACAGAACTTGAAAGGGTAATTGAATATTTGTGCGCTCCTAGGGTTGTTCGCTCGATGAGCTCTTGAATCATAATTTTAACCTCGGAAAGCTTTACCCATTCACGAGCAATAGCTAGTTTGCCAATATCAAGGAGGCTTACATCAAGCAGGTTAACCGAGTGCATGACTGTTGTATGAATTGATTTAACAACATTGTTGAGCATGCGAGCATCTTCGGGTTCGAGTGCTTTGGTGTATTTACTCAAAACCAAATCAATTGCCCAGCCTGTTGATGTTAAACCTGTGCGCATTTCGTGGGTAATAAGGGCAACTGTTTCATTACGAATCTTAGTATTCCTTTTAAGAGCTCTTTCAGCTCGATATTCGGTAAGAGCAACTGAAACAATTAAACCAATAACAATACAGAGGGCAACGATAATGTGGGCTGTGTAATCACTTAAAATATTTTCTCCAATTCCTCGAACAGTAAAACCAACAGCAGCTCCAACGGTGCTTCCGAGTATGTACATAAGTATTCGTTCTACTGTTGTGTTTTCCATGAGTAAAAATTAAAAGAAAATTTGAGCGATAATTTTGTCGAGCCTACTTATTGCCCGCAGACTTTTTACCAAGCTTAAGTGAGCCAAGAATAAAGAGTGGGGCCAAGAAGCCAACTGCAGAACCAATAATCATAGATCCTGTAAGCATAAAGCCATTAGCCACCATACAGCATGACAAAACGCCTGTGCCACCAGTTAAGGCTTTTGCTCTTAGAGTGTTCTCACGAACTTTCAAACCGTAAACGATGATTGATCCTCCAGCAATTACTCCGTTAACTACAAGGTCGTACCATAGAACAAATGACATGAGCTGCTTTTGTAGCTCAATACTTTGCATAAACCAAGCAATGACACCAAAGGCTGCGATGAGTACGATAAAGAAAATGCCACGTCGAATTCCAGCAGAGAATTTGCTCAAAGGGAATTTAAGCATATAAGCAGAACCAAGAATTACGGCAAAGCCGGCAATGTTTCCGTAGAACATATTATGGCTGAGCATTTCTACTCCCATAAAAAACATACTCACTGATTGATATACAAGAAAAGCGAGGAGTGCTCCAATGAGCTCGCTCTTTTCGGTACGATATGATCGATATACAACGATTGCGCAAATAACGTAAAAAACTCCTGAAACAAGCATTAAAAGTGAACTTACATCGAGTCCCCACAATGTTGGCCCCATCATCATTGAATGATCCATATAATTTATTATGTTTATGCTTCTATTATAGAACAGTATTCTATAGTGGCCCTTAAGATACTCACAGGTTGAAAGTACGAGTATTGAATGTGTAGGTACGACGGGTGTATAATAAGGTGGTAAGCGATTACAGTATTAGTGGTTCGATAATATAAAATTTATGAATATTACACTCAAAGCTACCGGTTTCGAAACTACTCCTTCAATTACGGATTATGTAAATCGCAAAATCTCGACTCTTGAAAAGTTTTTCGGTGATAAGGCAGACTCAGTATTGGTGCGTGTTGAAGTAGGTAAGACAACTGATCATCATAAACATGGAGATGTTTTTAGAGCCGAAGTGCACATTTCGGGTTTGCGAGGACAGGACATTTATGTAGCCGAAGAAACTGCCGATCTCTATGCATCTATTGATAAAGTTCGCGATGAAGCAGAGCGACGACTAACACATGCTAAAGATCGCAAGATGTCACTCATGCGCCGAGGAGGTGCCCGCATCAAGAATATGATTCGAGGAATGTTTGGTTCTGAAGAATAAAAATAATTGCACCATGACACTTGAATTCTGGCATCAAAAAATTAGTTCGCCACTCGCAATACTCCTTGTTGGGCTTATGGCATTTTGGACAATATTGTATTATTTTACCAATCGTGCGGCTGATATTGCCGATGCTTGGTCAGTTGCAGGACAAGCCAGAACTCAAGAAAATGCAGAAAATAAAGTGCAGGTAAAGTAGGTGGTCAAGTAATAGTGCGACGTACATAAAAACCACCATTCAGGTGGTTTTTATGTACTCCCTTAGATATTCTTTCTGTAGTCACTCCAAGACACTTCCTTTTTTCCTTCGGGAATAACCGTTTCAATGCTACAGCTATCGTTATTCCAAGAAGCACGAATTATTTTAATGCGTTCGCCTTGTGGTGTAAAAAAGTAAACCGAAGGCCATACTGAAAATGCTTGTACTTTAAGAAAGATATTCCTCTGTGCGTCTCGAGGCAGTGTATCAATGTTGATAATATCTTCGAAAGGAATTAAGCCATCCTCTTTTTCAATCTTTTTTGTATAGGTTGCAAGATCATGCTGCTGAGACTTTTCTATAATGGTTCTATTAACCCAGCCACCGATGCATTGAGCAAGTAATTGCGCGCCATTTTCTGCGAGCATTTTTTCTGTTTCAGCATAGGGTGGCCATTCTGCAAAATGGACTTCTTTTTGTGGACCAATAAGTGGGCCATGATCCATTTCGGCATCGAGCTTAATTATTGAAACTCCGGTATGTGTATCGTCGGCGAGCATGGCACTTTGTATAGGTGAGGCTCCTCGGTATTTAGGCAAAAGAGAAGGGTGAATATTCAAAACATGTGCTCGAGGAATATCAAGAATATTTTGTGGAATTATTTTTCCATATGAAGCGACAACGAAAACATCTATAGCATGTATTTGTGTAAGCTCAGTAATTGCAGCAACACCTTCTGGTGTCTTAAGTGTTTCGGGGCGGTGTACAGGAATTCCTCTTTCAAGGGCCCAAGCCGAAACTACCGTAGGCGTTACAATCATTTTTCTACCTCGTGGCTTATCAGGAGTTGAAACGACAAGCTTTGGCCTCAAACCAAGCTTCTCTAGTTCATTCAAAATATGCACAGAAAAATCTGATGAGCCAAAAAAGGTAAAAGAAACATTGCTGCCTATGTTTGGTTGAGTGTGATTTTCTACGAATGACATAAGTGTTGCGAGTGTAGTTTATTGTGAACTAAATTGAGTTTGGATGATCGCTACTTGTGTGAGCATCATCAGTTGGTGGAATTTCTTCAAGGTCAAATGCTTTATCAATAAAAAGTATTCCGTCGAGGTGATCATATTCATGCTGAATAATTTGTGCCAAGAGGCCAGAGGCTCCACGCTCAAACTTTTTGCCGAATTCATCAGTAGCTTCAATTGTTACTCGTTTTGCTCGGCGAACTTTTCCATACATCCAGCGAACAGAAAGGCAGCCTTCTTCCATGACCTGAGTTTCTTTTGATCGCTTGGTAATTGCCGGGTTAATGCAAACTATAGTGTCGGGTAGGGCAGCATATTTTTGTGCATCAGAATCTTTAAGAACTTTACCAGATATGATAAAGATCCTTTCAGGCACTCCAATTTGTGGTGCGGCAATAGCAACACCATCGTGTTGTGTGCCGAGTGCTTTTTGCAAGTCGGCAATGATAGTGCGAATGCGAGGTGACGTTATGTCTTTGTTAGGAACAGCCTTTGCAGGTACGCGGAGTACTGCATCGGTTTCTGGTGTTCCATATTGGAGTATTTCTACCATATAAACATTAAACCATATTTATGAACATAAAAAAAGGACCCTAAGCTTTCGCTAAAGGGTCCCTGTGTGCCTCCCGGGGGAGGTGTGGTGAACTTACCCTACATCACGATATTGTGCTCGTGAGTTACGAAGGGCGACCTTTACCTCAACGAGGTGGAAGCCGAAACGCTTCTCAGCTTCCTCTGTCAGGCTTTCGGTCAGCATCCATCGGCTGACAATTTGTCGTGAACCAGTAGATGCGAGTACACTGATGAGAGACTGCTCAACCACCCGCTCAAGATCTGCACGATTCGTGAATTCTTCGGGCCACCGGAGGACTTCGTCCCCCAGGATACCCTGAAGGACCCTGAGGTCCTTGACGAGACTATCGCGGATTTTGGTTCGCTGCGATGATGCAAGGTAGGTTAGGACCACACATGACACAAGGTTCGAAGCTTGAACAGTCAGAACCGTTAACATTGTTTGATTCCTGTGCCAGATTATGACACTGGCTGCTACTGAAGCAGTAAAGAACCACCAGTAGTCTTTCATGATGTGTGCGAAACAGTCCAATCGAGCTGCGTCGCGGATCATCTGGTCGTCGTAAAGAACCCCGAAGGCCTTCGTTGCCCAAAAGGCCGGCAGAAGGGCAAGCCCTTCTCGGTGTTCCCGAAGCTCTCGGCCTAGCCTCGCGGCTTCGGCTCTTTCGAGCGTTAGGCGAGCGGCAGCAAGCTTCCGCCCGTCATCGTTCATATTGTCCATACTAACCATACAATATCACACAATTAAGACTTTGTCACGTGTATGATGTATTCCTGGTTGCCGTCTCCACCAGTGATTGTTGAAGGTATAATTCCGCGCACTACAAAACCATATTGTTCAAAAGAGGCTTGTATTAAAGCTAAAACATGCTTCCGAGCCTCTTCATTGGTTACGATTCCATTCTTATTGAGCTCGGCTTTTCCTACCTCAAATTGTGGCTTTATCAGAGCTAAGATGTGGGTTTGAGTATGCGAAAACTTGGGTAAAAGGGGAATAATGTGCTCAAGAGAAATAAAAGAGACATCGATAACAATAATGTCAGGTATATATGCAAGTTGTTCTGGTTCAACCTTGCGAATATCAGTATTTTCTAAAAGCGTTATGCGGGAATCGTGCATCAAGCTTGGTGAAAATTGCTGCGAACCAACATCGATAGCAATAACATGCTGTGCTCCATGTTGAAGTAAACAGTCAGTAAAGCCACCTGTTGAAGAACCTATATCAAGAGCATGCAGACCATTTACATTAATACAAAAGTTTTTGAGCGCACCCTCAAGCTTATCGCCACCACGACTTACATATTTAAGATTTTCAGTGATGGATATTTCTGTTGTAGGGAGCACAGCTGTACTTGCTTTCGTGCAGACTTTTCCATTAACAATGACAAAATTACGACTAATGAGCTCTTGCGCTCGTGAACGAGTCGTTACTAAACCACGATTAACTAAAGCAATATCGAGCCTTTCTTTTTCCATATAAATACTATACACAATACAAAAAAATAAAGCACCCCGCGAAAGCGGGGTGCTCGTTAGGTCACAGTGATCGCAGAGCTCAAACTGTGTTTTTGTGCCGGACTCATGTTGAAGAGTCCAAAACACTTCGCAAGGAGTTCTCGTTCATTGTCGCCGTGTGTGGTAAGGCTGTGTAGGTGCATGAGCAAGACATTGTGCACAGCCACAGTGAAGTCTTCTCGGTCCTTGCAACCTTCAAACCAACCTCGGTGCTCGGCGCTGTTGTCGATGATTTCCGTCAAGAATTCGTCGATTTCAATCATTCGGTTCCGGATGTAGTGCATGCGCTGGGCGTATGCCCGGTACTGCAAGATTGCTAGCACCAGCAAAATCCCAACTACGTTTGCGATACTGCTTACGCCCAGAGTCCTTTGGTCGGTCCACTCATTGGCGGTGATTACACTGAATATGCCAACTAGAGTTGGCATACCGATTGCGAAGAGAGCGATAAGTATTACCCGGTCACTCTGGACCAATCTACTGCCGAACCTGTAGACAGCATCGATATCTTCCGGGGACACGTACCCGCTTTGGCGGATAATATCGTAGTTCCTTATTGTAAACTTTTTCAAGCAATTCCTTTCTCTGTGTTTACATTACAACTTATTTCGTACTATGTCAATTTTTGGAGTTTGTATGTATTACAACAAACTCTCCGGATCAACTTTGACGGTAATGTGTTGGGGTAGATTTCTTAAGCGAGTAATGAGCTCTTCGTGCGGCCATTGATTTTTAGGAATTGCGATAAGGCCATGGAGTACATACTTGCCTTTAACAGTATGAGTAAAAGCGGGGAAAACATCTACTGTGTGCGGAGCCAAGAGATTTTGTATGCCATGCATTTCATCGGATATCTTTTTACGCTCACCTTCAATAGTAATTTTAATAAGTGTAGTAAAGGGAGGGTAGTTAAATTGTTTGCGCTCTTCTATGTGTCGGCGATAAAAGTCTATTAAATTACCTTTGCGAGCATAATCAAAAATAGAATCTTTTGGTGTGCGAGTTTGAATAATAAAAGTGCGTGTTGTATATGAGCGAATGCGCGTCAGTGTTACAAGAATCTTTTCATAGATTCTAAAGTCGGGAATTGAAAGCAAAGAATCAACTGAAGCAATAAGGCTGTGCTCAAAAGGCTGGCGTAAATAGGGAAGCATCATTTCAGTGCCAATAAGAACACTACCTGGCGTATCGTAAAACTTTGCTATGGTATTTTTTAAAGCCGTTTCAGTTTTGACAGTATCTGAATCAATTTTGAATATTTTAATATCAGGAACTTCATCGGCTACTTTTTGTTGTACAAGATCAATACCAATGCCAACTGTCCCAAGTTTCCAGCCACCACAAATTCCGCAGGCTTCATCGGCAGAACGTCGTTCGCCACAGCGGTGACACATAAAGAAAGAACCTTTCGAAGACGAATGCAAAACAACGGGAATACTGCAAACTGAACACATAACAATATTATGACAATCACCGCAAACAATTGATGGCGCTAAACCGCGACGAGTCGCAAGAATTACCATGCGCTCGCTCTTTTCTTTGGTTTCAGCCAACAGCCTACCAGCTTCGTGCGAAAGCACCTTAAAGGATTTTCGAGACGACCCTCCGCTCGCTCCACTTTGCTCTTCATCGCGCATATCAACAACAATATCTTCGGCCGTAGAGTGTGCGCGCAAAGCAAAAGGATTTGCTTGTAAGAATTCTCCGCTCTGCGTGCGATACAGAGTTTCGGTGCGCAATACCGTATCACCAATAATTAGAGTAATTTTTTTGTGCCGCGCATATGCTTCGGCATATACTCGCATATCAATAAAAGGGCGGTGCTGTAATGTATAGTGGCGTGAATTCTCACGCTCAATAATGAGAGTTCGAATATCATCTCGAGGAATACACAAGAATTGCCCCGTACCAATGATTACGATAGGGTGCAATAAATCAGTGGCTGTGGTCCAGATGCGTACAAGTTCTTTAGGTGTAGTTGAGCTTGTAAGAATAAAAATATAACCTTCAAGACCTTTTACAATTTCATCATACGTACGTCGAGCATCTTCATGTGTTGGCACCATAATAAAGACAGAATTCTTGCGTGCAAATTCTTGGCGAATATGACTGCGGTATGCACTGTAGCGATCTGCATCACTACCTTGCATTGCTTCGCCTTTAAAGCTTGGTTGGGGTGGGGTAGGAAGAGTTGGGTGACCTTGGGCAACGGATGGTATTTGCGAATCGGCATGCTCGGTATGTAAAACTTTATTGACTCCAAAAGGTTTGCGCAAAGCCTCGGGATTTTTTGAAGCAGTAACTAAGAGTGATTGTGGAGTAATTGCATGAAGCATTGAACCCGTAGTTGTGGCGTAATAATGGGCCAAAGAAGAAGCAATTTTAAACCACTCAGGCGTTAAAAAAGAATCGCTTACTGTACCCTCAATTTTTTTAAGACTAAAATCCGCATTACGAAGCTCGCTCCGCATATCTTCGGCACGATGCACTGCAATAACAAGAGCAGGCACCATTTTTGATCGTAAAGGCACTTTAACAAGAGCGCCAGGAGCCACCGAAAGACTCGTAAAATACGAGAGAGATTCTACTCCCACTCCTTTAGCAATAGGAATAACTTCGATGATGGTCATGCTCTAAGTATAGCGTACGTATACCTACGCTGTGCAGATTTTTATGTCTCCGCAACACACATAACTTGTTGTCGAGACTATATATCTGATACAGTACTGGTATGTCTTTCTTCTCTAAAAAACTTGGCATTGATTTGGGAACAGCAAATACGCTGGTTTTTGTTCCTGATAAAGGCATTGTTTTGAATGAGCCTTCAGTTGTTGCAGTGTCAGAACTTGATAATAGAGTTTTGGCAGTGGGCAATGAAGCACGCCACATGATTGGCCGAACTCCTGACAGTATTATTGCGTATCGACCAATGCGCGATGGTGTTATTGCAGACTACCGAGTTACCGAAGCAATGCTCCGCTATTTTATTGATAAAGCATTAGGTTCATGGAGCATATTTAAGCCAGATGTTCTTGTATCGGTGCCTGCAGGAATTACTTCGACCGAACGCCGTGCTGTTATTGAAGCTACACTTAAAGCCGGAGCTCGTAATGCTTATGTGGTTAAAGAGCCTATTCTTGCCGCTATTGGAGCAGGAATTCCAATTCACGAAGCTGCAGGGCATATGGTTGTTGATATTGGTGGAGGTACCACTGACGTAGCAGTAATTTCTTTGGGCGGTATTGTGGCTTCGACATCGGTTAAATGTGCGGGTAATAGAATCGATGCAGCAATTGCTGATTATATTAAAAAGAATCTTAACCTTGCTATCGGAGACAAAACTGCCGAAGACATTAAAATTCGCATTGGTTCGGCAATTCCTCTTGATGAAGAACTTTCAATGATGGTAAAGGGTCGCGATTTTGTTTCGGGCCTTCCTCGTTCTACTGAGCTTAAAACAAATGAAATTGTAAAAGCTATTAGTAAAGAATTGCGCGATATGATTAAAGCAATTAAAGATGTATTGCAAGAAACTCCCCCAGAACTTGCAGCCGACATTATTGATCGCGGAATTATTATGACAGGCGGTTCTTCGCAATTGCGCAATTTGCCCGAGCTTGTATACCGCCGTACAGGTGTAAAAGCAGTACTTGCAGATGACCCT
Organism: uncultured Candidatus Saccharibacteria bacterium; assembly: GCA_964633555.1. Taxonomy (GTDB): domain Bacteria; phylum Patescibacteriota; class Minisyncoccia; order Phycocordibacterales; family PALSA-1337; genus CAZGUZ01. Next base: position 5,533 of record CAZWGR010000010.1, on the reverse strand, counting down.
CTCTACTGTGTGGTTAAGGGAACAGGTATTGCTCTCGAGCACCTCGATACTTATAAAAAGACTATTATCTCAAAGAAATAGTATGATTCCACGCCGAAACGATTCATCATATCATCATGCATATGTCATTCATTCACGCGGATCACTCCAGGCTACGCGATCTGCACTCAATGAATGGATTTTAGAAGAGCTCGGCATTACTCGCTCAGGAAATCCAAACTATATTGAAATTGATACTCCAGCACTTTCAATTGATATGGTGCGTACTATCCATGCACAGCATGCTGATAGACCATTCATGAATGGTACACAAGAACAAAGAGTGTGGGTTATTTCGACTGCATCTATTCCGCATGAATCACAAAATGCACTTTTAAAAATTCTTGAAGAACCAAAGCCACATAATACATTTTTTATTATCATGAATACCGTTGGTACATTATTGCCGACATTAGTATCTCGTATTGTCATTGTTGAGCACGGAGTTCAGGCCGAGGGTAATGCGGAGCTTATTGAATTAGGTTTTCCTTCTGCACAAGATTTTGTTGAAGCTACAACGGGTAATCGTTTGAATTATATTGCAGGAATTTTAAAGAAGTATGAAAGTGAAAAGATACATAAAGGCCATATTCGCTCATGGTGTGAATCATTACTTTCAGTGCAAAAAGCATCGGCCGCATTTAAAAAAGCTCTTATTACAGTACTTACAACAATAGAAGACAGGGGAGCTTCGCCAAAGATTCTTTTGGAGTATTTAGCACTTCAGTAAAAGTATTGTGTAATAGTTGCTCTTGAGGGGGTATGGATATAGAATAGGGCTATATGGCATACGATTTTTCGAATTTCAAAAAACAACTCACAGGAACAGATGAATGGCTTAAGCGCGAGTATCAGGGTATTCGCTCAAATCAAGCTTCACCTGCAATTTTAGACGGTGTACGTGTTGAATCATATGGTTCTATGGTGCCCCTCAGTCAGGTTGCTACTATTATGAATGAAGGCCCACGCTCTATTCGAGTTGCACCTTGGGATATGGGTTCAGTTAAAGATGTTGAAAAGGCTCTTATTATTGCTTCACTCGGTGTTTCTATTGCTGTCGACGATAAGGGTATTCGCATTAACTTTCCTGAACTTACAGGCGAGCGTCGTGAACAAATTGTAAAAATGGCAAAAGATAAGCTCGAAGAAGCTAAAAAGCAGGTTCGTTCACACCGTGACGACATCATGAAAAATCTTCAAACAGCAGAAAAAGCTGGAACTTTAGGCAAGGATGATGCTTTTAGACATAAAAATGAAGCACAGAAATTTGTTGATGAAACAAATGAAAAGCTCGAGCAATCATTCGAAAAGAAACAAAAAGAAATTATGAATTAACATGACCATAATCCTTTTTCTTGTAGTACTAGCTGTCCTTATTTTTGTTCACGAACTCGGACACTTTCTTGCTGCAAAGAAATTGGGTATTCGTGTCGATGAATTTGCTCTAGGTTTTCCGCCTCGAATTTTTGGTAAGCGCTATGGTGAGACAGTGTACACACTTAATGCAATTCCTTTTGGAGGTTTTGTTCGCATTTTTGGCGAGAATCCCAATGAAGAATCAATGAATGGGGCCGATGCCTCACGAAGTTTTGTGAATAAGCCTGCTTGGGCTCAAGCAATTGTTTTGGTGGCCGGAGTTGCATTTAACTTTATCTTTGCTTGGCTCCTTATTGTTATTGCTTTTAGCTTTGGTGTAGCAGCTTCGTATTCTGATTATCCTGCATATACACAATATATGTCAGAGCCGCAGCTCATGGTTACTTCGGTGGCGCATAACTCACCTGCATATAAAGCGGGAATTAAACCAGGTTCAATTATTGATTCTATAGAAGTTCTTCAGGTGGCTGGTCAAAAAAATACTTCGGTCCCACAAATAATTACAGGTCGCGATCTTACTCCCGATATTGTTCAAGGTGTGGTAAAGGGTAGTGATGGTAAATCTGTAAGGGTGGTTTATAACTGTAACGAAGTAAAAGACAAATGTTCTGAAGTAGTTGTAACGCCAACAAATACTATTGTTCCTCAGACATATGTTATTGGTATTTCTATGGATAGAGCTGCAACAATGTCACTGCCAATTCACTATGCAATAATCGAGGGAACTCGTTTTGCAGGAAATATGATTTGGAATACAGCAACTGGTTTACTCACTTTCTTCGGTACAATATTTAAGGGTACTGCAGAATTTTCTCAGGTTTCTGGTCCTATCGGTATTGCTGGTCTTGTTGGTGATGCTTCAAAACTCGGTATTACTTATTTATTGATGTTTACCGCTATGATATCGGTTAACCTTGGCGTTATTAACCTTATGCCATTCCCAGCGCTCGATGGAGGTCGATTGCTCTTTGTAGCTATTGAAAGCATTATTCGCAAGAAAATTAAGCCAATAGTTGCAAATACTCTTAATACGGTTGGTTTCGCTCTACTCCTTATTCTTATGCTTATAGTTACGTATGGCGACATTGTTCGCTTGTGGTTTACCAAGTAGTAGGTACAATAGCACTATGAAACAGTCACTCTTATTTACAAAAACTCGCAAAGAAGCTCCAAAGGATGAAGTTGCAAAGAATGCGCAACTTTTAATTCGTGGTGGTTTTGTTCATAAAGAACTAGCCGGAGTTTATTCGTATCTTCCTTTAGGCTTGCGGGTGCTTAATAAAATCATTGGTATCATTCGCGAAGAAATGAATGCTGTTAGTGGCCAAGAAGTTACACTATCAGCACTTCAAGATCCTGCAATTTGGAAAAATTCAGGTCGCTGGGATGATTCAGTGGTTGATGTATGGTTTAAGACAGCTCTTAAAAATGGAACCGATCTTGGTCTTGGTTTTACTCACGAAGAACCAATGTCTGTGATGATGAAAAACTATATTTCCTCATATCGTGATTTGCCAAAATCTGTATATCAGTTCCAAACTAAGTTTAGAAATGAAACTCGAGCAAAGTCAGGAATTATGCGCTCTCGCGAATTCGTGATGAAAGACTTGTATACATTTGCTCGAACACAAGAAGAACATGGTGAGCTCTATGAAAAGCTTAAACAGGCATACATAAAAGTTTTTGAACGAGTTGGTCTTGGTGAAAAAACATATGTAACATTTGCAAGTGGCGGAACTTTTGCAAAGTACTCACATGAATTCCAAACAGTAACAGATGCGGGCGAAGATATAATTTATGTTCATGAAGGTAAAAAGATTGCAGTAAATAGTGAAGTTTATAATGATGAAGTTTTGGCAGATCTCGGTCTTTCAAAAGCTGAAATGGTAGAAAAGAAAGCTGCTGAAGTGGGTAATATATTTAGTCTCGGCACTAAGTTCTCTGAGCCTATTGAATTAACGTATACCGATGAAAAAGGTGATAGAAAGCCTGTCATTATGGGTTCATATGGTATTGGTCCTGGTCGCGTTATGGGTGTCATTGCAGAACTCATGAGTACTGAAAAAGGTATTGTGTGGCCTGTAGCTGTTGCACCATTTAAGGTTCACCTTATACCAATTTTTGACCAAGCTGGTAAGGTTGCCGAAGCTACTCAAAAACTTTATGATAAGCTCACTCAATTAGGAATAGATGTGCTCTGTGATGATCGCGATGCTCGAGCTGGAGAAAAATTTGCTGATGCAGATTTAATTGGAATTCCATGGCGAGTTGTGGTGAGTGAAAAAACATTAGCACAAGGAGGATACGAATGCCTCGAAAGAATAACCGGAAAAATTACCCACGAAACTGATGAAGGACTTACTCAGAAAATTCTATAGACTTACGTCAAATGATATCGGTATCGATCTTGGTACCGCTAATACTCTTGTCTATGTTCGTGGAAAGGGAATTGTTGTTAATGAGCCTTCAGTAGTTGCGGTTAATCAAAAAACTGGCCGAGTTGTTGCTGTAGGGCAAACAGCTAAGGATATGCTCGGTCGTACTCCAGGGCATATTACAGCAGTGCGACCTCTTGTAGAAGGTGTGATTTCAGACTTCGAAGTTACCGAAGAAATGCTCGCTTATTTAATTCGCCGAGCAGAAGAACATTCAAAAAAGACTTTCGGTCCCCGTGTTGTTGTGGGTGTTCCTGTTGGAGTAACCAATGTCGAAGTTCGCGCTGTGCGTGATGCAACTCGTAATGCAGGAGCTCGCGAAGTATACATTGTTGAACAGCCTATGGCTGGAGCAATTGGTATACGTTTGCCTGTGCATGATCCTGTTGGAAATATGGTTGTCGATATTGGTGGCGGAACAACCGACATTGCACTTATTTCTTTAGGTGGAATTGTTCGCTCAAAAAATTTGCGCATTGCCGGTGATAAATTGAGCGCTGACATTATGTCGTATATTCGCAATGAATTTAAAATTCTCATTGGCGAAAAAACAGCAGAATATATTAAGCACACCATTGGTAATGTTTTGCCTGGCGAACCTGCAGAAACGGCAATTCGAGGTCGCGATTTAATTACAGGTCTGCCTCGTGAAGTTATTGTTACTGATGCTGATATTCGTGAGGCTATGGCAGGTTCTATTGAACGCCTTGTTGATGCAACTAAAGAGGTTCTTGAAACAACTCCTCCAGAAATCTTGGCTGATGTCATGCACCGAGGAATTCATCTTGTCGGTGGCGGCGCACTCATTAAAGGCTTGGCAAAATTACTTGCAGACACACTTAAATTGCCTGTATATGTTGCGGAAGATCCTTTAACTGCAATTGCTCGTGGTACAGGAATCATTCTTGAAGACATAGACGCTTATCGTGATGTTCTTATTGAAAACGATGACGAATTACCTCCAAAAAAGTAGACGACGTGAACAGATCCCTTATACATTTATAGCAGGTATTTTCTGTGCGGCCGTTCTTTTAATTGCTTTTGTTTTTCCAACTTTTTTTGGTTCTATTGCACATACGGTGAGTCGCCCATTATGGAGTGGCTGGGCAATTATCCGAGAGTCAGGCTTCGGAAAATACTTTTCATTTAAGCAAACACTCATTCTTGAAAATCAAAAATTGCGCGATGAAAATGAAATACTTAAAACCGAGACAGCGGTTCTAGCTTTGGTTAAAAGCGAGAATGCTGAACTTAAATCAACGTGGGGTCGCGATACTCAAAAAGTTCAAACCCTTATTGGAGCAGTGCTCGTAACACCACCACGATCACCTTATGACACGATGGTAATTGATGTGGGTAGTAAAAATGGTGTTAAGGCTGGTGCTTTGGTTTCATCGCATTCGCATGTTGTGCTCGGTGTTGTACAAACTGTTTATGATGATACTTCTATCGTCGAATTATTTTCTTCGCCAGAATCTCGCCATGAAGTTATTTTAGGGCAAGGTGTTCGAGCTCAAGCAGTAGGAAAGGGAGCAGGAGTTTATGAAGTTTCTTTGCCACGAGGTACTCGGGTAAATATTGGTGATCCTGTGTATATACCGTCAATTACTCCGCGAGTGTATGGTGTCATTGATTATATTTCAGAAGAAGAGGCGCGACCCTTTATTACTGTTATGTTTAAG
>CAZWGR010000009.1:0-17940 GCA_964633555.1 uncultured Candidatus Saccharibacteria bacterium | reverse complement strand
TATGGACCAAACTCAATATAACCAGCAAGTTACTGCACTAAGAGAAAGAATAGAAAAACTTTACGCGGAGCGGGGGCAAAAAGCTTTGTTTCATGGAATTCATCACATTCGCTTTGTGGCTCATAAAGCGCGAGAGTTCGCAGAAGCCTTGCAAGCAAATAGTTTTTTATGTGAACCTGCTGCGCTGGTGCACGATATTAATTATCTCATCGAGCAAAATTCTGCTCCTGAGCGTGGAGTTGAATTAAGAAAACAAATTCTTTCTGAATGCCAGTATTCGTCACTCGATCAAGAAACAATTGAAAATATTATTCTCGAAGAACACACCGGCAATCGTGGAAAGAATATTTCTAAAGAAGCAATGGCTTTAAGTGATGCAGACACTCTATTTAAAGCATTGCCAATTACGCCGATTCTTTTTACAGGCAAATATATTCAAGAAAACAGTGTTGATATTAAACAATTAGCACACAAGATTATTACAGAGCAACGGCCACTATTCGATGCTGGTATCTATTTTTATACTGATAGTGCCCGCGAGCGTTACTTAAAATGGGCTCAGACAAATCTCGAGCTTTGGGAAAATGTGTATGAATCATTGAGTGATTTGGATGTGCAAAGACTTTTGTCAGATATGGTATAGGTGATGGTATACTATACTCATGAAAAAAGGACTCGGCCAAACTACAGGCACAGGAATCTTTGGTCCGCTTTCATATAAAAAAGCACAGCAATTACAGGGCTTTTAACTACCAGTTTGTTTAACGGTCAGTACAGAGCTCAAACATATGAAGCATAATAATAAACCTCAAAACAAAAATGTTTATTATGTATACATGCTCCTCTGTGCACGTAATCAAATTTATACAGGCATTACTACGAATGTAGAGCGACGATTCGAACAGCACGTGGCAGGGAAAGGTGCTCGCTTTACGCGCTCAGCCCCACCACTCAAAATTATGTTTGTTGAATCTGCAAAAAATAGAAGTAGTGCATTAAAGCGTGAAGCTGAAATAAAAAAGTTATCGCGAAATAAAAAATTGGAGTTAGTACAAGCGTAAAAAATAAATATAAATAATTTCTCAGAAATATTTTTCTTGAGTTGTCCACTTTTTAGTGTAAAAAATATTTTTATTTTTTATTCAAGTGCTATACTTATATTGGTTCGATTATAAATTTAATTTCCTCCAAATGGCAAAGAAAAAAGCTTCAAAAAAGACTTCTAAGAAGAAAGTTGCAAAGAAGACAACTAAGAAAGCAAAGAAGACTACAAAGCGAAGATAGTAATAACAAAAAACCACGTAAGTGGTTTTTTGTTGGGTACAATATTGCGAATGGGTTTTTTAAAAAAAAGACCCCGGCGCGCAAGCGCCGGGGTGTGAGGTACGATCATGTCGTACCAAAGATCTGCTCCACAGTTTCTTCGAATCGTTCTGTGAATGCGCGGCGGACTGCCTCAGAGGAGCAACGAGTGTCGCTCTTCTGCGCCTCTCGCCACTGACTGAGTACGCGATTGACTTCATCAATCGTAGTGCAACACCCAAAGGCTGCATCAAGTGAGTGACGCCTGAGCAGGCCCTCGAGGATAACAGCATCCGTCCACTGCTTATACACCCTCCGCCGGGCGGCTGAGTGCTGCATCCAGCGGCCAAAGTTGTAGACTGCGGCTACTGAGGCGACAAGCCCCGAGACCACACTCACGGTTTTTGGAACAAGGTTCGTTGTAAATATATAACCCATGGCGATCACAACCGCAAGGGAGAAAACCGTCCTCCACCTACTTCTCCTTACACGTCGCCCATTGTACTCAAATGGGTCGGGGAGTAGTTTTTGCTTCACAAGAAGCCCACCAACGGTACTTCTCCTAAGATTTATCACTTCGAACTCTTTCATTATTCTTCCTTTCTCTAATCTATAAATATCACAAAAATGATGATAAGTAAAGGTGTGATACTATATATACATGCATATCATATATTTTCTCGGTTTCATTATTGCAACAATTTTGGGACTCACTGCAGACTTTACGGGGAGTAATTCAATTAAATTAATTACGCCTTTACCGCTCATGTTCTCTATTTGGCTTCCTATTTATGCCGGGGTACTCGGTTTTGCTTTTCTTCAGCTGCGTATGCGTTGGCGTGAACACTATCATGTATACGGTGTACGCCCATGGTTCCTCTGTTCACTTCTTCTTGCGGGGCTCTGGAGTTATATTTTCAAATTTAATATCGATTGGTCACAAATTGGTGTAGCTCTTCTTACGGTAGCAACAGCATACAGGGCACTATGGCAGTTAAATGAACATAGAAATGATGCAGTATATGTTTGGTTTGTAAGTCTTCCTACTGGCCTTTATGCAGGTTGGATTACTCTTGCAACTACACTCATTGTGAGCGAAGCTTTAAATATTCCTGGTTCAAATATTTTATACGGAGCATATATTCTGGGTGTTGCTCTTATTGTTGTTTCTTTCACTTTGTATAAAGCACACGATATTCGTGGTTATGCCATTGCATTGACATGGGGCTTAACAGGAATTGTGCTTAATAGTTTGGTAACAATAACACCGATAACCATTGTTGCGGCTATCGGCGTATCGGTTGTTCTCTTTGGTCTGTATCGCAAACTTACTCGTTCTACTATTTTTAATTAGTATTCTGAGCAGTTTTATTTGGTTGAGTTGCAGTGAGTGTAAAGAGTCCAGCGAGGATACCGAAATCACGAACCATACTTGGGCCAAATTCAAGAGTTGTAATGATATGAGCTAAGTTCAAAAAGAGGAGTAGTGCAATAATACGAGTCTGAATTCCAAGTATCAGTAAGAGTCCAAGTGCCACTTCAGCAATACCGTGGAGCTGTACAAGTTTCTCGGGTGTTCCTAAAAAGCTTGTCCATTCTGGAACAAAGCCGGCCCACATATCGGGTGTTACTATTCCTGTATATCCAAAGTAAATGAATACAAGGCCAATAACTATGCGAAGTACGCTTGTACTATAAGGGGTAAGTTTATCAAGGATAGCATGCATGCGTGCAAGAACATTTTGTAGAGTATTCATAAAAATGAGATTAGTAGAATGAGGTTAGTGATAATTGCTCTAACTATTTAACTTCTCCGTAATAGTAGTTCTCAAGAGCAGCTGCTGCCTTTTTACTGCTTCCGTGTTCTCGTACAAAAGCTGCTGTGCCATCAATACCGCAGATCTTAATGATATTGCGTGAGCCACCTGGGTGCTTGCTGATCCATTCTGTAAGGTCATAAATACCTGTATCAATCACACTCCAACAACTAGCTTCATTGTCGTGTGTGGCAACTTCGGCCATTGTAGCTGTTTTTACTGTTGAAACCGGTGTAACAGGAGCTGTTGTTACAGGGGCGGGGCTGGTAGGTGTAACCACAGGAGCTTTAGGCACTGTAACAGGAGCTGCTATAACTGGCTTTGGCGCAGTCGTTGTTGTCTGTGCTGGTACAGTCTTTGTTGTTGTAGCTGCTGGTGTAGCTACTGCGGGAACATTAGGCTGACTCACTTTTTCGGGTACAGCTGTTTTTGCGGTTGCATAATAATGTAAATACCTCCCGCAAGGGCAGCTACGATTACAAGAGAAATGATGATTTTGTTGTTCATATAGTAGTGGATTTGAAATAATTTTACCTCTATATTATACAACATTAATCTGACAATGTATGCTTTTTTTGAACTAGCACACATAAGTACCTGTGTTGTTCATATTTGCAAACTAGTCGCAATCATTGTATGGTGTATATATGATTAATGCTCAAGAAGCGCTTTCACAGGCTGGTTTTCGCATAACCCCAGGACGAATAAAGGTTTTTGGAGTTTTGCGAAAGGGTAAACCAGTAACAATGGCCGATGTAAGTTCAGAGCTTAAGAATAGTATTGATGGAGCAACGGTATACCGAACACTCGAATCTTTTGTTGAAAAGGGAATAGCAAACCATGTTCATTTTAAGGATCGTTCTGTGCGCTATGAATTAGCAGACTTGCCACACCATCACCATGTTGTGTGCGAAGATTGCGGAACTGTCGAGGATGTCGATGTATGCGCCGATAACCTTGGAAAGGAAGCATTAAAAAGCTCACATAAGTTTTCTACAATCACACAGCATTCAGTAGAATTTTTTGGAATTTGCAATGATTGTTCTTTGGTAAAAAAGTTGCAGAAGCCTCAAACTAAGACTTCACATAAGGCACAGCATTCTCATCGTCATACACATCACACACATTAATTTATGTCACAGAATTCAGGAATTCTTCGCTTTGAAGAACTTACATTTAAATATTCCCACAATAAGACCATCCTAGATGAGGTCAATTTTTCTTTGCGCCGCGGTTCAAAGACAACAATTATGGGTCAGAACGGTGCAGGAAAAAGTACACTTTTTCAGCTCACTATCGGTGCCCTTAAGCCTGAATCTGGCTCTGTGCATATTGGTCAGGGTGTAACAATTGCTCTGTCTCGTCAGGTTATTCCTCGGAATGAACTTGATTTAACTGTGCGTGATTTCTTTAAAAAAGCTTTTGCTGATTCTGCAGCTTTGGGTTTACGACCAAAGAATGAGCCGCTTTATGATATTGATCCACGCATACAAGAGGTTCTTGATGTGGTTGGACTTCATGCGCCACTTGAAAGAATTGTTCGATCATTTTCTGGTGGTCAGCAGGCACGATTACTCTTGGCTTCGGCTCTTATTCAAAAGCCTGATTTATTGCTCCTTGATGAGCCTACAAACAATCTTGATGCTGCGGGCATTGATCACTTAACACAGTTTCTTATTGCATATTCAAAAACCGTTATCGTTATTTCGCACGACGCTGCATTTTTGAATGCTTTCACTGATGGAGTTTTATACCTCGATGTATATACGCAAAAAATTGAGCAATATGTCGGTAACTACTTTGATGTGGTTGAGCAAATTTCTGCAAAGGTAGAAAAAGATAATCGTAAAAATGCTCAATTGGCAAAAGAAATTCAGGCTAATAAAGATAAAGCAAACTTTTTTGCTAATAAGGGTGGTCAAATGCGCCTTGTAGCTAAGCGCATGCGTGAGCGAGCCGAAGAACTCGAAGATGAGAAGGTGGATATTCGCAAAGAAGATCGCACGATTCGACCTTTCGAAATTCCTTCTCAGCCAGATATTGTAGGAGACATTTTAACAGTGACTGAGTTCAGTACTATAAACCCAAAGACGCATAAGCCCGTAAAGCGCACAACTAAACTAGTATTGCGTCGCAATAAGCATGTTTTGCTTAAGGGTCCAAACGGTATTGGTAAAAGTACTTTGCTCGAATCTATTGCATCAGGTGCTAATCCAGGGGCAAAGATTCTCGATGGTATTCGCGTTGGTTATTATCGACAAGATTTTTCTACACTCAATTTTGAAGACTCAGTGTACGATTCGCTCATGTCAGTGATGGATAAAAAGATTGAACAAGATATGCGCGCAGTTGCTGCTGGGTTTTTAATTACGGGCGATCTGATTTTCTCAAAAATTGGTTCTTTATCTGAAGGGCAAAAGGGTCTTGTTGCTTTTGCTCGACTTGTTTTGCAAAGACCAGGGCTACTCATTCTTGATGAGCCAACGAACCATATTAACTTTAGACATATTCCTGTTATTGCCGAAGCCCTTGATGCATACCAAGGAGCAATGGTTCTTGTAAGTCACGTTCCAGAATTCGTAGAACAAATTCGTATCGATGATATTCTAGACCTTGAGAAGTAGAGCCTGGTTAGCAGCATGTTGCCCAGCAACAAAGCCTGTTGTCCAACAGAGCTGAAGACTGTACCCACCTGATGGTCGGTTAATATTAAGCATGTCTCCAATAATATAAAGGCCAGGGCTTTTAAGTGATTCCATTTTTTTGAAATCAATTTCGGTAAGTTCAACGCCACCACTTGTAATAATCGCTTTATCCGTGCCAAGCAAAGAATCGACGGTAATTTGGAGATGTTTAAGTACTTTAACGCAATGCAAGCGCTCTTCGCGAGTAATACTATTGCATTGAATCTCAGGATTAATACCTGAAAGCTTTACAATAATAGGCGCTAAGGTAGTTGGAACAATATCACCAATTGAATTCTTAAACATTTTATTTGCATTCACTTTAAAAATATCCTGAAGCTTTTGATTAAGCTTTCCATAATCAAGTTCGGGTACTAAATCAAGCTCGATAATAACATCGCCATAACCTAAGAGTTCGCCTACATGTTTGCTCATATTTAAGATGGTGGGGCCGCTTACGCCAACATGCGTAAAAAGTATTTTTCCACGAACGCTTTGACATTTTTTGCCAAACTGAAAGGTGGTAATTTTAACTAAAGGAAGTGAGACCCCTGCGACGTTCTTAATCCAAGCATCTTTAATTTTAAGTGGAACCAAAGAGGGTATTGGGGTATGTATTGTGTGGCCAAGCTTTTTTGCCCAAGCATAACCATCGCCAGTTGAGCCTGTTTCGGGTCGTGACGTTCCTCCTGTAGCAAGAATAACTTTGTGAGCGGTAAATGTAGAGCCACTTTTTGAAGAAACTGTGTACGCGCCATTTTCGGACCGTTCAATCTTCGACACGGGAGTATTGCTGATGATTTCAATTTTCTTAATTGCCAATTCTTGCACAAGAACATTCCATACAGATTGTGCAGAATCAGTTATAGGGAAAGCACGCAATTCGTTTTCAATTTTTGTTCCAAGCCCGCGACCATTCAAAAAGTTAATAGTGTCCTCTGAATTCCACTCTGAAAATGTTGAGAATAAAAACTTTCCTGCCTCGCCAAACTTTTCAAGGAGTTTTCGATTATCAAATTGTGCATTGGTTACATTACATCTGCCACCGCCCGTAATGAGGAGTTTTTTACCGAGGCTTTCATTTTTTTCGACAATAGCAATGGTGAGTTTGCCATTAGGGTCGTGCTCGCGGGCACTAATAGCCGCCATCATTCCGGCAGGGCCGCCACCCACGATAAGAATATCAAAGTCTTTTGACATGAAATAAGTATACCGTATATAGGCTCATCGTACCTACATGTGCATAGTTGCTACTTTCAATCCATGGGTGTACTCTAAGCGTAGTATGAATGATTTTCCTGTTCAGTTTGTATCGGCAATACCATTCTGGAGTAATCCAGTGATGGTTGGAGTCGATCGCGCAGGGGAAGCGAATGGTGCTGGTGACGGCACTGTTGAATGGAGTTCAAATGACGATTGTCGCCTTCAACCTTTCGACAAAGAAGCGACTGCGGGCCAGCAACCAGAGCGCTTAAGTGAGCAGTGATCGCTCAAGCGATCGCACGGGCGCCCTTCCGAGGGCGCCTTTTTTAGTTATATGGTCGACATGCGTGCCATAACTTCGTGTATAATACACATATGAACGCTGTCTCGGTTATATATAGAGCAATAGAGCAAGAGTACTCAAAGCAAATTCATTATGGAAAGCTCATCGGTGCACTCATTGCTATTGTATATATCGTTTATGCCATACATACACCACAAGAATTTCATATTATAAGTACGGTTAATCTTATTTTTCATGAAGCAGGGCACACTCTGGCTGCTTTCTTTGGAAAGTTCATTCATTTTATTGCAGGCTCAGCGATGCAAATCATTGTTCCGTTGATAATTGCAGGCTATTTTTTTCTGAGGCGCGAATTTTATTCTTCAGGAATTGTAATTATGTGGATGGGGCAGAGTATGGTTGAGGTATCAGTATACATGGGCGATGCCCAAAGAATGATACTACCTTTATTGGGTGGTGATGCCGTTGAACATGATTGGAATACTTTGTTTACCATGCTTGGAGTTCTCAACTATACCGATCAAATTGCTAACGCCACCTATTTTGCCGCACTCCTCATTGTTCTTGCTGGTATCGGGCTAACGCTTTGGAGTTCTCGTTCAGAAAATGTGAATAAATAAGCCTAAATTTATTATTGTCGATGGTATACTATATGTATGAATCGCCTGGTGAATAAGCTAGCCCCAGTACTTTTTGCTGCGCTGTTTTATTTAGCGCTCTCTGTTTTTGCTCAACCTAATTCAGTTCAAGCTGCTACTGGCGAAGTCCAGTTCAGTATTGCTTCACAGTATCAAATTGGTACAGCGGGAAGTTTCGGAAACAATGGAAACACTATCGCTAAAGTTTTTGATAGCGACCTCACAACCCATTGGGACTCTTCGGTTGCACAAGGTTACGTCGGTCTCGATCTTTTGTCGGCAGCTAAGGTTACAAAAATTAGAATTGCTCCTCGTTTAGGCTATGTGCCCCGACTCGTTGGTGCAATTGTTCAAGGTGCTAACGTGAGTTCTTCTACAGGGCCTTGGACAACAATTTATACGGTGCCAAGCATGCCACCATATTACCCGCAGCGGCAGCTCAATGAAATTTCTATTGATACAGGAAGTCAATATTACCGTTATTACCGAGTATTAACCCAGAACAACTTCTACGGTTCAGTTGCAGAATTGCGCATGATTGGTATTGCTTCAAGTAGTACTCCGTATACACCAGTTACACCTACGATCACCCCTCATGGTGGCCGCTATGCAACATCAACCTTGGTAACTTTGGCGAGCCTTACTACAGATGCTTCTTTGTACTATACAACTGACGGAACAACACCAGTTGTTACAGCTGGAGTACCACAAGGGACCACACAGGCATACACATATCCATTTTTAATAACGAGCACAGCAACTACTACAATTAAAGCAATATCGGTACTTGGCGGCACAAATTCTTCTGAGGTTTCTGATCCTGCGTATTTCTATATTGCACCAAACTTTACCCCTGGAAATGAATGGAGGAATATAACTGGCGGCCAGCTAATCGACGCTCATACTGGAGGAATTAGTTATTTAAACGGCAAGTATTATTGGTACGGAGAATCGTACAATAATAGTACTCCAGAAGTAGAACTTGGTGGTATTGTGGCATATTCATCAAATGACCTCTTGAACTGGAAGTACGAAGGTTTTATGATTGCTTCTTCGAGTGTTAAATATACCCGCCCACGAGTTATTTATAATGCTGCAAGTAGTACGTATGTTATGTGGGCACGAAATGCCACAATAGGAAGAGCGATGGTTGCAACATCTTCAAATCCATACGGCCCTTTTAGAGTTTATAATACACGTCTTGATATTAGTGGTTTTGGAAACAATGACCTAGATCTTTTTGTTGATGATAATGGAACCGGCTATGTCGCTCATGCTTCTTCTGATACAACTCGTATCGTCGTTGCACAGTTGAGTAGCGACTATTTGTCTCCACAAGGCAGCTTTGTGAACGTTGCTGCATTGGCCAACAGAGCAGCTCCTGTGATGTTTAGGCACGGAGACGTTTACTATTTGATGACAGCAAGTACCAGTGCTACTTTTGCACATACATTAGCAAAGTACTCAACATCATCATCACCACTCGGCACATATTCATACCCAGTAAATCCATTTCAGAGTAGTGGTTTGTTTGATAATACGACAGGCTTCGCTTCACAGCCAAGTGAGGTGCTCAAGGTTGAAGGTAGAACCGATGGATTTGTATACATCGGTGACAGATTTGATAACTCTGCACATGCAACAGGTTCTTTGTATAATTCACGATTTGTTTGGTTACCAATCACATTCCCAACTGCAAATACGATGTCGATTTCATGGTATTCAAGTTGGAATCTTGATTCATTCTTTGTTACAGCAACACCACCAACAACAGTTTCAAGTTTGGCCGCCATTAAAAATGGACTTTCAGTGGATCTTTCATGGAATACTAATGGAACAGCTTTTGATAATTATCTTGAGCGAGCGACAAATATTAACTTTACACAAAATCTACGTGCACTATTGCTCGGTTCAACGACTATATCTCTAAATGATCCAGAGATTACTAATGATACAAGCTATTTTTATCGAGTTAGAACACTCACCGCCGCAGGCTCTTCAACATCAAATACAGCTACCGCTGATTTTTCGCTTTCTGCTGATACTACGGCTCCACAGGTAGAGATTACTGCGCCATTACAAGATGCAACTGTTTTGGGTAGTGCTGTAACAATTACAGCTTCATCAACAGACGATGTTTTACTCAACTCAATTGTGCTTCAAGTTGATGGTGTGCAGGTTGGTAGTAGTGGGGCGACGTCGCCACACAGTGTTACATGGAATACTACAGGTTATGCAGATGGAACACATACCATTAAGGCTATTGCTACTGACGCTTCAAGTAATGTAGCTTCTACTACAATTACTGTTAACGTTAACAATTCGCTCATTACGATTACGCCAAGCACAACAACAATTATGCAAGGTGCAACTACAAGTATTACTCTTACAGGTAACGCCACAGGTTGGTCAACAGGAACCCCAGGAACACCTACATTTACAGTGACTGGTGGTAATGGAGCGGCAATTCAATCACAGAGTGTCGCCGATTCTTTGTCAGCATCAATTGTTTTGTATGCCGGTTCTGCAACTGGTACTTTGATCATTACTGATCCACTCAGTTCAGCAACAACATCAGTTACAGTTTTAGCAGACGTCATTGCACCTGCAGTTACAATGACTGCTCCATCTGCCGGAGCAACGCTTGTAGGTAGTTCAGTTACCCTTACAGCAACCTCAACTGATAACGTTCGGGTTACATCGGTGCAGTTTAATCTCGATGGCTCTCCAATAGGTTCGTCTGGAACAACATCTCCATATTCAATTACATGGAACTCGCTTACAACTACTGATGGTGCACACACACTTACTGCCACAGTTCAAGATATTGCAGGGAATAGAGCAACATCAACAGCGGTTAATGTTACTGTGCTTAATTCAACTGCACCTACGGTAACTACTTTGGCCTCGACAACGGTTTATTCGTTCAGAGCATTGCTTGCAGGATCGGTAACATCAGATGGTGGAGCAAGTACAACTGCTCGAGGAATTGCTTATGGCATTACGACAACATTTGGTGCTACATCTACCATCTTAGGAACATCTGGTGTCGGAGACTTTGCCACAACAACTGTTACGGGTGATTTGGCCTGCGGAGCAACATATTTCTATCGAGCATATGCAACAAACGTTGCCGGTACACGCTACGGTACCACTCGTTCATTTACAACTTCAGCTTGTCCTTTGGCCGATGTTGATGGAGAGGTTCAACTCTATGTTCACCCTGCATATCAAAATGGAACAGCCGGAAGTTATCTTAACAGCGGAAACACTTATGCAAAACTTTACGATAACAACGTAGAGACATGGTGGGACTCTGCAACAGTTTCAGGTGCTTATGCCAGCGTTGATGCTAAGGCTGCATTTATTCCTACTGCAATTGGTTTGGCACCACGCCGAGGTTACACCGCTCGTGTGTATGGAGTGCAGCTCCAGGGTTCTAATGTGAGTTCTACAACTGGTCCATGGACTACAATTCATACTGTTGCAAGTACTACGCCGTATACACCACCATATTTCCCACAGCGACATGTAACAGAAGTACCTGTAAATAGTAATGGCCAAGCATATCGTTATTTGCGATTAGTTGCCGCTGATTACTCAAGTGCAAACTTGGCAGAATTTAGAATCATAGGTCTAGCAGGAACATCATCGCCATTTATTCCAGTTGCTCCGCGAGTTTCTCCTGGAGGAGGATATTATCGTGATCCGGTTCGTGTGCGACTGTCAAGTCGAACAACCGATGCAACCTTGTATTACACAACTGACGGAACAACTCCAGTATTTAGTGGCGGTATACCACAGGGAACGACTCAGCTTTATACTGGTCCGTTTAGAGTTTCTACAACATCGCAAGTCATTGCTATTGCTGTAAGTAATGTTGGTGGGGACTACTTTGTATCAGAGCCTTCAGTTACCGCTCGAATTTCAATTGAGCGAAGATTTTTCCCCGCAGCAGATTGGTACGATATGAACAGTCGACTTATTGAATCGCACGATGGAAATATTTTGTATACACGTGGCAAATACTATTGGTATGGCCAGATTATGAATACTGATAGTCCAGAAATTGAAGCTGTCGGAGTATCTGTATACTCATCAAATGATCTTTTGAACTGGACCGAAGAACAGCCAATTATTTACGGTGGACGATTGCATATTATTGAGCGACCACACGTTATTTACAATGCTACGACAAGTAAGTATGTTATGTGGGGTCACAATGTGATTAGTTATCCAAACTCTCGAGCATTTGTTGCATACGGCGATAACCCAACGGGTCCATTTACAATTTCATCGACAACATACAATCCAAATGGAGAGGGTCTCAATGACATGAACCTCTTTAAAGATGCCGATGGAAAGGCATATCTGTTGTACTCAAACGGTATCAATACAAAGTTCTTTATATCTTTACTTACCGATGATTACCTTGATACAACAGCAACATTCTTAAACCCAGCAAACCACAATGGCCGAGAAGCCCCGGCTATGTTTATTAAAAACGGTATTCACTATTTGGTGACTTCAGGACTTTCAGGTTGGGCGCCAAACATGAATACCTATGCAACATCAACTACGGGTGTTCTTGGAACATGGTCAACTCGTGTTAATCCATTTGTTCCAAGTGTAGAAGAGGATTATACTATTGCCTTTAGATCACAGACTACACACATTCTCGAAATTCCTGGTCGAGCAGGTAGTTACATTTACATGGGAGATAGATTTAGCTATGCCGATGTAAATAACGGTTCATTGTATGGAAGTCGACACGTGTGGTTGCCGATTACTATGGGTACAGGAACCATCATGACTATTCCTTGGAAATCAAGTTGGGATCTTGATACAGAATTCCCAACTACTGATGGTCCAGATGCCGCAACGAATGTTTCTGTTAATCGAGTGGGCAATACTGTAACTGTTACATGGGATAATAATGAGCCAACTTCTGCAGACGTGTACTTGGTGCGTGCAACAAATAATATCTTTACTCAAAATGTAGTTTCTGAATACTTGAGTTCAACTACTGAAAGTTTTGTCGATACTTTTGACGTTCAAACGGGTCAACAGTATTACTACAAGGTTCAGACAGTCACTGGTTCAGGAACAACAAACTCAGCTGTTGTAGGTACGGGAGAAATTGCCGATACAACACCGCCAGTCTTAAGTAGTATCGTTGCTTCGCCAGCTACATCAACCGTAACGATTACTTGGACTACAGATGAGGCAGCAAATAGTACTATTTTGTACGGCACCACAGTAAGTGTATCAAGTACCACAGCCACAACGTCATCACTCCTTACAACACACAGCACAACAGTAACTGGTCTTACACCAAACACAACATACTATTACTCAATCCGCGCTCTTGATGCCGCAAATAATGCGACAACTACAACTGTCGCAACATTCACAACTTCAGCTCTTGCCGATACAACACCCCCAGTTATTTCAAGTGTAACTGCAACAAGTACAGCCACAACAAACTTTAGGGTGACATGGACTACAGATGAGGCTGCTAATTCACGAGTAGAGTATGGAACAACTTTGAGTTATGGAACATTGTCTTCATTGAGTCCTTCACTTGTAACATCGCATGATATTACTATCGGAAGCCTTGCAACAAGTACTTTGTACTATGTTCGGGTTATTTCAACTGATGCATCAGGAAATACCGCAACATCAAGTGGTACTACAATTACTACATTGGCAGCAACAACCACTCAGACAGTTGTTGCCACACTTGCTGCACCATCACTTTCTTCGGCTTCAGATACCGGAATTTCAAATTCCGATCGAGTAACGAGTGATACAACTCCAACATTTACAGGTATAGCATCAACTTCGGCTACGGTGTATTTGTATCAGGGTGGTAGTACGCTCATTGGTTCTGCCTCTGAGTCAGGCGGTACATGGGCAATTACTTCTTCGTCATTAGCTGACGGTAGTTATGCAATTTCAGTAGTGCAACTAGTGGGTTCTGATTATAGTGCAACTTCAAGTGCTACAACAATAACAGTTGATACAACAGCTCCGACGGCAACTCTTACTGCCGATCAAAGTACTATCGGTTCTGCGGGTACAACGGTTACTGTTACTGGAATAAACGATATATATGGTTTTGGAATCCATGATATTTCTGTGACAAATGGAACCGTGGGTTCATTCGCCACGACTTCTGCAAGTGTATACACATTTAATGTGACTCCGGTTGCAGGTGGAGCTGTGAATCTTGTCTTGGGAACAACTACATATACAGATTTAGCTGGAAACGCCAATACGGTTTCAACACTATTAAATCTTACGGCGGATCTAACGAGTCCAATCATTAGTAGTGTTGTTGCAACAAGTACAAGTTCAACCGCGGCTCTTATTACATGGACAACCAATGAGGCTTCAGACTCACAGATAGAATATGGAACAACACTTGGCCTCGGATCTTTGTCGACACTCGATTCTTCATTGGTAACCTCACATAGCTTTACTCTATCGAGTCTTATTGCAAGTACAACATATTATTACCGAGTGCTTAGTCTGGATGCATATGCGAATGAAGCGACTTCGTCTATCGATTCATTCACAACACAAATTGCACCTGTCGAAGAAGTCCCCGTTACACCTACCACGACATCTTCACGACGTGGGGGATCAAGCAGAACATACGTTGGAATAACACCAGCATCAGTACGAGCTGCAGCATCAACACTCCTACCAAGTATTACTCCAGCACCGAGCCCTTCTCAAGGGGTAACATCAAATGCAAGTCGAATATTCACACAGCAGCTCAGCGTGGGTTCTATTGGAAATGAGGTTCGTCAACTCCAAGCAATTCTTTTTGAAAAGGGAATGATGGATGTTCCTCCAACAGGTTTCTTCGGAATGAAAACTTTAGCAGGTGTACGAGAATTGCAAAAGCAATATGGTTTGCCAAGTGTAGGAGCGGTTGGGCCTTTAACTCGCGAACTACTCAATACTATTATTTCAGGAAATACTGATTCTACTTCAGCTTCAGTACCAGTACCGCAAAACGTTGTGCCTCAGATTGTGCCACAAGTGACTCCAACAGCACCACAGCAAAGTACTCGCTTTGAGTTTAAGAATTTCCTTGAATTCGGTATGGAAAACTCTGAAGTAAGTGAACTTCAAAAGAGGCTTATTGAGCTCGGAGTCTATGCAGGTCCAGTAACAGGATACTATGGTGAAAAAACTAAAGCGGCAGTAATTGAACTCCAAAAGAAAAATGGTTTAGATCAGCGAGGCTATGTTGGGGTAAATACACGAAAGGTGTTGAACTCGCAGTAGGAGTGTGTTCTAGAGTAGATGTTGTCCCCATAAGTTGTTGACGGTGAACAGTCGTTCACCTATACTATATACATAGTAATTCAATACAACATATGAGCAAAACAACTTTGATTCAAGAAATTCAGCGTGAAATCAACAATCTCAATGATGTGATTGACCTCAAGATTATCCGTGGTCTTCCATACAAGAATGAAGCTCGCCGACATCGCTTTCTTGTAGCTCAGCTCGCTAATCTTTCGAGTCGCCCAAAGGTTCGACCAATTCAAACACAGAGCTTCTTTGCTCGATTTGCAGGGGCATTAACAGCATTCATGTTCTAGTATGATTTCAGATTATAAAAATGCAATCTTTGGTTTTTATAAGAGGGAAAAGCGCATGCCAAGCTATCAAGAAATAGCTACTCTTATTGGATTAAAATCTAAGAATGCAGTTTCCAAAATTGTTCATAAGTTAATAGAGCAAGGAGTGCTTGAAAAAGATTCATCTGGCAGACTTTTACCTGTACGTCTTCTGAATGAAGTCCCGCTCCTCGGTCTTGTTGAAGCAGGTATGCCAACTATTGCCGAAGAAGCTATGCTCGACACCATTAGTTTTGATGAATACTTGGTCCGTGATCCTGAAAAAACATATGTTCTTGAAGTTAAGGGAGATAGTATGATAGAAGCCGGTATACATGAAGGTGATTTAGTCGTTGCTGAGCGTAAAGGTGAACCTAAAGACGGTGACATTGTTATTGCCGAAGTTGACGGTGGCTGGACAATGAAATATTTGCGTAAAAAGTCAGGTCGCATTTGGCTCGAACCTGCCAATAAAAACTATAAGCCAATTTACCCAGAACACGATTTGCGTATTGGAGCAGTTGTGAAGGGTGTGATCCGTAAGTACTAGTATTCGTGGTGTATACTATAAGCATGTCTGCACATGTAATTATCATCGGCGCTGGTTTTGGTGGTGTATATACTGCCCGAAAACTTTTGCCTTTAGTTCGTAGTAAGCATATTAAGCTCACTATTATTAACCGTACTAATTATTTTGTTTTTACACCTCTTTTACACGAAGTTGCTACAGGTGGTCTATCACCATACTCTGTCGTTGAGCCACTACGAACAATTTTTGCTGGGGAGGATGTTCACATAGTTGAATCTGAGGTTGTGGGCGTAAATTCTATTGCAAAAGTTGTAGAGACTCGAATTGGTAATTTTAGTTATGACTACTGTGTTGTCTCAGTTGGTGCCGAAACCCAGTTTTATGGAACCCCTGGAGCAGAGCAGTTCGGTTTGACTCTTAAGGGTCTTGAAGATGCTATCAATATTCGTTCAGCAATCATTGATCAGTGCGAAAAAGCCGCTCAATCTCATAATCATGCATCTCGAGTTGCACACCTTTCTTTTGCTATTATTGGCGGTGGTCCAACAGGTGTAGAAATGGCGGGCGAGCTTTCTGACTTTGTTCGAGAAACTCTCTGTGCTTACTACAAAAATACTGGAATTGCTAAGGATCAGGTAACAATTAGTCTTGTATCAGCTGCTCCTGACCTTTTGGCTCAGTGTGCTCCATCAGTACGTAAGGCTGCGCTTTTACGACTTCAGGATAAGGGTGTAAAAGTATATTTAGGAACCACAGTTACTAATGTGACACATGACCACGTTGAATTTGGTAATGGAACAGCAATTCATTCGGCTGTAACTTTGTGGGTTGCGGGTGTTAAGCCAGTCAAAATGCATATTGAAGGTGCTCAGTTTGCAAAATCAGGAAGAATCCTTATTAAACCAACACTCGAAGTGGAGGGTATTTACGATATATTTGCTTTGGGAGATGTTGCAGGAACTGAAAAGCCAGATCCAATGATGGCTCAAGTGGCTGTGCGACAAGCGGCAACAATTGCATATAACATTAAAGATCTTGTTATGAAGAATGCGCATACACTTCATCCTGATATGCGCAAAACACTCAAAACAGATTTTAAGGACTTTAAGTTTTCTTCGCCTGGTGTACTTGTATCGCTTGGAACTTACGAGGCTGTAGGTCAAATTATGGGTATAACCATTAGTGGTTTTATTGCATGGATCATTTGGCGAACAGTTTACTTATTTAAGTTTGCATCACTCCGCAAACGCCTCAGAATTGGGGCAGAATGGGCTTTGGATTTCTTATATCCTCGCGATATAACTCGTGTGCGCATGACTCGGTAATGTAGGGTATAATAGAAGTATGAATAGATTTCATACAACCCTTGTTTTTGGTGCTCTTATTATTGCACTCGGCATACTTACAGCCTTGCCGATGATGTTTGGTTCGTGGAATTCAGGTGGTCAGACTCAGAATACTGAAGGTACGGTTCACGAGAAAGTTGCTCGACAAACAATTAAGGTTCCAGAATTTGATGTTTCAGTTACCTTAAGTTCTGGTCAAGCAGAATTTTCTATTCCTGCTGAAGACGGTGTACTCTATACAGCAACAGGCGCTATTGCAGTTGGCGACCCTGTGCTTGAGGCTCCTGTATATGGAGCAAATAATACAGTTACTCGAAAAGATGTTCTTGTTCCACTTGTGGTAAATGGTGGTGGCTCAGGTTCATTCTTGTACATAGTTCGTTTTAATGAAACTCAACAAGGGTTAGTACAAAAAGACTATGTATTTTTGGGTGATCGAGTGCAGCTCGACAATATAACATTGGCAGTGGCAGCTCC
>CAZWGR010000008.1:17224-19459 GCA_964633555.1 uncultured Candidatus Saccharibacteria bacterium | reverse complement strand
TAAAGAATTTGGTTTCTGCATATAAGTTTGAAAATAATGTTTTGTATAAGGCTGAGCAAGGAGAATGTTCATCAAGCCAACCCGCATGGGCACCAATGACATCGACTGATTTAAAGCTTACTAATCCAAATTTTTTTGTGACACTTGAAGGTTCAGTAGGTAATCCAGAAGTTGCTCGAGTACTTATGATTGTTGGCGGCGAAGCTGGTGGTAAAGAAAAAGTAAAGACTGCATTTAATGTGCAAACAACCGTAGCACAACGCCTTGGAAACTAATATGACTTTGTTTACCATAAACAGCTCAATAAAGGCTAGTCGCAATAAGCAAGGCTTTACACTTGTTGAAACGTTGGTTGCAATATCAATTCTCATGATTGCAATTACAGGTCCACTCACAATTGCATCGAAGGCACTTACAACAGCACTAACATCACGCGATCAAGTTATTGCAACATTTTTAGTACAAGATGTTCATGAATATATTCACAACATAAAAGATAGAAATTTGTATAGAAATAATCCATGGTTACAAGATTTAGGCAATGGAACATCATGTACTGCTTCTGCTCCTTGTATTATTGATACTTCGGGAGTGCTTGGTGCGCCAGCAACAGCTACGGCTGTTTCAGGCAGCAATACTCAATTGTACCGAGATTCTTTCGGTAGATTTACTCATTTTGCTACAGGCAATACTCGCACAATCTTTAACCGACAATTTTATATTGAAGAATTACCTATTCAGGATTTGGGGCAAACATATCAAGCACGGGTAGTGGTAAAAGTGAGTTGGATGAATAATGGCTCACCATTCGAAACAACCTTTGATACATATATTTACAGAACTGTTCAATAAAATATATGAATAATAGACTCTCTCCACAATATACGCGCAAGAACTACAGTAGCCACCTTAGATCACAAGGATATACATTGCTTTTTTCAATGCTCCTTACAACACTGGTGCTTTCAATTGGAGTTTCGATTTTAACAATTGCCCGCAAAGAAGTTATTTTGACCGGTAGTAGTCGCGAGTCACATAGAGCACTCTTAGCTGCAGATTCAGGTCTTGAATGTGCTGTGTATTGGAACCGAGTCGCAAGTAATTTTCCTGGTCCAGATGAAGATGAGAGTGGACGCTTGTCACAGATAAATTGTCAGAATATGTCAGTCAATGTTAATATCGATGATTCTGTCAGTGCAGTGTTTGAATATTCTTGGATAATTGATCGCGTGGCAGATAAACAGTGTACGCTCGTAAAAATTATTAAGGCTCAGGAGGCCGTTGGTACTGAATTCGCAATTAGAACCACATATGAGTCACGTGGCTATAACACCGCTTGTTCGGATACAAGTAATAAGCGAGTAGAGCGTGCACTACGTTACTCTCTCTAGCGTTTAGTGTATAGTATAGACATGAAAGATATTCCGAAAGAGGCCCAAGAACGCGCACAAAAGCTCCGTGAGCTTATTGAGCATTACCGCCATGAATATCATGTTAATGATAAGCTTTTAGTATCTGAAGCTGCTTTAGACTCGCTTAAGCATGAATTAGTTACTCTTGAGAATCAGTACCCAGGCTTAGTTACCCCCGATTCTCCAACACAACGTGTGGCAGGTAAACCATTACCTGAATTTTCTAAGGTGCAGCATAAAGTGCAGCAGTGGTCATTTAACGATGCTTTTACTGAAACTGATATACAAGAATTTGATGAAAGAATTCATCGCATGCTTGCCGATAAGAATCAAGACAGTTCTCAAAAAATAAAAGCTACTTATACGGTAGAGCATAAAATTGATGGGCTCAAAATTGTACTCGAATATGAAAAGGGTATTTTTGTGCGTGCAGCAACTCGTGGCGATGGAGTAGTTGGTGAAGATGTGACCGAAAACGTTCGCACCATTCAATCGGTACCACTTAAGCTTAAAGAGCCTGTTTCAATTATCGTAGAGGGCGAAGTGTGGATGTCAAAAAAAGTACTTGCTGAACTTAATGCAGAGCAACTAGCACAAGACAAAGAGCCTTTTGCAAACCCACGCAATCTTGCTGCTGGCTCTATTCGGCAGCTCGATCCACGTATTGCTGCTTCGCGCCGACTCGAAACATATATTTACGATATTGCTTTGCTCGATGAAACTACTTCGCGTGCAGGTATGCCAGCTACGCAATTTGACGAACTCGAATATTTGCACAAACTCGGCTTTAAAGTGAATAAATATAAAAAACTGTGCAAAGATA
>CAZWGR010000008.1:8323-17124 GCA_964633555.1 uncultured Candidatus Saccharibacteria bacterium | reverse complement strand
CCGGTTGCACATTTAAAGCCGGTCTCGGTTGCTGGTTCTGTGGTGTCGCGAGCGACGCTTCATAATGAAGATGAAATTAAACGCCTCGATGTACGCATTGGCGATACAGTAGTTTTGCAAAAAGCTGGCGATGTTATTCCAGATATTGTTCATGTTGTTACTGAATTGCGCACAGGCAAAGAAAAACCATATAACTTTCCACAGTATGTTGATGGTTGCGGTGGTGATGGACGCATTGAAAGAATTCCCGGCCAAGCTGCATGGCGCTGTGTCGTGCTTGATTCTGAACAATTAACTAAGCGTGGGCTCTACCACTTTGTTTCAAAAAAGTGTCTTAATATTGACGGCCTCGGTCCTAAAATCATTGATGTACTTGTTGATGAAGGCTTGGTAATATCGCCTGATGATATTTTTACGCTAACACTTGGTGATGTTTTGGCTTTGCCACGCTTTAAAGAAAAAAGTGCTCAGAATGTTATTGATGCAATTAATGCTGCACGCAAAACTACGCTCCATCGTTTACTTGCAGGAATCGGTATTCCACATGTGGGCGAAGAAACTGCCTATGACATTGCAGATCACTTTGGCACATTGGCGAAGGTTCGTATAGCAACCTTTGAACAACTACAATCAATTTATGGAATTGGAGACATTGTTGCTCAAGAAATGGTCAATTGGCTTAGCAAGAAAAAGAATCAAGATTTGCTCGATAGGCTCGAAAAAGAATTAACTCTGGTTAAAGATCAAAAACCTCAAGCGGGATCTTCGGCAGTGTCGGGTAAAACTTTTGTGGTAACAGGATCACTCCTAAAAGTTTCTCGCGATGAATTACATGAAATGATACGCAATGCAGGAGGGTCAGTCGGTAGCGCAGTTTCAAAAGCAACATCATTTTTAGTTAAAGGCGAGGGAGGTGGCTCAAAATTCGAAACCGCTCATGAGCTCGGCGTGCCCATTATTACCGAAGATCAAGTATTGGCAATGCTCGGCATGAGTTCTGGCGAAAAGTTATAAAAGTGCTAGAATCACCATATGATTACTGAAAAAGACATTGAACACCTTGCTGGCCTTGCTCGACTCGAGGTTCCAGCTTCAAGTGTGCGCCCATTTGCAGCGCAAATTGGCGAAATTCTTAACTATGTACAAGATATTCAAAAGATATCGAGTGCAGCGGGCAATTCTTTGTCACAAAAGGGTCCTGTAAAAAATGTTGCTCGTGCCGATGAAGTAACTAATGCTCCGGGTGCATATACAAAAGCAATTCTCGATTCTGCTCCGGTGCAAGAAGCTGGTTTTATTGCGGTAAAGAAAATCCTTTCATAATATGCTTCCTTTTAAACTCGAACAATTAGAAAAGCCTTTAACCATTGAGCAAGTTCATGAGGCTTATCGTAATGGCACATATACCGCTCTTGATTTAGTGCAAGCAATGATTGATGCTATTAAGGCTGATGAGGCAAAGTACACAGAAGGAAAGCCAGCAGCCCATGCATACCTTGAAGTATATGCCGATGCTCTTGACCAGGCTCGAGCAGCACAAAAAATAATTGATGAATGCCGAGCTCAAGGAAAAGATTTTCCTATGCTTACAGGTATTCCTGTGGCAGTTAAAGATAATATTTTAGTTGAAGGCAAGCCGGTAACTGCGGCATCAAAAATTTTGGCAGGGTATAAAGCGACATACGATGCCACTGCAATTCGAAAACTTAAAGAACAGAATGTGATTTTTATTGGTCGCACCAATATGGATGAATTTGCCATGGGTGGTTCTACAGAAAATTCTGCATATGGCGTAACCGCAAACCCAATTGATATGCGCCGAGTTCCTGGAGGATCTTCGGGTGGTTCTGCAGCTGCTCTTGCAATGAACACTGCTGTTATTGCTTTGGGTACGGACACTGGTGGATCAGTGCGACAGCCAGCAAGCTATTGTGGAGTTGTAGGGCTTAAGCCAACATATGGAGCAATTTCTCGCCATGGAATTATTGCCATGGGATCTTCTCTTGATCAGGTT
Source organism: uncultured Candidatus Saccharibacteria bacterium (assembly GCA_964633555.1). Lineage (GTDB taxonomy): Bacteria > Patescibacteriota > Minisyncoccia > Phycocordibacterales > PALSA-1337 > CAZGUZ01. The sequence goes on along the minus strand of CAZWGR010000008.1, from coordinate 15,110 downwards.
GGACCAATGGCAAGCACCGTTAAAGATGTTGAAACTCTTTACTATGCCCTCTGCGGAAAGGATTCTTTTGATAGTACAACAATTGTAAGTGCAACAAACGGCGCATCACAAAAAGGCGAGAACACAGAAAAGCCAACCTATGCACAGCGAACTTTGCATGCTGACAAACCAGTCATTGGAATTCCACGCCACTTTTTGAAGGGTGACGGTCTTGATGCCGAGGTTATGCGTGTCTTTAATGAAACCGTAGAAAAACTTACAGCTCAAGGATATAAGTGCATTGATATTGAATTGCCGAATATTTCATACTCACTCTCTGCTTATTATATTGTTATGCCAGCCGAAGTTTCTTCGAACATGGCTCGCTACGACGGTGTAAAGTTTGGAATTAATGTTGGCAAAGACGATGCAAGCTCAAATTTGCTCAAAGACTATATCAACACTCGTACGCATGGCTTAGGAGCAGAAGTTCAGCGAAGAATTATTCTTGGTACCTATGTACTTTCTTCGGGATACTATGATGCGTATTACAATAAGGCTCTTGAAGTACGAAACCTATTGCGCAGTGACTTTGAAAAAGCATATGAAAAAGTAGATGTTATTTTGACTCCGACAGCTCCAACTCCAGCCTTTAAAATTGGTGATAAAACAGCAGATCCGCTCGCAATGTATTTGGCAGATATCTTTACGGTAACAGCTAACCTAACTGGTATGCCAGCACTTGCTGTTCCAGCAGGTTTTGCAGTTAATGATGAGCCAGAAAAAACTCGAGGAGGAAAGGGTCTACCTGTAGGTGTACAGCTTACCGCACCACATGGTCATGAGGCTTGGCTTATGTCAGTAGGAAAAGATATTAGCTTGAACGGCTAAAGCAAAGGGTACTCTTGTGGTACTATATAACTATGGAAGTAGGTATTGTATCAACACCTTCAATAGATCTCGATGCAATTTTTGCAGCCGGCCTTAATTTTCTTATTGATGCCATACCTGTTTTTGGCACAATAGTTGCAGTTGTCTATGATTTTCTTGTGGTTATTTCAGTACCCGTATCACTCATGCTCGTTATTGGTACCGTATATGCTGTTCAAAGAACAAAACTCATTCGTGCAAAAGAAGAAGAAATTTATACTCCGAAAGTTGTTCCTGCATATGCAGAGGTTCCAGAAGCAAAAGGGGATCCTGCTCTTACCGAACGCTGGAAAAATGTTATGCGCCATGCAGAATCTGAAAATCAGAATGATTGGCGACAAGCAATTATCGAAGCCGATATTATTTTGGGTGAAATTCTTGATAAGATGGGATATCAAGGCGAAAGTATTGGTGAAAAACTTAAGCGTGTAGAAAAAGCTGATTTTTCAACTCTCGATTTTGCTTGGGAGGCTCATAAAGTACGAAACGTTATTGCTCACGAAGGTTCTAACTTTGTTTTGAGTCAGCACGAAGCTAAGCGCGTTATCGGTATGTATCGACAGGTTTTTGAGGAATTCTTCTATATCTAGTATCGTTTTGGTCTGGATTCAGGCAGTTTGAGGCTAGTTTTTTTGCAAACATGAGCAGTTTGCTCTTTAGGAGTTGGTGTGGTATCTTATATTCACATATGAGTGCTTCTTGTGCATTGTGTACTCTATGAATATAGCGGGATAGGGTAACGGTAACCCGTCAGGCTCATAACCTGAAAATTGTCGGTTCGATTCCGGCTCCCGCAACAAGTTGTTCAACAATTGAAAAAACTCCAAAATCTGTTAGAATGCGGCTATTGCCGGTGTAGCTCAGTTGGCTAGAGCGTGGGACTCATAAGCCCAAGGTCGGAGGTTCGATCCCTCCCGCCGGCACAAAATTGTAAGGTTTGTAGGTTAAATAGCCTGTGCGTATCGCACTTGCAACCCTCGTTTAAGAGGAGTATAGTTTTTGGTGGATGAAAGCTTGTTGTAAAATCGTTGTGGCGCTTCTTGGCGTCATGATGTTATGGAGCGTAATTGCTCCAATTTACGCTCTTGGTGAGCGTAAGGTAGGCGAGGAGGTTGGTGGTAACACCAATATCCTGGTTGAAGTACGGAGCGAACCGCTCCAGTATATCAAGTTCGAAGTTGATCCCGAGCCCCCTGCAAAAGATGGTTCGGAAGGAGCAACTAATGTTGTTCCACAACTTGACTTCCGCCAGCCTTCCGAGGTGTGGCGGGGCAACACCCGAGCGCAGCAGCTCATAGCTGTGCTCATGCCTCAAATTGATGAGGCGGCGTGGAAAAGGGTGAACACCCTCAATTCCATGCGTACATGGGTTACTCCAGAGTACGTAGGGTCAGCCTTCGACACTGAGCGTTATCTTGAACGGGGCAGAAATGCCACGGGTCGAGACATGCTGCGGTACGAATGGGTGATTCGCCAAGGCGGTGAACAGTCGCCGGTGCGACTCCTCTTTCCGGTGGTTGTGTGGCAGTATCCCCTGGGAGATCTGTCACCAGTGCCGTTCGAGGCTATCGGTGGGGTTGGTGTCACCCGCGACTTTTGGTAGTCGTGGTGGTGATGCCACAGCAAAAGAGCGGGGCGCTTGCGCCCCGCTTTAATGTTTTATATGGGGGCTTTCAAAAAAATATAAATAGTGTATACTACGTTCGTGTGTAGCCATTATGCGGGTGTAGCTCAGCTGGCTAGAGCGCTCCCCTGTCACGGGAGAGGTCGAGGGTTCAAGTCCCTTCACTCGCGCAGAATACATAAAAACTCCGATCTACTCGGAGTTTTTATGTATTCCAGTGAGAGCATGGGGACTTGAAAGACGGAGCGAGCGTAGACAAGCGAGCCGGGGCTGCGGAAAATTTCAGCAGAAATTTATCCGTAGCCAAGTCCCTTCACTCGCGCATTCGAAAATGACCCATATCAAGGGGTGTTTTTGAGGGAGTAGACGTAGAACTATGATAATATATTTAGTATGAAAAAAATCCCAAATGGATTTGTAATCTTATTGTTAATCGCACTACCTATTCTAGTTGGCGGAGGATTTTATCTATATTCAAAAAGTAATAATAAGGTTCAGGTATACGATAATAATACCTCTCAAATAAGTACAACATCAAATAATGCGGCGGGGGTTAATCGCAAAGATTCTGAAACTAAAAAGTTTAGAATATACAGAAAATATGACAAATATGTTTATCTGGTGGGTCAAGAAAAAGAACTTTTGTACTATAAATCAAGCGAAGTCGATGAGTTTAAAAACTATAGTGAATTAGATTATGTGCAAATAGTAGCAAGGTCCTATACTAAATTACCCTCTACAGAGAAAGAATATGTGGGTGTAAAATATTATTCCGTGGATATTACTGAGCAAATAAATAATATCTTAGACATAAAACTAATTTCAGAGACTGAATTTGGTCCAGAAGACACTTCTGCCTATGAGTTATCAGAAAGATTCTCTAATACACCAGCAATAGTTAAATCAATAAAGAGCCTCGGTAATAATAGTTGGTCACTTGATTTAGATATTTTAACTGACAACCCAAAGTGGACTCCAGGAGGACAAGAAATGCTCTATATTAATCAAAATACTAATATTAGATCATTAATTGTAAATAATGATACAAAAAACCATGTCTGTGTAGATGGAGGTATGGAGGAAATATCCATGTATGAAAGTAACACCAGTCTTATAAATTGGTTTAAAAATCTTTTGGAAGGTTATGAAGAGGAATATAAAAAGAACGGAGGAAACAAAGGCGAGGTGTACTATAATTTCGATATCAGTGGTAATTTAATTACCGCAACTTATCCAAGGTGTAGCAGTTAGCTCGAAGCTTTTTCTATTACCTACCGTGCTATACTTAGCACCTCTATGAAAATATTTCTCATTGTTCTTTTGATAGTCGCTTGTTTAATCATCGTCTGGTCCCTAATAGGATATTTCACATCAAAAGCAGAGCAAATAAAGTATACTGTCGTTAAGAAAGTGGGTGACTATGAAATTCGAGAGTATCCCGCTCATATTTTTGCTCAGACTGTTGTTGAGGGTTCAAACGTAAATGGCGATGGCTTTAATCAGGGATTTAGTATTATTGCTCGCTATATATTCGGCGGTAATGTTAAGAAACAGAGCATTGCAATGACTGCTCCGGTTGTTGCGCAGCCATCATCAGAAAAGATAGCAATGACAGCACCAGTGCTTGCGAGTGATGTGGGTAGTTCACAAGTAGTCTCATTTATTATGCCAAGCGGTTACACTCTTGAGACACTACCAACTCCAAATGATTCACGAATAAAGCTCGTAGAAGTACCTCAACAAAAGATGGCCGTTCTTACATTCTCTTGGTACAGAAACGATGCTCGATTTGAAAAAATGAAAAAGCAGCTATTTGCTGAACTTGCCCGGGACAATGTAAGTGTTATCGGTACACCAATGTATGCAGGATATAATCCGCCGTGGACTCCACCTTGGATGAATCGAAATGAAATAATGGTACAGGTTCGGTAGTTATTTGAGGCGAATATTGGTTTGCTTTTATTAGTTTATTATGTTCTAATAATAATAGATTAAACAAGTAAACATACACTGAGTAAGACTCAGTGTAAGAAAGGATGTATGCATGAGAGTAGAGTGTTAGAGTTTGTTGGTACTGTTAGAGTTCCAGCGACAACAGATGGTTTTGATCCTCGGGAGAAGTTTGTGGTCAATACCAGGCACAGTGCCCCAGTAAAGATCTCGAAGATCTTTAGAAAATTCAAGCAGTGGTTTCTCTCTGGTGACGGTAAGATCGAAGGTCCCACCGGCGGACAGCCGGTGAGTATTCATAGATTGAAAAGGTCTTCATTTGACGGCCCTATTTTTGACGAACTGGGTGACTACGATGGATTCCATACCAACTTGTTGGAAGTGTTCTCTTTGATGGAGAGGCAGGGTAAAGGTGAAGAAGGGATCCTTCTGACGAACGGACTGCCTAATGTCTTCTACATTAAGGACGAAATCGGCGTAACTCGTGCGGTCAGAGTTGCGTGGTGGAGGTGCGACGAAGGATGGTGTGTCGATGCAGAGTGCATCGGGCGCTCGATCAGGTGGGATGATGGCTCTCAAGTTTTCTCCCACAGTTCAGCTCGTGAGTCCTCAGAGATCTTGGTTTTTGTTGCCTAGTCCGATTCTTTATTCCTCGGGCTTTTCGACCCTCGATCGCGCAAGCGTTCGAGGGTCTTTTTCTTTTACCCCAACTAGGTGTATGATACCCATTGTATGAATACAAATATATTCTCAAAAAGAAACATCGGTATTGTTGCGGGTGCTTTAATTATAATTGCAGCATTTTTAGTACTTTCAAATATGAATAACTCTTTAAAAACACCAGCTCTAATTGAAGAAGAAGAGACAGCTGCCTTGGTAGAGGCAGACCAGAACATATATGAAGTATCTTCTAATCTAAGAATCGTATCTATCCCTTACGACTATGAAAATGTGAGCGAGGGTGAGACACCAATAAATACAAGCACTATCATTCTTGAGAATACAGCAGATGGAACCAAAGTTCCGCTCGTAACCCTTAAAGAAAAAAATAAATATCTTCAGGTCCATAAGGTAAATCCTACTCTGAAGCTTGTTTATTATTCAATAGAGCCAGATGGTATCGGTGGATACGGTGTGCTTATTGGTTCATCAAATCTACATTCAGTAAATTACGAAACACTCAAAATACAAGATTTTTTTAAGTCTACTCCAGCTTTTAGCTACATAAACTTCTTTGATATTTCTTCTGATGGTAATCTATTTACTTTGTGGAAATTTGATAATCGAATGAAGAAAACTGAACTCATCGTTCACAACATCCGAACAGGGGAAGAGATCGTATTGCCAACTGATACAAAAGCTGGTTTTACAATTTCAGGTAGAACAGCCTTTTCACCTGACAATGCGCACATTGTTTACTCAAGCATGGTAAGTGATCCAGAGGCTGAAAAAGAACAAATATCTGTCTTTACCCTTGCTACAAAAAAACTCAATGTTGTACCACCTAACTTTTTAACAGATAAGAAAACTGGTGAACCAAAGTTTGCAGATAAGATTGTATGGACTGATGCAGAACATTTTAGTGTTACTGGAACAAATGTTGATTTCGCCTGCGCGGTTAGTGAACAAGTATTTAGCTGCCAGACAAAGTGGCCTGGGGTGAAAAAATAATAAAAGTGTGTATACTGTATCTATGAAAGCTAAAATCATCGATACAGCATTTATAGGATATCCAGCCCAGAATATGGCTCGCTCTCGAGCTTTTTATGAGGGTGTACTTGGCCTTGCCGTTGCTCAAGAATTTGCCGAAGGCTGGGTTGAGTATCAGGTTGGCTCAACAACTCTTTCTTTGGGGTCTATGGAATCATGGAAATCAGCTCAAATGGTTGGTCCAGGTATTGCTTTTGAAGTAGATAATTTCGCTGATTTCATTGAGCATCTCAAAAATAATAAAGTTACTTTTACAATGGAGCCCGTCGTTATGGAATCGTGCAGTATGGCCGTCATCACAGATCCAGACGGAAACTTGATCACGATTCATTCTCTTGCTCCATCTCGTAGAAATTCTTAATTATTTATTCTCTATCACATGAAAGAAACACATAACGATCACGCAGGTGATCAGTCAAAACTTACACAGCCGTATAATCCTCAGACAACAGAAAAGCGCATATACTCAACTTGGAAAGAAAGCGGTCTTTTTAACCCTGATATTTGTATTGAAAAAGGGTATACAAAAAAAGATGCTCCAGCATTTTCTATGGTTATGCCACCGCCAAACGTAACAGGCGTTTTGCACATGGG
>CAZWGR010000008.1:6640-8223 GCA_964633555.1 uncultured Candidatus Saccharibacteria bacterium | reverse complement strand
GTTAATAAAAAGTTTGTTTTGCCACATTCTGAATTGCACGGCATTGCTTCGGGTAGCGAAACTACTCTTAAAGAAATTATGCTAGCGCCGCTCAAAGGAGGGCAGCTCAACATAATGCCTGACAACTTTAATAAGGTATATACCAACTGGATAGAAAATCTTCAGGATTGGTGCATTAGCCGACAGATTTGGTTTGGCTACAGAATTCCTGTGTGGTATCGCACCGTAAATGTTGGTACCGATGATATGTGTGCCGAAGCCGAAGAAATCTATTGCGGAGAAAAACCACCAGAGGGAAGTAGTTGGTCACAAGATGAAGATACGTTGGATACATGGTTTTCTTCTGCTCTATGGACATTTGCCACACTTGGCTGGCCAGAAAAAACAGAAGATTTGCGCGTATACCACCCAACTGCAGTTCTTGAAACTGGTTATGAAATTCTATTCTTTTGGGTAGCGCGCATGGTTATGATGTCAGGCTATGCTCTTGGTCAGATTCCATTTAGTACTGTGTACTTGCACGGAACAGTTCGCGATGCGCAGGGAAGAAAGATGTCTAAATCTTTAGGAAACGGCATTGACCCTCTTGATGTTGCTGATAAGTTTGGTGCCGACGCTGGCCGCATGGCACTCATTGCAGGCAATACTCCAGGAACAGATACAAAAATTTCAGAAGATAAAATTAAAGGGTATAAGCATTTTGCTAATAAATTGTGGAACATTACTCGCCTCATCGAAATGATGCTCGCTGATGTTAAGCAAAAAGAAGGTGTAGATATTCGACAAGCTTTGGCTCAAAATTCTGGCAAACAGAAAATGCTCGACAATAGAGTTCAAGAAATTAATACTCTTGTAGCAGATATTACAACCGATCTTGATGCATATCGATTCCACTTGGCTACAGAAAAGGTGTATCAATACACATGGCATACTTTTGCCGACATTATCCTTGAAGAAGCAAAAGTAACAATGAAAAATGGTTCAGTCGAAGAGAGAACTGCTACCGCAACAACCATGGTATACATTCTCGAAACTCTTATGAAAGTACTGCACCCATTCATGCCTTTCGTTACCGAAGAATTGTGGGCAATTACAGGTCATAAAGATCTGCTCATGGTTACAGAGTGGCCAAAAGTTGAGACTCAGAAATAGTGTTCAGGTATTTTTGTTTGTGCTAGTATGAGTTTGCCGTAGAGGGTTAAGGATTCATGGAATGAGCACGGGTGTGCTTGTTGTGTGGCTCTAGAGTAAGAAGGGGTAAATTACTCGCCCTCTACGGTACTCTATGCCGTTGTAGCTCAGTTGGTAGAGCACGTCATTGGTAATGACGAGGTCTCCGGTTCAATCCCGGACAACGGCTCACGAAGTAAAACAGGAAAAAACACAACAATTTTAAATTGCCTTTGAGCTAGTTTTTTCTATTATAAACTTTGGAGCCGATGGCCGGGATTGAACCGGCGGCCCACGCTTTACGAAAGCGTTGCTCTACCAACTGAGCTACATTGGCCTATTTATTAACTAGTTATATTCTTTCCTGTTTTCCACACTTTTTGTTATCTACCAAAACAGCTACATTGGCCTAT
>CAZWGR010000008.1:0-6540 GCA_964633555.1 uncultured Candidatus Saccharibacteria bacterium | reverse complement strand
TCTTTCCTGTTTTCCACACTTTTTGTTATCTACCAAAACAGCTACATTGGCCTATTTATTAACTAGTTATATTCTTTCCTGTTTTCCACACTTTTTGTTATCTACCAAAACAGCTACATTGGCCTATCAATTTTTGTTATCCTTCAAAACAGCTACAACTGCAAATTAAACATGCTTATTGTTACATAACTGCATTAAATTTGCACATTATTTTAAAGCCTTGACTTTTTTGATACTCGTAGTAAGATATGTTCAGAACCGAGTAGATGCTGTAACCACGGGTGGCAATTCGGCCACTTGATAAGGTACAGGTTAAGAGTCCATAAGACACGACGGAAACGCCCTACGCCTGTTAGCGTGGGGAAAGCATCCAATGAGCCATGTTGGGTGTGCCGAGGGGCGGAGATTACTTCCTCCGTTTCTCGGCCAGTATTTCGCCGAAAGGCAATTAAGACGTAATCATCAGTTGGGCGCGGTGAGCATCTGCTCGCCGCGCCCTTTTTCTTTATGCGTTTTTCGGTTAGTATGGAACCATGCTCCACAATACTCCAGAACAACAAAAGCCGGCTTTGGCCAGAGAAGCAAAACTTGCTCGAGTGCGCGAGCTTGAGGCACTTATGGAAACTGCTGATTTTTGGTCTGAACCAGAAAAGGCGCAGAATCATATTAAAGAACTCAAAGATCTTAAATCAGAACTTGAGGGTGGTTCAAAGTTCGATCAAGGTTCGGCTATACTTTCAATATTTTCTGGAGCGGGTGGCGATGATGCCGAAGATTTTACGGCAATGCTCGTGCGTATGTATCGTAAATATGCCGAGAATAGAGGGTGGGGAATGGCTGTACTTGCTTCGCATGAAAACGATCATGGAGGCTATCGCAATATCATGATAGAAGTTACAGGCAAAAGTGTATATGGAACACTCAAAAATGAATCGGGTGTGCATCGCTTGGTGCGCGTTTCTCCATTTAATGCAAAAGGATTGCGCCATACATCGTTCTCTTTGGTTGAAGTTGTTCCTAAGTTTGAAAAAATAAATTCTGCCGATATTGAGATTCCCGAAAAAGAACTTGATATTTCAATTGCAAAATCAGGTGGTCCAGGAGGTCAAAATGTTAATAAGCGAGAAACGGCAGTGCGTATAGTGCATATTCCAACAAAATTATCGGTACATGTAACGAGTGAGCGTTCTCAAGCACAGAATAAAGAAAAAGCTTTGGATATTTTGAAAGCTAAAATTTATAAACTGCGCGATGATGAAAGAAAACAGCGCGAGCAAGGTCACTATATTTCAAAAACAACCGACATTGAATGGGGTAATCAAATTCGCTCGTATGTCATGCATCCTTATAAAATGGTAAAGGATCATAGAACCGATGTTGAAACTTCTTCGGTCGACGATGTTCTTGAGGGTGATATTGAAATGTTCATTGAGGCTGAAAAAGGCTTGGCATAAGCTCAGATATGATATACTACTAGAACAATGATTTATTTCGACAAAGTATCAAAAATCTACCCTGATGAATCAAAGGCTCTCGATGAAGTCTCTTTTATGGTTGAACCTAAAGAGTTTATTACCATCGTAGGCCACTCTGGAGCGGGTAAATCAACACTCCTTAAAATGCTCATTGCTGAAGACAGACCAACAGACGGAGCCGTGTTTTTTGAATCAACTGACATTCACCGCCTTCGCAAGAGTGAAATGAGTCGTTTGCGCCGCCGTATTGGTACCGTGTTTCAGGATTTTCGCTTGATTCCTAATAAAACAGCGTACGAAAACATTGCTTTTGCTATGGAAGCAGCTGGCCGCACTGAAAGTGAAATTCACTCAGATGTTCCACACGTTCTTGATCTTGTTGATTTGGGTCATAAAATCTATAGTTTTCCTCATGAACTTTCTGGCGGAGAAAAACAGCGCGTAGCAATTGCTCGAGCAATTGTAAATCAGCCTGATATTATCATTGCTGATGAACCAACAGGAAACCTTGACCCAATTAATACTTACGAAATCATCAAGATCATTAAAAAGATTAATGAACTTGGTACAACTGTACTTTTGACCACACACAATAAAGGAGTGGTTGATGAAATTGGTGGCCGAGTGCTTACCATGGATAAGGGTAAAATTGTTCGCGATGATAAGAACGGCAAGTACGTGCTCTAGTACTTATAATAATTTTTGAAGCTATGATATTTACCACAGCAAAGCGCATGATTCGTTCGGGTTTCGTAAACTTTTGGCGAAACGGTTTTCTATCATTTTCTTCTATTGTCGTTTTGACCCTATCGCTCCTCGTTATTTCTTCATTGATGTTTTTTAGCGCTCTCTCTGATCGCTATATGACCGACATTAAGAATAAGGTTGACGTTAACGTATACTTTGCTCTTTCAGCTAAAGAAGCGGATATCCTTACTCTTAAAAAGACCATTGAATCATTGCCAGAAGTTGCTGGTGTGACCTATGTTTCTCGAGAGCAGGCTCTTGCAGAATTTAACCGCCGCCACGAAGACAATACACGTATTTTGCAGGGTCTTCAAGAAATTGGTACTAACCCTTTGCCAGCAGCTTTGAATATTCGCGCAAAAGAACCATCACAGTATGAAAGTGTTGCTCGATTCTTTGAAGGAAAGAATGCTCTTTCAAAAGACGGTACTGCTTTTATTGAATCAGTAAACTACAATAAGAATAAAATTATTATCGACAGACTCGGTACAATTATTTCTGTGGTAGAGCAGGTAGGCTTTGCAATATCAATCATTCTTGCTCTCGTTGCTGTTATTATTTCTTTCAACACTATTCGAATCACTATTTATCACGCTCGTGATGAAATTAAGGTGATGAAGCTCGTGGGTGCAAGTAATATGTTTATCCGTGGTCCATTTGTTGTGAGTGGTATGATGGCAGGTTTCATTGCCGCCGTATTGACCCTTATTGTTTTGTATCCAATTGCATATTACACATCACAGGTAACGGCAGTATTCTCGAGTGATATAACACTTTTGAGTTACTATATCTCTAACTTTGTTCAAGTTGTTGTGGTTGTTGTTGGTTCAGGAGTAATACTAGGTGCAGTATCAAGTTATTTGGCAGTACGCCGCTATTTGAACGTATAACACAATTGAGTCTGCAATACCGCAAGTGGCAGACTTTTTTGGTGAGAGTACAATGTGAGTATGGCACAACCGAAAACAATACCCACGAAACGCACAAAATTACCAGCTCGAGCATCAAAGTCATCTCAGTCTCTCAAGAAAGGTCATAAATATATTTTTGTCGTCGGTGGAGTAATGTCGGGAGTAGGTAAAGGAATTGCTACTTCTTCTATCGGTACTTTGCTTCAAGCAAAAGGCTATGAAGTAAATCTTACTAAAGTTGACCCTTATTTAAATGTCGATGCAGGCACCATGAATCCTACGGAGCATGGTGAAGTTTTTGTTATGAAATCAGGTCTTGAAACTGATCAAGACATGGGTAACTACGAGCGCTTTCTTAATCGCGATGCTCTTGATGCAGATTATATGACGTCAGGAATGGTATATCGCGATGTCATTATGCGTGAGCGTGCTTTGGGGTATAAGGGTAAATGCGTTGAGGCAGTTCCACATATTCGCGATGAAATTGTTACTCGGCTTGAGCGTGGAGCACAAGAATCAGGCTCGGATATTTCTGTTGTTGAAATCGGTGGTACCGTTGGTGACTATCAAAACATTATGTTTATCGAGGCTGCTCGAGCGCTTAAGATTCGCCACCCTAAAGATGTCATTTTTATCATGGTAAGTTATTTGCCAATTCCGAACAAAATTGGCGAGATGAAATCCCGCCCAACTCAGCATGCTGTGCGCCAGCTTGCAAGCTATGGAGTATATACCGACATTATCATTGCCCGCAGTGAAGTTCCTGTTGATCAACGCCGCAAAGAAAAAATCGCAGTATCATGTAATATTCCACCCGAGCATGTAATTTCTGCCCCTGATATTAGTAGTGTGTACGATGTGCCACTTAACTTTGAGCGCGATAATTTGGGCACGATTATTCTTGAACGCTTAAGTATGAAGCCTAAAAAGAATGCAGCTTCGCTCAAAGGCCTTTCACAATGGAAAAAGTTTGCTCAGAGTGTTAAAAATGCTCGAGCCGGAAGTCGTGAAGTCAAAATAGCAATTGTTGGTAAATATTTTTCTACCGGAGATTTCGTTTTGACCGATGCTTACGTTTCGGTTCTTGAAGCAGTTAAGTATTCAGCATATGCCCTTGGCGTAAAGCCCGTTATTGAGCCTATTAATGCTCTTGATTTCGAACCGGGCAAAGAAACTCCCGAAGCATATGCAGCCCTTAAGGGTTTTGACGGCATTATTGTTCCTGGTGGTTTTGGCGAAAGTGGTATTGAAGGAAAGCTCAATGTGATTCGCTATGCTCGAGAGAATAAAATTCCATACTTTGGCTTATGCTACGGTATGCAATTACTCGTTATTGAATATGCTCGTAATGTTATTGGCTTAAAGGGTGCACACACTGCCGAAATTAACCCAAAGGCAGAGCATGTCGTAATTGATATTATGCCCGATCAAAAAGCAAAATTGAGCGCCGGCAATTACGGAGCATCAATGCGCTTAGGTGAGTATCCAGCAATGCTTAAGCAGGGAACAATTGCATATGCAGCATATAAAAGTGCAGGAACTTTTGACCCAAAAGCTCCATCAGCAATTATCTATGAGCGACACCGTCATCGCTATGAAGTAAATCCTGAGTATATAGAGCGTCTTACCGCAAAGCAGGGTACAGGTTTAGTGTTCTCGGGAACATCACCCGATGCACAGCTCATGGAAATTGCAGAACTCCCTGCAACAGAGCATCCGTTTTTTGTGGGAACACAGTTTCACCCAGAGTTTTTGGCTCGACCACTTCGACCACACCCACTCTTTACCGCTTTCATTAAAGCGACAATAGGAAAATAGCAATTAGCGCTGTACTTTGTATACAGTGAAATCTCCGAATTCTGCAACTCTGCTCGCAGGAAAAGTTTGTGGAATTAATAAAGGCTGACGAGAATCTTGAACAATATAATCAAGAGGATAGTTTTTAACAATGTCATGCGGAGCAGGGCTCTGAAGAATGTTCTCGGGAGTAAACTCTCGGCGAGTGTGTGACATTAAATAGTAGGTGGCATGGTTTTCCCACGCTACGGTGTTATTGGTGTAAATCGGAATGAGCTCAGAAATATCATTGTGAGCAAGAATCGTAGATTCAGGTACGGTATATGCTTTAAGCCAATCAAGAACCTGAGCAAAACGCTGAGCTTGTGCAGTTTCGGCAAAGCGTACCTTATACGAAGAATGTTGAACAAGAATTCCATAGCTCACAACAGTAATAAAGCAGATGCTTGCAACACTATATGTTCCAGCTTTTTTAAGAGTATTCGACACGGGGCTAAATGAAATGAGTGTAAAAATACATATCCAAATCATGAAAACAAAAAGAGGTGCATTGGTATACCAGTGATAATGACCTTGCTGAACAATAATACCTGTAATTACTTGTTGATTCACCGCTATTCCTGTAGCCAAGATCATGTATATAAAAATACGCGTAAAGGTAGGGAAAGCTCGCTCAGGATTATCTTTGCGGCGGGCATATACCCACACCGTACCCATAACAATACAAAGTGTAGCAACCCAAGCCGTACTTATAACCGGAGTGCGCGAAGCAACAATATGAGCCACACGAGCCAGTTCTTCGTAATATGGGCTCGACATAAGTCGATACGTTGCCCACATAAATGGAATTGCTCCAACAATACTCACGCCCGTTGCCACTACCATATTTTTAAGCAAACCTAGTACAGCAAATAAATCATTGTCCGCAGGATTTTCTTGAATAAAGATTTTGCGCAAAAACTGAGCCAAGCTTTGAGGAATAACATGCTCAAACTTAAGAATTGCAGCATGAGCAATGTAACCCACAATCACCACAGAATTCATAGCAAGAATAAAAGTGGCCGTATAAAAATACACATACCAAGCCAGAGCAGAAATAAGACCCGTAACCACAAATAGCGTACGAGTCCTATACTTGAGCGTAGCAAAAAGACTCAAAAAGTATGCAAAGAAAACAATGCCCGAGAACTGAGGATTAATCGGCCGAGAATAGCCCAGAAACTGCGTATAGACCTCATTCCAGGTGAGCAAATTAATAATGTCGCTCGTATTCACCAGAGCAGAGCCCAGAATAAGAGCAATACCACCAGCCGCCGACCACACACGACTCTTTGTCATAAAAAAGAGACAAGCATAAGCACAGAGCGTAGCCAAAGCAGGAAGCATAAATTTATAGAGCAAACTCAATTGCGGAACAGAAATATCAAAAAAACGAGAAGGAAGAGCAAGGAACCATTCAGAATAGCTCCACGTAGCCGAAGGCTCATGAGCATATTCATGCAAAAAAGGATTACCAATACCATTACCCTCGGCCGAGTTTTTCATGCGTGCAAGATAATGCGTTTCAGCATCACTCTTAAGCATATAAATACCCGAGTACTCCGAACCCA
>CAZWGR010000007.1:0-20257 GCA_964633555.1 uncultured Candidatus Saccharibacteria bacterium | reverse complement strand
TTATTCCCCACATAATACTTCCACAGAATCTTCATATCATTTCGGGTAAGCAAATCGAGAACCTCGGCTTCTTGATGCCATTCAAAATTTGCAATTTTCTTTTCTTCGTCTGACACAGAAATCTGCTCAAGAGAACCGAGTTGTGCAAAAACTAAATGATAGTGCGCAAGGCGATTCACATTCTTAATGGGATGAAAAAATAAACCATGGGCAACGCAATCGGTTTTGATAATTGAAGCCACATTCGTATAGCCAGTTTCTTCTGCAATTTCTTTGACTACAGTTTGTTCAAGAGTGTCGCCTTCTTCAATGCCTCCAGTCAAAAAACCTGTCCAAGCTGAAGCAACCCAGTGTGCCAATAAGTACATATTTTGCTCGGGGTGCTTTATGACAACGGCAATAGGGTTACGCTCAACAATAGGCAATCCTTCTTGAAAAGAATCGGTTCCGCCAGATCGATTAATATCAACATCAGGATACTTTTGTAGGATTTCTTCGAGTGAGTTCATGGGCAAATATATACTATAATAAGATACTTTTAGTATACACCAAGCTTGCGTTATACTATATATATGACACCAGACTTTGCAATCATTGCAGCCTCTCTTTGCGCAACAGTTTTTACCTTTCTTTTTGGTCTTGAAAAATTTAGTGGGCAGGTAGAAAGACTTGCTGGAAACCGCTTTAGAGAACTCATTCAGAGAGCAACGAATTATCCTCCAAAAGCGGTACTTGTCGGAATCATTATCACATCAATACTGTCGTCGAGCACCGCTGTAAGTGTGCTTTTAGTTTCTCTTGCTCGGGCAGGTGTTATTCCCCTCTACAACAGTCTTGGCGTAATTATTGGAGCAAATATCGGAACAACACTTACAACCCAACTTGTTGCATTTAAAATCCTTACCATTGCACCCTATATCCTTATTGCGGGCTTCATTGTAATGCACATTAAGTCTTCGGCGCAGCGTTATGGTAAAGCTATCTTTTATTTTGGACTCGTCTTTTCTTCATTATTTATAATGTCGTATATTACCAGTCAGTTTTCTGAAAATGCTTATATAATCGACCTAGTTACACATACATCAAATTTATTTGTGGCAATTGCTGTAGGAACTTTTCTTTCAACAGTTTTGCAATCAAGCCTTGCGGCGGCTGCTGTCGTTGTAATTCTTGCAAGCCAAGGCTTACTTGATTTTGAGCAATCGCTCGGCATTATTTTAGGGACAAACATTGGAACAACCACAACTGCCCTACTTGCTTCTACAGTATCAAATAAAAGTGGTCGGCAAGTTGCTCTTGGACACCTCCTTTTTAATGTGGTCGGTGTTATATTATTCTTGCCACTCATTAAACCCACTGTCACTTTTTTTACACAAACTAATGTTACCTTGGCACAACAAGTAACACTGTCTCATTTATTCTTCAATCTCTATGCTGCCCTTATATTCATAATCGGTTTCAATCTATTTCACAAAGCAGTACTATTTCTTACACAATCACGCACACCTCAGAAATAATTTGATAAACCCGGCATATTTGCTACAATCGAATTATAAAATACATATATGGAAATTATCACGCCTGTTATTATCATTATCGGTGTTCTCCTCATTATTTCTACCAAGCAAATTAACCAGTATGAATCTGGTGTTAAATTTATGTTTGGAAAGTACTATAAAAAGCTTGAGCCCGGCTGGAGACTTGTTTTTCCTATAGTTCAATCATTCCAAAAAGTAGACATGCGAACAAAAGCTGTTGATGTGCCAGATCAGAATGCAATTACTCGAGACAATGTTTCGGTAAATGTAAACGCCGTTATCTATTACCGAGTTGTTTCAGCAGAAAAAGCAATTTTGGAAATTGAAAACTTCCGTTTTGCAATTATGCAATATGCTCAGACAACTATGCGCAATGTGGTGGGAGAAGTTACCCTCGACGAACTCCTTGCTGGTCGCGATCAAATAGCAGAGCGAATTAAAAGTATTGTAGAGAAAACATCAGCTTCATGGGGCCTCGATGTCATTAACGTTGAACTTAAAGACATTAGCTTACCTGCAGAAATGGAGCGCACTATTGCAAAACAAGCAGAAGCAGAACGTGAAAAGCGCGCAGTAATTATTACATCAGAAGGAGAGCTTGCTGCGTCAAAGAATATGGCCGAAGCCGCAAAAGTTCTTGCCACGAGCCCAGGGGCACTTCATCTTCGAACACTACAATCTATTAATGACATTTCTTCTGATCAAACAAATACTGTAGTCTTTACTGTTCCACTCGAAATCATGCAGGCTTTCACTGGCTTTATGCAAAACAATAAGAAATAGTTGTTCCCATAGTAAGAACAAGATTAAGAGTCTTTATACTATTTCCAAGAAATAAGAGCGAGCTCAGAATTAAAACCTTTAATGTTCGCAATGTCTTGCTGAACTTTTTCAAGCTTCACATATGAATCTTGCATTTTCTTTGCAACTGGCTGTTTGAGCTCTCCGCCAAGCATTGAGTATGCATTAGAAGAATTTAAAATTTCTTCAAAAATCTGAACGCATGCAAGCGCTGCTTTGTTATACGCTTGAGTGGTTTCAGGAATATTCAAATCTTTAAGTTTTTGAATATCACTCCGCATGGCGCCAGCAACCTTTAATACATTTTGAAACTCAATACTATTTTTATTATCCTCAACATGCGGAACACTTTCAAGGCGGCGAATTGAGACTTCTAACTCTTTAAATTCTTGCGCCGAATCATTTATTTTGTGGTCACGAGCTTCAAAAGAATTTCCCAGAGTAGACTGACTATGCATAGAGCGATAGATAAAATATATACCTAAACAACCGAGTACTAAACCGAGTGCAATAACAGCATATATATTTATATTCATACACTTAGTATATACCAAAAGAAAAACCCCTCAACTGAAGAGGGGGTGTACGCCCTAATGCCAGCCACCGAGCCTGCCAAGTTGCTCGTCGAATCTGTGTGTGACCACAAACAGACTGGGATACTAGTCCCCGCAGGGTTTCTCCCACAACCATCGCCCTTTTGCCTCTGCGGCGAGCGATTTTAAGCTGTCCAACCGTTGCTCGAGACAACGATTGGTGGTTACTCCCAACCTTACACTAGGGCGTACTCACCAACTATACACAATTTACACAAAAAGAAAACTGGCGCTCGAAAGCAACCAGTTTTTTGAAAGGTGGTGGCGCCGTGCGGGTACGACTAGGCCGTAACCACAACAACATCAGCACCCGACTCACCGCCTGATCGATTGCCATATCGACCTTTGGTGGCAACCTCATTGATGATGGAAGGCACCCAAGTATCGTGCTGCTCATCACCAATAGCTGAGTCAACGAGCATGGCCTTAATGTGCACAATGTCGAGAATGGACTCTGCTAGTCCAATCAACGCCCGTCTGTCGGCCATTGCGCGAACTATACTGTAGCCAAGCATTTCGAACGTGAGTTCGAAGATGCCTTCAACAGATGCGATTTTAATGTGAACATACGACTGTGGATCACTGAATACCCGTAGGGCATCTTCAGGACTTAAGTTCGGAAAACAAATAATTTCTGCCATATGACTTATAATAGTATACCATACTTATGGTATTCAGTAAATACCTACCCTCCCTGCGACCTTATATACTTACCACATGCCCCGCCCTACTGCCCAAGAACTCAAAGGCTTTGTCACTACTGTCTGGAATCACTACAAAGAAAATGCTCGTTCTTTTGAATGGAGAGAAGATATAACACCGTATCGAATTGTAGTTTCAGAAATCATGCTTCAGCAAACACAGGCTGATAGAGTGGTGCCTAAGTTTGCTGCTTTTATTGAGCAATTCCCTTCATGGAAAGATTTAGCCGAAGCAAAGCCAGCACAAGTATTACTCGCTTGGAAAGGCTTGGGCTACAACAGTCGCGCTCTACGGTTACAAAAATTAGCTCGATATGTGTGCACACTTAAGCCACCCGAACTACCTAGTTCATATGAAGCCCTTATCGAGCTCCCCGGAATTGGCCCGAATACTGCGGGTTCAGTTTTAGCTTTTGCATATAATATTCCGCGACCATTTATTGAAACAAATATTCGCTCTGTGTATATACATCATTTCTTTAAAAATACCGATCGAGCAATTAACGACATCGAAATCTTGCCTTTAATTGAACAAACTCTCGACACGGAAAATCCTCGTGATTGGTACTATGCACTTATGGACTATGGAGTTTTTCTTAAGAAAACATATAAAAACCCGTCGCGAAAAAGCCAGCATCATGTTAAACAATCAGCGTTCAAGGGTTCGCGCCGCGAGCTCCGCGCGGCGCTCCTCCACCACATAGCCCTATCCCCCAACCATTCACGCTCACTCATAACCCTTAAAAAATTCGCGCAAAAATTCCCCCAGTACTCACCTCAAATCTTTGATACCATCATGGCAGCCCTCATTCGCGAAGGCGCAATAATTGCCCACAAAAACTCATATAGCATACCGAGCTAAAATACCGTATACTAACCATATGAAATCACTACACACTCGCGATTATATTATTGCCGGTCTTGGTTGTTTAATTGTTGGCCTTTCAGTATGGTACGGCATTATATATTCAAAGCCAATTGATAGCGACGTTACTTTTTGTACACAAGATGCTCGCCAGTGCCCCGATGGTTCATATGTAGGTCGTGTAGGGCCATCATGTGAATTTGCTGCTTGTCCTGCGCTCCAAAATCTTCAAAAGACTACTCAAGAAAAACCCGATCCAAAAGCAGTACAGTCAACAATGACGGCACTCAATACTGCAACCACAACAACACTCGAAATTCGCTATACCGATCGTGGCTTTGCTCCACAAACAATCACCGTAGATCGTGGCACTACCGTATTTTTCATCAATAATTCAAATAAAGCATTCTGGCCAACAACTGATGCAGCTGCCGAAGTAAAACCGAACGGAACAACAATTAAAACCGAAATTTTTGATGCAGGCACAGCAATTGTTCCCGGCGGAAAGTATCAGTACGAATTCACCACCACAGGAACTTGGAACTATTACGATCGCTTTGCAACTACAAGCAGAGGTGTCATAGTAGTTAAGTAATGCCCAAGAAAAAAATCCCGAACATTCCTTCTCGAGCGAATAAACAACCGAGCACACATACAGCAATAGCTTCTCTTGCAGAAAGTGAAGTAACTTTATCTACCCCGCTCGAAAATGTTATTCGCATTAACACCATCCACAAAAAAGCTTTAGCTCGATTGCGTATTGTAACCGTGGGCGACATCCTATATCACTTTCCCAATCGCTATGGCGATACGAGCGAAGTCAAAAACATTTCATCACTCACACAAGGCGAGAACGCCGTAGTCTTTGGAAAAATTTCAAACCTCGAAACATCGAAAGGTTTTAGGACAAAGCTCGCCATGGCAACCGGTAGCATAACTGATGATACCGGCACGCTCCAAGCAGTTTGGTTTAATCAGCCCTACCTTGCAAAAATGATTCAGGATGGCAGCCTTGTTCGCATTGATGGCAAAGTTTCAGAGCGCAAAAAGGGCGCCAAAAAAGGACAGCTCTATATGAGTAATCCAAAAATAGAAGTCGTTCATAAAGTACCTCTTGGTGTTGGTAATTCTTTATTCGGAGAAAGCGGCGAAGAACATACACTCTACCCTGTATATCCAGAATCACGCGGCATTAGTTCTCTGTGGATTTATCATGCTATTGAAAGAATCTTTAAAACAGGAATCCTCGAAAGAATTCATGACCCGCTCCCCGATCATATTCGCTCAAAATATAATTTGCCTTCATTGAGCACTGCCCTTATCTGGATTCATACACCCAAAAGAGAAACCGATGCAGCAGCCGCTCGCAAGCGATTCTCTTTCGAAGAAATCTTTTTTATACAACTTCAAAAGAAAAAAGATCGCAAAGAATTTGAAAGCGAACCTTCATGGAATATCCGCATCAATGAACAAGAAGTGCAAAAGTTTATTGAGCGTTTTCCATTTACCCCAACCGAAGCGCAGCTTAAAGCTGTTCAAGCAATTCTTGGTGATCTTAAAAAAGGCCATGCAATGTCGCGCTTACTCGAAGGCGATGTAGGCTCAGGAAAAACCGCCGTAGCAGCAGCGAGCGTATATGCTGTAACAACATCGACTCCTGCCGGCCGCCAATTCGGTCATTTGCAGACTGCATATATGTGCCCTACCGAAATTCTTGCCACGCAACAGTTTGAATCATTCATTTCATACTTCTCTTTTTTACCTATTAATATCGGCCTCATTACCGGCAGCGGTTGTAGAAAGTTCCCCTCAAAGCTTAATCCAAAAGGTTGGACTGATATTTCACGTTCACAATTTCTTAAATGGGTAGCAAGCGGTGACATTCATATTGTCGTAGGAACACACGCCCTAATTCAAAAAACCGTAAAATTTAAAAACCTTGCATATACAATTATTGATGAGCAACATCGCTTTGGAACCTCTGAGCGCAAAAAACTTGCTCGCAAAGAAGCTGCTCTGCCCCATCTTCTTTCAATGACAGCGACTCCTATTCCACGAACCCTCGCCCTTACTCTGTATGGAGATCTTGATTTAACACTTCTCGACAGTATGCCCCCAGGCCGAAAACCTGTTATCACCGATATCGTTCCGCCAAATATAGAATCACGCGAAGAAGTATATGAAAAGATTCGCCGTGAACTCGAAGCTGGCCGACAAGCCTATGTAATTTGCCCTCGCATTGATGAACCAGATCCAACTCGTGAAATGAGTGTCATTGCAAAGTCAGTCATTGCCGAAGCCGAAAGATTGCGCACAACGGTTTTCAAAGGCTATAGCATAGGAGTACTCCATGGAAAAATGACACCCGATCAAAAAGATCAGGCCATGCTCGATTTTAAGAATGGCAAAACACATATACTCTGTGCAACATCCGTTGTCGAAGTTGGAGTGAATGTTCCTAATGCAAATTCAATTATCATAGAAGGAGGAGAACGTTTTGGTTTAGCACAACTCCACCAATTACGAGGCAGAGTTATTCGCGGAAACCACCAGCCCTATTGTTACGTATTCACAGAATCAACGAGCGAGAAAACTGCCGAGCGCCTTTCTGCTTTGCGCAGCGCACACAATGGTTTTGAACTTGCTGAGTACGACTTAAAATTCCGCGGGGCTGGTGATCTTTACGGCACTAAACAATGGGGAATATCCGACATTGGTATGGAAGCTCTGCAAAATATTAAAATCGTCGAAGCCGCTCGCACCGAAGCCGGAGCAATTCTTGAACAAGACTCTACCCTTGCCCAATTCCCCCACACCGCCCACGAACTCACTGTTCGCGCCCACGAACCGCTTCATTTTGAATAATTTGGTGGGCGTACATGGATTCGAACCATGGACCCCAGAGGTATAAGCTCCCTGCTCTAACCAACTGAGCTATACGCCCAAACGTACACATGCATATATCATATGACACAGAGAAGATATATGCACGTGCTAGTCTACTACATTTTTACCTTTGGTTGAATACCATGAGCAATAATGATTGATTCATACTCTTCTCGCTCTATAGTTTCAACCTCAATCAAACGAGCCGCGACAGCATCAAGCGCAGCTTTATGCTGCTCAATAACCTGCTCTGCTTTTGCGCGAGCTTCGTACATAATACGAGAAACCTCACCATCAATTTCGGCACCAACGCGTTCTGAATATTCTCGGCCTTCTACACCCTTTCCAAACATTGCTCGGCCATCACCCGATTCAAGAGCGAGCGCTCCTAGAGCATCTGACATTCCAAAACGAGTTACCATATCTCGAGCCAAAGCAGTTGATACTTGTAAATCGTTTGATGGGCCAGTAGTGACATCACCAAAAACTTTCTTTTCGACAACGTAGCCAGCAAGTGTTACTGCCAAGCTATCAAGAAACTGCGCTTTGGTCTGTAGCTTTCTGTCCTCGAGCGGCAAATGCAAAGTGTATCCCGCAGCACGGCCTCGAGAAATAATAGATATTTTATGAACTGGATCAGCATGCGGAAGCACCGAAGAAACAAGCGCATGACCTGCCTCATGATATGCAGTAACTTTCTTTTCTTGTGGTGACAATAGATGACTCTTGCGTTCTGGACCCAAAAGAACCTTTTCAATAGCACGAATCAAATCAAACTGCCCTACTTTTGTTCTGTCTTCACGAGCAGCAAAGATAGCACCTTCATTCATGAGCGAATACAAATCAGCACCCGAAAATCCAGGGGTTCGCTCAGCAATTACTTTCAAATTAACATCTTCTGCCAAAGGCTTTTTGCGAGCGTGAATACCAAGAATTTCTTCGCGATCATGGCGATCTGGTAAATCAATAGTTACGCGGCGATCAAAGCGACCTGGGCGAAGCAAAGCCGGATCAAGAACATCTGGTCGGTTTGTTGCGGCCATGACAATAACTTTTGCATTAGGTTCAAAACCATCCATTTCGACAAGGATCTGGTTAAGAGTTTGTTCGCGCTCATCGTTTCCGCCACCAACTCCTGTTCCACGAGAACGGCCAACGGCATCAATTTCATCCACAAAGATAATTGCAGGCGAAGCCGCTTTTGCCATCTTAAACAAATCACGCACGCGTGATGCTCCAACACCCACAAACATTTCAACGAACTCTGAACCCGAAATAGAGAAGAAAGCCACACCAGCCTCGCCCGCTACAGCTCGAGCAAGCAAAGTCTTACCTGTACCCGGAGCACCCATGAGCAAGATTCCTTTAGGAATATCCGCACCAATATCAATAAACTTTTTAGGGTTGCGCAAAAAGTCGACGATTTCTGCCAATTCTTGTTTAGCTTCTTTTGCGCCAGCAACATCTTTAAAAGTTACTTTCTGATTTGTATCATCAGGAAAAATAATTCGAGCCTTAGACTGACCGAATGATAATGCTTGCACTCCAGCACCCTTAACCTGTCGCATTAAAAACCAAACAGCAATCACCACAAGAATAAGTGGAATAATAAATGGAGCCAATTGAGCAAACCAGAAACCTGCTCCCGAAGGGCGCTCAACACCAATTGAAACTTTCGACAAATGCTCAGGAGTAGCACCGTATCGAGCAAGAGTTTCGGTCAAAGAAGAGTCATATTCTTTTTTAGTAATCTTTTTTACACCCTCAGCATAGGTAGCTTCGACCATGTCGCCCTGCACTACAGCACTCGTAACTTTGCCCTCGGTAATATCGCGAGCAAATTCAGAAATAGAAATCTCAACCGGAGCAGCACCTTCACTTAATGCAGTATATACTCCTGAAAGAATAAATAATACGAGGAAACCGCCTGCAAGAATATTCAAAAACCTGAGCCATGATTCTGGCCGTGGACCTTTGGGCATTTTTGGAGCCCTGAATCCCTTTTTCTTTTCCTCTTTTTGAGGAGCTTTTGTTGGTTGCTGGTTTCGTGTCATTCCCTGATTATACCGAAAACCACAATTAAATAAAGGAAAATTTACCAAGAAAATGCTAGTATAGTTTCATGAGTCTTATTTCGAACAATCGAATACTCCACGATTATGAGGTTCTTGAGCGCATTGAAGCCGGAATCGAGCTTCTTGGCCATGAAGTAAAATCAATACGCGCAAGCCACGGCTCACTCCAAGGAGCTTATATAACCGTATCAGCGCAAGGAAACTTTGCCCAGGCAACACTATCAAAAGCCTTTATTCCCCCCTACCAAGAAAAGAACACCGAGGAATCATACGATCCCTATCGCAACCGCAATTTACTCCTTAAACGATCCGAAATCATACGCCTATCCAAAGAGCTTTCAATCGGAAATGCTGGTTTGACTATAGTGCCAATTTCGATGTATAATAAAGGTAGGGTGATAAAGCTCGAATTGGCTCTCGTACGAGGTAAAAAACTTCGCGATAAGCGCGAAACCCTCAAAAAGCGCCAAACCGATCGAGAAATTGCCCGCGAGTGGAAAGATCGTTAATAATTCATATGGGGATGCTAGGCTTCGACGTATAGCCTCTTCTCTGTGCGCACAAGCGTGCTTCATTGCCACGTAAATCCAATGAAATCGTAACTGCAAACACTGTAGCTACAAAGGCAAAGTCAGTCTTGTCACCATTCTTTGGTGCAAATGATTTCGCTTTCGCTTACGCTAACGCCTAAGCGACGATCGTATGGTTTTTGTCTACTGAACCATAACGACGCTCATTCGTAGAATCGGGAGCGGTACGAGCTCAGTACCAATCTTTAAAAAAACGAGCTCGCTCAATGTGTATTTTGTTAGCTTTCAAGCACATTGAGTTAAATTGACTTCGGTCATTAAAACTAACTATCTTGTGTAGACCCACTCTGCAGAACTATATGCACGGCGGTTCAATTCCGCCCATCTCCACATCAACAAATACAGACCACCAAGCGAAAGCGAGGTGGTTTTGTATTTGTTGAATATATGGAGACGGAATTGAACGGGCGGAGGTATATTGCGAGCAGTAGCGAGCAATACCGAGCCGTGGTCACAGAAATTTCTGAGCGACGGCGAAGAAATTATCTGGGGTTCAATTCCGCCCATCTCCACAGTCAAAAATGAAGTGCCCGTGAGGGCATTTTATTTTTGGCTGTTGGAGAGCGCCCGAGGAATTGAACGGCCGGAGGGAGCGAAGGCGACCGAGGCGGGGTCGCGGCCGTCCGCACCAGCGGACGAGCCGTGACTCAATTCCGCCCATCTCCACATCAACAAATACAGACCACCAAGCGAAAGCGAGGTGGTTTTGTATTTGTTGAATATATGGAGACGGAATTGAACGGGCGGAGGTATATTGCGAGCAGTAGCGAGCAATACCGAGCCGTGGTCACAGAAATTTCTGAGCGACGGCAAAGAAATTATCTGGGACTCAATTCAGCCCATCTACACCAATTTATATCTATACTTGACGATTAAAATAATCTCTTAAGAGTTTTTGCCGATCTAGATTAATTATTTCATTAAACACTTCTAGGTTCATAAAATGTTTTGGTTGCCATTCGCTTTTTGGAACCTGTTTCTCTAACCACAAATATTCAATAAACATTTTATCCCAGCTAACGCATCGCAAATGAAAATTATTTAGTGTACCAGTTTTCTCGATAGGAAATGAATTTTCTGGATACCCCTCTAATCTGTAAGTACCGTCCTTCATTTCGCAACTCTCAGAATCAATGAGTATGCTATCGTTAAAAGATAGAAATCCGTAATCAGTATCCTCTTTGTCACTAAAACCTAAATCAGACAATATTTTTTTATAAATATCTTTTTTTGTAATTTCAAACACAATATCAATATCGCTATGATCTCTACTAATTTTTCCAAGTAGAAAATCAATAGCCCAACCTCCATCCAGCCACAGCACCAATCCTTCTTCCTCAGCCCTAATCACTATATTTTTAATAATTTCCAACTGTTTAGTATTCATATTACAATTATAAACCCTTAATCAAATCTGAAAAGAAACAGATTTCATGTTTTGATTCCCAGCCTCTCCACAAATTTGACAAAAGAACTTTCTATTGTAATGTTAGCATCAGTTGAATGTGTCAACTGAAATGTTGGCGAAATTGAATACAGGCAACCATGAAAAAATATAGAGCGACGGTGCACCGAATCAACTCGTTGAAGAGAAGCGGAAAGGCTGAAATCCGCTTGATCCGAGGCAACAGGGTTACGATTGAGCGGATTGAAATTGGCCGGCTTATTGCCGCCGGTGTCGCCTACTGTGGCGCAGCATTTTTTATCCAAATGAACGACCGCGGTGCAACCAGGACCATTACCCTCGTGCCGGACAAAACCAAGAATAACAGGGCTAAAAAGCAAGTCGACAGGCTGTTTGTACAAGACGCCCGCGAAGCGGACATGAGATGACAATGGCACAAAAAGACCTTCATGAGATTGACCTTCAACAGGTTCTTCTCGCGAAGGTCTTTCTCTTTTATATATTTAAAATCCCTTTTGACGCCTCAAATATCCAAAGACGTAGCTAATTCAAACTTTATCTCACTAAGTCCACCTACATAATAAAAAGCCATCCTTGCGGACGGCCTTTTATTATGTACCGGTGAGATCATTGCCGGGATTGAACGGGCGGAGGTATATTGCGAGCAGTAGCGAGCAATACCGAGCCGTGGTCACAGAAATTTCTGAGCGACGGCGAAGAAATTATCTGGGACTCGATTCCGCCCATCTCCACCACATGAGATGTACAAATCAGTTATTTACTCCGAATTCTTTTTGTAAGTCTATTTCTGGTGAATATATTGTATTCTTATATTTATCAAGCACACCCTCCTCACCTAATCGTGTATAACTTATTACACTGACACCATTTTGTGACATTGCAATGCGTGGTACCCTACTTGACCAATAAGTCCTTTTGACTCCTTCTGGGTTTTTATTTTGATCTAAACCTTCTTGATTACTATGAACCCACTGCTCATCCTTTTTAAGTTGAATATTTGGATTAGATCGTAGTATATTGTCAATCATATTCTCTAAATCCTTATATCTCAAAGTTAGAGCGTATGTTTCTTTTTTACTGTTTGAATTAATAAATATCCCGTCAAAATTTTCTGATAGAATAATACGAATAATTGTATTCCAAGGGAATGTATCAGTATTTCCATCAGCTTTTAAAATAGACACTGCTTCATTTGTAAAATTAATTTGCATGCCTTTTTTCTCTGGAAACAAGATTAGCAAGACTATACCAAAAGTCCTAACCAAAAAAACTACGAAGGTAATGAATGTAAAAATCGATAGTATAGTTAGAGGAAAAAAATGAATTACTCCATTTATCTGGGTTGTTACTATAAAAGTGATTGTCGTAAGCACAACAAAAACAACAAACGAAATGGCCCATTCTTTATACCATTGAGCGTTTGATTTATTTTTATTGTTATTCATTGCTATATATTATCACAAGACTAGTGTCAGATAACAATAAATTAACACCGGATCTCATCCGCACCAGCGGACGAGTCGTGACTCAATTCTGACCATCTCCACATGTTTTAGGTACACACATTGACTTATAGCTATATAGATTGTACTATATGTACAGAAACAGCATCTCAACCACAAACTCTTTGCAACTCATGAAAACCGTTCTTATCGTTGAGGATGACACCAGAGTCATCCTCAATATCTTGACTGCCCTCGGCTGTACGGTACGGGTGGTAGTCGCTATGAATGTAGGTAGCCTGGGCACCTTCGTCGATGGCTACACCTCGGGTATAATTGATGCCGCAATCTTTGATGCGCGGCTAAATTCAAAAAGTCCCAATACCCGCAACTCACTCAGAAGACTGCGGGAACTTGGTTTTGAAGGACCTATACTTGCAAACTCAGGGACTGAAAATTCACAACTACTCGAGGCTGGAGCCTCTGAAGAGAGTAGTGATAAGAACACAGCTGGCGAGAAAATCCTCGACATGCTGACCGAGCAAGACGCAGCATGGATTCCTGCCCCGATCCGTGAACTTATCGGACTCTACGATACTAGGGAGTGGGATCAGCTCGCCTCCCTCATGGCGGATCTGAACCCAGTTCAGATCCGTAAACTCCGTGAGAAGATGGACGAGATTTCAGGTTCGCAAACAACCCCAGACAAGTACAAAGAGGGTGCTGTAGAGATACGTACTGCTATTAGTCGCTCTGAGGATCCAAAGTTTGCCAAGTCTATGCCCTTGGAAGACCGATTTCAGCAAGTGCTCGCTCATCTTCAAGCGTACTTTCAGTAACCCCACACGAAGAGCTCCACCTGGACCTCAACATGTGGGGCTTTTCTTTTTATATATTTTAATACCCATGTCGTGTATCCTGCTTGTCCATTTACCCCCACTATTCCAATATATTCTGCAGGCTTACATTGTTGAATGTAGTACACACAAAACCGTCCGAGGTGATCTTTTACTTGTTTTACATATTTTGCTTAATATCCATTATTATTGACTTTTACGTTATTTTATGATATCGTACTCTTAGCTGAACACGCTGGTAGCACCAGCACAACAATTGTTTAGGAAAGTTCCATGACTGGCTTATCTCTCAGACCCCGACTCGAATTCGAACGGATTCTGCGCTGCAAACACTGCCGCAAATCCATCTCGGAACACAGTCCTGACTGCCCACAAGGGCGCTACGATACACTCGTGGCTCGACGCAAACTCTGCGCCTGCCCCGTGTGCAAGGAGGGGCCCGTTGAACTGAACAAAGGTGACTACTTCGAGTGTCACAGTTGCAAGACCCAGTTTTCCCGGGCACGACGCGATCAGCACGCCAACCCGAGGTTCTACCTGGACTTCCCTGATGGTTCTGACTTTGTTGACGTGGTCGCCATCGAAGGAAAGGGCGAGGGGGACTTCCCTCTCCACAAAGCATTGCTGGAGCTCGAACAGCTCCTCAATCAACCCAAAAAGCGCCGGCGCCGGAAGTAAAACCGCGTGCCGAACACTTACAGGACTGGCCTTCGTTATCGAAGGCCTTTCTCTTTTTTAAATACCACTCTTGTGTATCTCCCTAATCAAATATAGGGCTCAGTTCCGCCTATCCCATAAGTATTGACACGTGTCTTTTTCTAATGTATTTTATGTTCAGTATCAATAACCCAGAGTAACATCTGGTAACCATCACACTGCACTTTATTCTATGACACTCACTCCTGAGCACCTAGCTACCTATATCGGTGGTCAGATGGAAATTCAGAACCGAGGCGAAGGCTACCTTTTCCGAGGTGAGATCAGCGCTACGTCGATTACCGACAACGTCATGTTTGTCGAGTTTAGCTGGCTCGCGAGGGGTGAGGGCTTCCCTCCCGCTCCAAGTCGCTGGATTAAGCATGATGACACGCGCTACCAAGTCAGCCTTTCGATTTGCTCCGCAAGCGAAATCGGGCCGAGCGGGGGCAATATTGGCGGCGGCAGTCGAATCTGCATCAGCTGTCCGCATATCGGAGAACTCATTGTTCTCTACCCTGTAGATGGAAGTAAGCTCGATCCAGCAAGGGTTGAAAGTCCTTAGCCTACCGCCGCCCCCCGCAAGAAGCCGCGAGACTCGTCTCAACGCATCTTGCGGTTTTCTTTTTATTTAATTCTGACATTGTTATTTTGTCGAACCCTCGACTTTCAAGCAAGAATATGTCATCTTACTTTTAGAAGTCAGGCAACAATTTACTTGCAAAGCTATGAGTAAACCAGTTCAGTTAGAAAAAGGTGACTACATTGCCATTGATATCACCAAGGGCGTTCTGTGGATCGAAAAAGGTGGTGATATTCAGACAAGCCCTCCCACCAAATTCCCAGAGAGACCTAGCTGGCAATCCGGCACGCATAAACGCCACTCCCCAGAATTCAGAATCTTTTCTGACAAAAAAGATGCTGCGGCGTGGCATGCAGCTTACGCCCTTGCATATACCGTAGCCTGGTGTGCAGGATTGGATATCGTGGATGATACTGAGTTGTTTTTGAAACCAGAGACCATATACATCTTCAGGGCGAACTAGCCCAAACCCCACACAAAGAGCTCCACCTGGACCTCAACATGTGGGGCTTTTTTCTACCCCTCCCAATAAACCTCATTCCACATTCGTAGCTTTAACTTATTCTCCTGTGAATCTTTTTCATATACCGTAACACCACAATTAGTTGGAGTATTTTCTTCTTTGCTTAAAAAATCTTCCATTTCTTCCCACGTCATTTCGTCAAGAATAAAACGTAGGCACTGAATCACTTTTGCGTGTGTTACGAATAATATTGTTTTGTCAGGATACTTTTCGAATTGTTCTTTGAGAAAAGGTTTGAGTCGCTTTTCAATAACATCCACAAGACTTTCTCCGCCAACGGGGCGAGCAAATAATCTACCGACAATATCCCAGTAATCTTGAAGGTATGGAAAATGTTTTTGATATTCCTGCTCGAGCAAGATATGGGTATATCCTCCCTCTCTTTCTCTGAGAGATAAATCTTCTTTTACTAAAAAGTTCTTTGTATCATACTTACTTAATATTCCTTCAGCTGTTTCGCGAGTTCTGCGATAGCCAGAATGAAATACGATATCCGGATCAAAAAGCGTAGAAATCTTTTGACCCACCTGCTCCGCTTGGCTGTAGCCTTTTTCGGTAATTCCAATCTTATGGTCAGGAACCTTACCTATTTTTTCAAAGAGTGTTGGATCATTAATAAAAAGCGCACCGTTAAGTGCCTTATTACGCTCAGACTCTGCATGCCGCACAATGATAAGTTGTTTTGGTAGTTTCATTATTACTACAATATCATAAATTTAGTACCTCTACAGCCACCTCATACAAAAGAACACCCCGCGGAACAAGTCCGCGGGGGTTGTGAAAACTTTCGTCATGACTCATCAACTCGGTAATACCGGTTAATGAGACCATTTGCGAAGTATGCAACGGCTCCCGCAAAGAGCACTGCATACCTAGTAGCAAAAAGTAGGTTGGACACCTCCGCCATACCGAGCTGACCAGCAAGTATGGACAACTTATTGATTACGATCGGCGAAAGAATGTTCGCAACAACAAACGCACATCGCCAATCACGATAGAAAGGGGGCTTGCGCTCTGGATGCATACTCATTACGTACTTACCCAGAGCAGCCCACAAAAACCACACGAAACCAAGAAAAGGTACTATGTGTGAAATACCCCACACATCGTACCCCGCATGGTTGGCAAACCATGGGCCGACGTAAAATTCTATTGCCAAAGCGGTGACCACAAAGAAACCGATCACACCGCACAGCAGCAAAACAAAGTAAATTGCGTTTCTCATCTAAAAATAGAATACCACAAAATACCCTATCTGTAAACACCCACACAAACCCTCTGCGCCATACCCCAAACCCTACCCCAACACCCAATACAAAATAAATAGCACCGTATACACCGCCAAATATTTACGGTAAAAATTTCGCATTTTAATATACTCACCGTTCTCAGGATATAGATTCCCAAAAAGTCCGCGCAATTCACGAATAAAATACGGCTTAATGTTAATAGTCCAACGTGAATCTTGATATACAATTTTTCTAAACTTACTTCGATACCAACCCAAAGGAATTCCCCACCCCACAAAAAGTACCAAGAAAATTAATTTCGTGGTTTCCATGGAAAGAAAGCATTTGTCTTACTCTTATAAACTTCAAACTCTGCATTACCTTCATACTTCTTTTCGAGCATTGGAATACCCGACACTTTCAAAATCAAAAACGAAATCGTAAGAGGACCAATGAGCAACACCCACCACAATGGGTTTGGCAAAGCAATAAGATATATTCCCCACCACTGTGAGACTTCACCAAAATAATTAGGATGTCGAGTAAACTTCCACAAACCTTGAGTCATGATTTTGCCTTTATTCTCGGGATTAGCTAAAAACTTTTTAAGTTGATAGTCGCCGCCTGCTTCAAAGATAAAGCCATTGATCCAGATAAGGGCTCCGGCAATTGTTGTAACTAACCATATGCCCTGAGGTACAACACTGTAACCACCGACACCGAGCACAGCAATTACGGGTACAGAAATTAAAAGCATGAGCAAGCCTTGGAGCATGAATATTTGCACAAAGCTTCGTACATAAAATATTTTGCCCCATGTTCTGCGCCACTCTGCATATCTAAAATCTTCGCCCTTTGCTGTATTGCGCACAGCAATATGTCCTGCCAAACGAAAACCCCAAAGAGTTACGAAAGCAAGTATCAATACCGCTTGCACTGAATATTCTCGAAAGAGCACCCAAGCAATTCCCACAAAACCAATTCCCCAAGCAATATCAGCAACGTCATTTCGCGATCGAATAGTTGCATATACAAACCAGAGGGTCATATATACACCAACAAAAATTGCAGCTGTGCCGAAAGAATCAATGAGTGTAAGAATTTGAGACATTTTATTTAATTATTACTCAAACTAAGTGAGAGCACCTTAGTGATAGGGTTGAAGTTAATATAAACTCCCTGGTAGTCACCCTCAATTCCTTCTGATGTGTAGCCGAGGTGTGTAAACTCAGTTCCTGGATACATTTTTCCCTTGTACTCAAACTGATTTGCTGAAAAATTCATTACAGGAACACTTGTCTGCTTTCCTAAAAACTGAATAGTCTTTGTTCGAGGATTATATTCACCTTCAATAGTTGCAACCATAGTTGGCTTTCCACCAATTGCCTGAAAGATTATTTTATCAGCAGGAATACCAATTTCTTGAGAAAAACCAATGATGTCTGAACCCTTTGGAGCATACCCTACAACATTTCCCTTTTTGCCATAAAGTTCTTCATGTTCAAAAGCAAAGTTTTTACTTACCATGATTTTGCCATTCTCTAATGAAATAGTGTCTGCATCAATCTCACTTACGGTATCATTCGCAAAATCAAAATGATACATACCCATTCGACTGTATTCAGATTCGAAAGAATTATAGTTTACAAAATAAACATCGGTGCCCACTTTAAAGAAAGCCGCTTTGCCATAATTATGCACATTCTGTGCTTTAAGATCTTCATATGACTTTTGCTGCTGTTGTGACCCTTGCTGTTGTGCTACACCACGGTCAATAGCAACTGAATCGTTGCGTCGTGATTGTGACTCACCATCTGAGCCAAACTGAGGTAATGGTATAAAACCTGAAGCAATAAGAACACCTGCCACAGCACACACTATGAGTGCTGCTATTGAGCCAAAATTCCATGTATGATTTTTCATACATAAATTATACCTCGCTTTTTACCAAGAAATTACTTTTCATTCACACCCCTCTTATTGAGCAAAATATGATTAGGATCAACACAATGACCGCCAATTGGACCCTCTACATACTTAAGAACATATTTTGTATATTCAGGAAAACCGAGCTTTGAGTAACCTTCATTGTACGTAGAATTTGCTTGTGTATACACAATATCAAAATCCAAACCGTTATCAACACAATATTGATGAATCTTTTTATTAAGCAGAATTGCTTCGCGATAGATTTCAGTATCCCAGAGTTTCATAGCTTCGGTATTTTCGGCTCGAGGACTTGTGAGTGTGCGTACGTCTTTATCAATAAAAATCTGAGCAGCCTCTTGTGCTCGAGAGCCACCAAAAAACTTTACGAACGTACGAATACTTTCTGCAAGGCGTGGATGCTTGCCTCGAATTGGCGAGTGCACAACGTGTTCACCTATGCTTTTACATGTACCCACAGGAACCGTTGAGTGCACGATAATAAGCTGTGCTTTAGTTTGTAGAGCGTAATTATTAACAATGTCGACAAACTTTTCTGAGTGTGGAAAGCATACGTGAATAACATCAGCTTGAGGAATATTTTGCGCATCCTTATCAATTCCTTCGCAACCAAGGACTTCTCTTACTGATGATCCAACCTCTCCTAAGCCAAGTACAAGATTTTTCATGTGCATATTCTAGCACGTAGAGGCACATGATATACTCACACTAGCCGTTCTTTGGCTTAACACCTCAACGAAATACCAAAAGGATTCATATGTCTGCCGAATCAGACTCGGAGGATCTTGAGAAAGTAGATTGGCCGAAGTCTACGCCAATCTTTGTGCTCTGGGGCATTGCTCTTATTGGGCCGTGCTTTACCGGCTTCAGTGTTGCAAGCATTGTGGTTGCAGTAGTTTTGTATATCGTTCGAATGTTTTTCGTCACCGGCTTTTTACACCGGTACTTTTCACACCGAACTTTCAAGACTTCGCAGGGTTTCGAAATTGTCATGGCCACACTCTCGTGTACGGCCGTACAAAAAGGAGCTCTGTGGTGGGCATACACTCACCGCCACCACCACGCAACATCGGATACAGTAAGTGATGTTCATTCGACACTTCACCGAGCTTCGAAGTGGAAAGGGTTTTGGTGGGCACATGTTGGCTGGATTCTCTGTGGAAAGCATCATGGCATTCCAAGCAAAAGTGCTCCAAAAGATTTTGCTCGCAACCCCGTACTCCTGAGATTTGAAAACCCTCTGTGGTACGTAACTCCTCCCGCGATTCTTGGCGTACTGTGCTATGTTCTTGGTGTATACCTTGGACCAACATGGAACACCAATGGAGCGCAGATGGTTATCGTGGGATTCTTCCTATCGACGTTTGTGCTCTTTAACGCAACATCAGCGATCAACTCGCTCGCCCATTCATTTGGTAGTGTGCGATATAATTCGGGTGATCAGAGCAAAAACTCTTTTCTCCTTGCTCTCATTACTCTTGGTGAGGGGTGGCATAATAACCACC
>CAZWGR010000006.1:0-20323 GCA_964633555.1 uncultured Candidatus Saccharibacteria bacterium | reverse complement strand
CTCCATATGCAAATGCGACTGCTCCACAAACGCCATTGCAGCAAATTGAAGTTCACAAAGAAGAATCTGCCGGTGTGATTTTGGGACGAATTGGTATCGGTGCCGTAGTCTTGGGTGCAATATTCTTCTTGAAATATGCTTTTGATAATAATTGGATTGGTGAAGCAGGAAGAATCATTCTTGGCCTAGTTGGCGGTGCCGGCGTATTTGCTCTTGGTCATTACTTGTATGCAAAGTATCAAGAATACGGAGCTATTCTTATGGGCGGAGGAGCAACAATTCTGTATTTCTCAGTTTACGCTGCATATGATTTTTATAGTCTCATACCAATGTCGGCTGCGTATGCGGGCTTCATTGTTATAACAGCAGTGGTATGTGTTGTAAGTACAGTTTTACGAGCACAGTCATTACTTGTCATTGCAAGTATTGGAGCATTCTTGGCTCCGCTTATATTCGACCTTAATAATGCAAACTTCTTTGCTATTGCTGCTTATATCACGATTGCTGCAGTCGGAATTTCTACAGTTATCCTTAGAAGGGGTTGGACATATCTAGCATATTTACCTGCATTAGGTATTGCTCTTGTGTTTAGTACTTGGTATGCAGCAGAGTACAGTAGTAATTTACTCGCTCTCGTTGCCACATTTGTTCTTGCTTGGATAACTATGTTTGTGGGTATGGGAATAATACTCATGACCAGAGCTCAGGATGAACATGATAAAACAGGCATCATTGTAACGACACTTGCATATTTCCTCGGTGCAGTAACTTTATACTCTTTGTTTAATGGTGAATATTCAGATTATCTCGGTATCGGTGCTGTACTTGGCGCATTCCATGCAGGTATTGCAGCATATATCGCCCATGCAGCAACTCAGGGAAAAGTATACGTTTCTATTGTTATGGCAGGAATCATGGCAACATTCCTTACGATTGCAGTACAACTACAGTTTGATGGAGTTTGGGTTGGTGTTGCTTGGGTTATTGAATCTCTTGTTCTGTACTACCTCGCTTCACGAATGCAGGATCGCGGCTTCCAAGTTATGGGAGCAATCGTATTTGCTTTGGGTGCAGGCTCTATCCTCATTAATGAATGGTCATGGTTTAATCCAGCAAAAATATTCGTTCCGATTCTTAACACTGGTTTCTTTGCAATGATGCTTGCAACTGCCATTGCTGCTACTATCGCTTTTATTTACCATCGCAGTGGAAGCATTACAAAAGCAATACAAAAGCGAGGAGTTTCAGTATTCTTTGTTGTTGCAAACGTATTCTTCTTGCTCGCAGTAACTTCACAGGTAACAAAGTTTTATTCATACACTGCAAGTGTTGCATATGATAGAGCTGCTAATCAGGCTCAAACAGCTCTTCTGTATACTGGCAAGGATGCTGATACCGTGCAGCAAGAGGCTTATGCAGAAGCAAACAATATTGCTGAGAAGCTTGGCAATACAGCAAATACTATTATTTACATCTTCTACGCTATTTACGCAGCGTTCTTGACTCTTGTTGGTTTTGTAAAGAGAGTTGCTGGCCCTCGAAAGCTCGGTTTAGTGCTCTTTGTCTTCACGATGATTCTTGTTATTGCTCGAGTGTGGTCGCTTGGTCCTGTGTATAAAATTGTGGCAACGATTGGTGTCGGTGTGATCGCTTTAATAGCATCATTCGTATATGCAAAGTATAAAGATCGCCTTGTTGGTACAACGGCCGCTCTTGTTCTCGGTATAGCTCTTTTTGGAGCAACAGCTCAGGCTGCATATGAACCACAGTTGTGGCAGTATTCGCAAGATATTGAATACTACGGTGCGAGTAATGCCAAACCCTTTGTTGAGGTTGTAATTCCTGAATCAGTAACAGGCGTAGATACTCAGGGCTCATCTATACGTATTGTGCGAAACGGTATAGAAGAAGTCTCGTATGCAATTGTTCACAGAACAACATTCGCAACTGATGAAGTTCAGGCAAGTGTAATCAATACATCTTCTCGAGATGGAAATACTTTTGCAATTCTTGATGTCGGCACAAATTCTGTATACTCAGGAATAACTTTGCAAATTCGCAATAATAACTTTAATCGACAGGTTAAAGTATATGCAGCGGATTCTCAAATTGGTTTAGATAGTGCAGGGTGGAGATTGGTGAGCGATACGGGCTACATTTATTCTTTCCAAGAAAATACAGCCGGTGGCATTCGACAATCATACACGACAGTAAATCTTCCTAAAATGACAAGTCGTTATTTGAAGATTGAAATTGTGGCCGGTACCGAAGGCACTCTTATTATCGACGGTGTACGAGTTGAATCATCGGCAGAAAGTGTAATTCCTCGAACATATACTCATACTGTAGAGCAAGTAGTGGCTCTTGATCCAAAAACAAAAGCATCAATTGTTACAGCTGATCTTGGTAGACTCTATAATGTTTCTGAAATTGCTATGAGCTTAGGAGAGGGCAATTTTGCCCGTCAGGCAACAGTACTGACTTCGGTTGATGGAAAAGAGTATGTTCAGTCGGGTACAGGCCGTTTGTATTCGCTCCGCAGTCAAACGTTTACAGGATCAATTAATACAATTGAATTTGCTCCGGTAGTTGCTCGTTACCTTAAGATAATTGTTGCAAATGGTGACAGTGTGCCACTAGATTTTGGTAAAACATTACGCGCTAAAGGGCCACTCGGTTCTTTGATTTTCGACGGTTCTGCATCAGGTAGCTATGAGCTTGTATATGGCAACCCAAGAGCAGTAGCGCCAAACTATGACACTCAAGTATTGGCCCGCTTTATATCAGCCCAAGAAGTAGTACGAGCATATTTAGGTGATATAACTGTAAATGCAGAATACGAAGCTCCATTGCCACCAAAAGTTCCTTTTACTGTTCAGTATCCGCATGCTTTAACAATTGTTGTTGCGGTATTCGTAATCCTCGGACTAGGGCTTATTGCTTGGTATACGTTACGTTTGCATGCAGATAATTCAATCAAACCAACAGGTAATTTTTCTGACACTACTCCAGAACAAAAATAATATGCACAATAATGCCGAAAAGATTCGAGATATCCTTACCAAAAAACGTAAAGTTTTAATGCATTTGCATCCTAGTCCTGATGCCGATAGCTATGGTTCAACGGTAACCCTAGCAAACATTATTCAAGGTTGGGGCAAAGAAGTAACTGTAATAACAGGGGATTCACCTTTGCCAGATGATTTGGCTAGTTTGCCTTTAAGTTCGACTTTGACTCACGCAAAGCTTAGTGACGTAGCACTTTCTGATTATGATTGTTATGTGTCGCTCGACAGTTCTTCGCCACAAATGATATCAAGAAGCTTTGACGGAAAGTTCCCAGCTAACCTTGATGTTATCGTGATCGACCACCACGCTTCAAACGTTGGATACGGTACGTATAACTGGGTGGATGCAACGTACCCAGCATGTGCTCACATGGTATACGATTTAGCTCAAGCATGGGGAGAAAAAATAACACCAGAACGAGCAACACTTTTATTTGTCGGAATGTATACAGATACAGGAGGTTTTAAATTTGCTTCATGCACCGGAGCAACACTGCGAGCTGCAGCTCTATGTCGTGAGCAGGCCCCGGATCTTCCGCGTGTGCTTGATACTTTTGAACGCCAGCTTACCGTGCATGATATTACCTTTCAATCACTCGCTTTGGTAAATACAACCTCTTTTGCAGGGGGAAAAGTGATGGCGAGCTGGGTTTCGCATGAAGAGTTAAAGAAACATGAAATTCCTGATGAAAAGACTTCGGCAAGTTATATATCAAGAGTATTGCGTTTAATTAAAGGGGCACATATTTCTGCCGGCTTTGTTGAGGAAGGTCATATGAAAGTTAAAATAAGCTTGCGATCTTCTGATGGCAGTAAGTATGATGTAAGTAAAGTTGCCGCTCAGCTCGGTGGGGGTGGGCACAAGCAAGCAGCGGGTTGCTTTTTAGAGTGTTCAATAGCAGATGCTCGCGAAAAGGTGATTCCACTTCTTATTAACCTTGTTGAATAAATATTGTAAAATAATCGTATGATTACACGTACACATATTATTGCCCTTGTTTGTATTCTTGCGCTCGGAGGCCTCTACATGTATTCTAGGTCACAACGAGGAGTACAGCCTGTAGGCAATACAAATGCTATTCCTGTAATAATTAATGATAATAATGTTGCTACAACAACGAGTACCACTACTCAAAATCAGCAACCAATTAAAAGTACAATGAAACCAACTGCACCTGTTAAGCCAGAAAAACTTTTACCAAATGGTACACATACCGTTACCATTGAAACTACTCTTGGAACAATTGTTATTGAAACATATGACAATGATGCTCCACTAGCCACATCAAACTTTATTGCTTTAGCTAAAGCTGGATTCTATGACAATGTCATTTTTCACCGAGTAATTCCTGGCTTTATGATTCAGGGAGGTGATCCAACAGGAACAGGTCGCGGTGGTCCAGAATATCGTTTTGCTGACGAGCTTTCTCCGTCAACTGATTCATATAAAAATGGATATAAGCGAGGAACAGTAGCAATGGCTAATGCTGGCCCAAATACAAACGGCAGCCAATTCTTTATTATGCACGCAGACTATCCGCTCGATCATAACTACACAATATTTGGTCGTGTTATTAAGGGTCTCGAAGTTGTAGATGCAATTGCAGCTTTGCAGACAAATTACGAGGATAGACCAAATACTCCTCCTGCAATGAAAAAGCTGACTGTTACTGCAAAATAGCTATATTTCGTAACCAATAGAATAGCCGCGACCTGGAATATTTTTAATAATATTAAGGGCTCCGGCTTCAGTAAGTTTTTTACGGACATTCCGCACGTGTGCTTCAATGGTATTAGAAAATGGATCGCTCTCGGAATTCCATACATGGTCCATAATCATGCCGCGTGAGACAATTGTGCCACGATTACGAATAAGATATTCAAGAAGGCCGTATTCCTTTTTAGTAAGGTATACGCCCTTTTTGTTATAGGTCACCGTTTGTCGAGCCATATCGATGGTGAGTTCACCAAGATGTACCATGTCTTGTTCAAGTGTTGGTGGCCTACGAATTAATGCTTTTACTCGGGCAACGATTTCACTATAGTCGAGCGGTTTGGTTACATAGTCATCGGCACCTAAATTGAGGAGTTGGATTTTTGTAGGAGTTTCATCGACTGAACTAATAACCATGATGGGCGTGTATTTGCCGGTATCCCGAATTTCGCTACATACTGCATCACCTCTACGCTTAGGTATATTGTAATCAAGAAGAATACAATCGTAGGCATTTGAACGGGCCATAAATGAACCTTTCTGACCATCAAAAGCGGTGTCACATTGCCAACCTTCGTGAATAAAAGCTGAATGCAAGAACTCGAGTAATTCAACGTCATCATCAATAATCAGGACTTTCATAGTATAGGATAATCATAGTAAAAACATGTCGTATCGTCGATAGCTAAATTAATAAAAAATTGAGAACTATTTCATAACTCTGTGCATAACTTTGGTGTATACTACATGTATGAATCAGAGTTTGTCTCGTAGAGCTCGAATGCTCTCAGAACACCCAATACCAGAGGTGGTTAAAGGCCCGGTTATGTATTGGATGAGTCGTGATCAACGTATTGACCATAATTGGGCACTTATCTATGCTGCAGAACTTGCTCAAAAGTCCGGCACAAGGCTTGATATCGTGTTTGCGCTAGCTCCTACCTTTTTGGGTGCCACTTTGCGCCACTATGATTTTATGCTCAAAGGTTTAGAAGAAGTAGAAAAGAGGGCACAAGAACTTAATATCAATTTTATTCTTGTTCAAGGCAATCCACCTGAATGTATTGCTGAAACTGTTGCCAAAGGTGGCTATGGAGCTTTAATAACAGATTTTTCACCCCTTAAAATTTCAAGAGAATGGAAAAAACAGGTCGTTGATTCATTGCGAACACAAAATCAGACTCAACATATTCCATGTATTGAAGTTGATGCTCATAATATTGTTCCTGCTTGGCTTGCTTCACCAAAGCAAGAATTTGCTGCTCGCACATTTCGGCCCAAACTAGCAGAGCATATGAAAGAGTTTTTTATACCGTTTCCTGAAGTTAAAAATATATATACAGCAAAGAATCAAGCTGGGCAAGATAAGCATAACAAGCATATACCGGTTGATTGGAATAAAGTACGGGCTTCGTGCAAAGTTTCAGACGAAGTTGGTCCTGTTGATTGGATTATTCCTGGAGCACAAATGGCGCACAAAGTTTTGCAAAACTTTGTAGAGCACGGCTTTAAAAAGTATGCAGATTTGCGTAATGAGCCAAGCGTGCGAGGGCAATCAAATCTATCACCGTATTTACACTTTGGGCAGATAAGTGCTCAGCATGTTGTTCACTGCCTTACACATCATCTAACTCTTAAAGAGCTTGCCCATGGAACTTTTTTTGACGAAATTGTTGTGCGCCGTGAACTATCAGATAATTTTTGTTTATATAATCAAGACTACGATTCTTTGCGGGGAGCTCCTGCGTGGGCTCAAGAAACTCTGCGTAATCATGTAAAAGATGCACGTGATTATACTTATACGTATGAACAATTGCGTGACGCAGAAACACATGATGAATTATGGAATGCTGCACAAAATGAAATGCGTATGCGAGGCAAAATGGCAGGGTATATGCGCATGTATTGGGCAAAAAAGATTTTAGAGTGGGCGCAGAGCCCTGAGCAAGCAATTGAATTTGCAATTAAACTCAATGATACATACGAGCTCGACGGCAGAGATCCCAATGGCTATGCGGGTATACTATGGTCCATTGCAGGTCTCCATGATAGGCCTTGGTTTAACCGTAAAATCTTCGGCCTGATTCGCTATATGAGCGAAAAGGGAGTTCGTGCTAAAATAAATGCTCAGGCGTATATAGACGCATATTCTTCAAAGAAAAGCCTATTTTAATATGAATGAGCTCATTATTCCGCTAATACATAATCTCGAACTAATTGTAGCCAAAGGTGGCTATACAATTTTGGCTTTAGGAACTATTGTCGAGGGTCTACCCATGATTGGTACAGCGGTCCCTGGTCAATCAATGGTTGTTCTTGCAGGCTTTTTAGCTCATGCAGGTTATTTTAAATTACCATACATTATTGCTCTTGTTACGGTATGTTCAATGGTGGGTGATATTGTGGGATATATTCTTGGGCGTAAAGTTGGGCTTCAGTTTATTTCGCTCGTAAAGAGGTATTTCTTTGTAACCGACGCTCATATTGCAAAGACAGAGGCAATTATTCGAAAGCATAGTGGTAAAGCAATTATTTTTGCTCGCTATAATCCAATTACGCGTTCGCTCATACCATTTTTTGCGGGTGTAACTAATGTGCCACATAAATTATTTTGGCCATACGATTTTATTGGAGCAGTAATGTGGTCAGTAGTTATGGTATTTGGAGGTTATCTTTTTGGAGCAAGCTACCAAGCAATTGGAACATATATCGGCTCAGCAATTGCAGCCACAGTTACAGCAGCCGGTCTCTTTATTTGGGGTTATCGCTACGTAAATACTCGTAAGCATATCTTTGATGCATACCATGCTTTGGCTCTCATAATTGCAGTCGTATCTATTGTAGTGTTCGGAGTAATTATCCAAGATGCATTTTCTTCTCATACTGTACTTGCTCGGGCTGATGCGCAAATAGCTTTATGGATACTCCACAATTCACAATATAACTATTGGCAACTTGTTACCTATATAGCAAGCATGTGTACGCTCATACTGAGCCCTGTTATCTTTGCTTCAGGGGCTCTTATACTCGCTGGCTATCAGCTTGTGC
Source organism: uncultured Candidatus Saccharibacteria bacterium (assembly GCA_964633555.1). Lineage (GTDB taxonomy): Bacteria > Patescibacteriota > Minisyncoccia > Phycocordibacterales > PALSA-1337 > CAZGUZ01. The sequence continues at coordinate 12,493 of CAZWGR010000006.1, read as the reverse complement.
GACTCAAATTTAAGAAGATGTTTTTTATTGTAATGTCGATGGGTGGTGGACTATTGCTCAATACATTCTTTAAATTACTCGTAGAACGAGAGCGACCATTTGAAGCATATGTACCACTCTCTGACTACAGCTTTCCCAGTGGTCATGCAATGGCGGCAACACTCTTTTTTGGAATCATGATAGTACTCTATGTGCGCAAAATTAAGAATCGTATTGTGCGCGACTCTTTTGTAATTGCTTGTATTGGCGCAGCTATATTTGCGGGGTCATTACGCGTTGTACTCAATGTGCACTGGCTATCAGATGTAATAGGGGCCTTTGCTTTAGGAACTTGTTGGGTAGCACTCATGATACTCGCTACACGAATTATCTCATCGGGTGCAAGTTGGAGAGGCTAAACAATTTGTTTGCCAATTTTTGCTGGGTGTCTGCGACCTATGCTTTAAGAAGCGATGTTCCTTTCATGCATGAAGGCTGAGGAATATTCATGATGTTAAGAATCGTTGGAGCAATATCCGCAAGGCCACCATGGCCTTTAAGGTGTAATGTTGAAGATGTAAGAATTGCAGGTACAGGGTTTGTTGTGTGCGCTGTATGCTTTTTGCCGGTTTCGGGGTCAATATTGAGTTCAGCATTGCCGTGATCGGCGGTAATAAACGCTACACCACCACGAGCATTAAGGGCTTCAAGTACACGGCCGAGTTGTTTATCAACTTCTTCAACTGCTTCGATAATAGCAGGAACATTTGCTGTGTGACCTACCATGTCGGGATTAGCAAAGTTAATAAAGATAAAATCTGTTCCAGCATTAATTTCTTCAATAGCTTTGTCGGCAATTCCTTCGGCACGCATTTTAGGCGCTAAATCATGCGTAGGAACATCTTTTCGACTATCGAGCATAATATGCTTTTCACCAGGATATGGCTTTTCTTGACCGCCATTAAGGAAGTATGTAGCGTGAGGGAATTTTTCTGTCTCGGCAATGTGGGCTTGAGTATATCCTTGCTTTGAAATTTCAGCAGCAAGGGTTGTCTCTATTTTAATTGGAGGGAAAGCAACAAGACACTTAAACTCTGCGCTGTATTCGGTAAGAGTAACAAAGCAAATATTATTCTTATGTTGCTTTTCAAGAAGCTTTGAAGAAAGCATTCGTGCACGATCAGATCTAAAGTTAAAGAAAAATACTCCATCATTGTCAGCAATAGCACAGCCTTTACCATCGTCACCGAGACACACAATCGGTTCAAGGTGTTCATCAAGTTTTCCTTCTTTGTACAAATTATTTACGTATTCCGAAGGCTTGAGTGTACAAACATTACCTTTACATTCAAAAAGAGCCTGCTCTACCTTTTGTAGGCGGTCCCAGTTATTATCGCGGTCCATTGCATAAAAACGGCCCGAAACAGAAGCAATGAAACCAATACCGATTTCATGGAGCACAGCTTCGAGGCTTGCAATGTAGTGACCAGCTGTTTGTGGGCCAGTATCGCGACCATCAGTAAACACGTGAATTGCTACACGAGGGATTCCGGCTTTCTTTGCAGCTTTAAGAAAAGCAAAAAGGTGATCTTGGTGACTATGTACACCACCAGTCGACACAAGGCCTTGAACGTGGAGTGTTGAGTTATTCTTTTTAACATGATCAAAAAGGGCAGTGAAAGCCGGATTCTTTTCGTATTCGCCAGAATCTATCGCTTTTCCAATTCGAACAAGGTCAGTATCAATAACGGTTCCTGCGCCAATTGTAGAGTGACCAATTTCACTATTACCCATTTGGCCTTCAGGAAGTCCAACAGCAAGACCAGAAGCTGCAAGAAGGCTATGAGGAAACTTTTTCCAAGCCGCATCAAAATTTGGAGTAGTAGAAGCCATAATTGCATTATCCTGAGCAACTTCGCGATAGCCCCAGCCATCGAGAACGATTAACATTGTTTGTTGAGGTTGTGTATTCTTGTTCATGGCAATATTGTATATCGAAAGAGATAAATTAAACATTGACAGTATACTTTTAGCTGTGTTCTTATTACACCATATTGGTGGAGCGTCTAGGATAGACCTTTAACAGCGTTTTACTTGTGGATAGTATGCATTCTATGGCCTACGTAGGTGATATAATTAGTGTAATTATTCACGTATCTTTATAACCCCACGCAGCATGAAATTAATAAAAAGTGTGCAGAGTAGTTTTTTTGCTTGTATTGCAAGTTTCCTATTGTTACTCGCAGTCATTGCAATTGGTGCACAAACTGCTCAGGCCGCCGAGTATCCACTCACAGGTTGGGCTTGGTCTCCTAATGTTGGCTGGATTAGTTTCAACTCTTCAAACTCGGGTGCAGGTGGGGCTGCATACGGGGTTAAGGTAAATGATGCGGGAGTATTCAGTGGTTATGCTTGGGCACCAACCGTGGGGTGGCTCAGCTTTAACTCTACAGATACTACAGGTTGTGGCGATACAACTCTTGCTTCTTGTGCACCTCAGCTTACTTTTGGTACTGGCCGCATAGCAGGCTGGGCTCGTTTTGTTAACGGTATTGGTAGAAGTGATGGCTGGAATGGTTGGGTTAAGCTTTCAGACTCTCAATTTTTTGAATCACCAGGATATCAAGGAACACAGGGAGTTACCTATGACAATTCAAAGTTGTCTTTTAGCGGTTATTCATGGGGGTCACCAGCAACAGGCTGGATTAAATGGGATGGTGATGGTTCTAATGGCGTTAAGTGTCCAACGTGTCCTTTGCCAACTCAAGCTTGTGCTCTCGAGACTCTTCCTGCTACAACTAATGTAGTTCCAAGATCAGTAACTGTTAATTGGTACAGTAATCCTGGTAGCACATGTACAGGCACAGGATTTTCAACAGGAGGCCTTGCTGAAGGTAGTACAAACATAACAGTAAATGGCGATACGCAGCTTTCTGTAAGTTGTACGAATTCAACAAATACAGCATCAAAGCAATGTTTCGCTTTTGTTGACCATCAGCCGCCATCAACAGGTGGAGAAAATCCGATTTCTGTATGTACTCAGGGTGTAAACTGTCCTGATGATCCAAATATTCCTAATTATGAAATGCAGGCGACATCAGGATCAATGGTCGCAAAATCACCAGAAACAATTACGATCCCTACAGGTTCATCAGTAACGCTCACAGCCACACGAACAAATCCAGGCTCATTTGCCTCATGTGATCTATCAAACTCAGCAGACTTAACTGGATGGGGTGGAACAGTTGCACTTAATAGTACTCAAAGAAACATTGCTGCAGGAGCAGTTATGGTTTCTCGAACAGTAACACCAACACAGCCAACAACCCAGTATCAAATTACATGTCGTGATACAAGTACAAATGCGGCAAATGTACAAAGTGTAACAGTCAAGCTTACACCTGCAGTAATTATTCCAGCAGATCTTGATATTCAAGCAACATATCAGTCAGTAACCGCAACAGATGGTCAAAAGATAACTATCCTTAATGGTCAGAGCATAACCATTGGAGCTGTTCGCCGCAGCGGTGGAACATTCTCTTCATGTACCCTCAGTAATAACCGATCAACTACCGGTTGGAATAACATCACAACCTTGAGTGATGCTCAAAGAAACCCAGGTGCCAATCAGAGCATGTTAAGTACCAACATTATCCAGGGGCTTGGAACAACGCAATATACAATTACATGTCGAGATGCAGCTACAGGGGCAAGTGTTACTGAGACCGTTACCGTAGCAGCACAAACAACAGGTGTAACTACTCCTGTATCGGTATGTACTGAAGGATCAAATTGTCCTGACGATCCAAATGTTCCTGACTATGAGTTTGTAGCTACTGCAAATGGTCAGACAGTTCGTGATAATGGAATATTATCAATTGTTTCAGGTACGCCAGTCACACTTACTCTTACTAAGAAAAATCCTGGAACATATTCAGCATGTACACTCTCAAACTCAATTAATTCAACAGGCTGGAGTGGGGTAACAGCACTTTCAAGCACTGAAAGAAATGTTGCTGGTGGCGTTACTATGTTGAGTAGAATTGTTACTCCAAATCAAGCAACAACACAGTATACGGTTACATGTACCGATGCAACGACCCTTGTTTCAGATGTGCAGTCAGTTACGGTGAAGATTGCGTCAGTTCTCATTGCTCCAGAGCTCGATATTCAAGCTGTATATCAGACAGCTATTGCAGAAGATGGTGATAAAATAACTATTCTTAATGGACAAAGTGTTACGCTTAGAGCAGTTCGCCGAAGCGGTGGAACATTCTCTTCATGTACTTTGAGTAACAACCGATCAATTACAGGTTGGAACAATATTACCACTTTGACTGACACTCAAAGAAATCCAGGTGCTAACCAAAACATGATCAGCACTGATATTATTCAAGGCCTTGGAACAACTCAATATACGATCTCGTGCCGTGATTCAGTAACAGGTATTTTTGCCACTGAAACTGTTACCGTTGCAGCACAAACAACAGGTGTAACTACTCCAGCAACAGTGTGTGCCGAAGGGGTAAATTGTCCTGATGATCCAAATGTTCCTAACTATGAGTTCGTAGCTACTGCAAATGGTCAGACTGCCCGAGACGGTGGAGTTCTATCGGTGGTGTCGGGTACTACTGTCGCCCTCAAGCTCACTAAGACTAATCCAGGTACATACTCTGCATGTACACTTACTAACTCTGTAAATGCAACAGGTTGGAATGGTCTTACTGCACTTTCAAGTGCTGAAAGAAATGTGGCTGGTGGCGTAGTTATGCTAAGTCAAAATGTAAGCCCAACCCAAGCTACAATTCAGTACACTGTTACATGTACGGATGCAGCAACCCTTGTCTCAGACGTGCAGTCGGTCACAGTAAAGGTTGAAACAATTCTTATTCCGCCAGATCTTGATATTCAGGTATCGGGAATATCGGGTACAGCATATGATGGTCAAACACTTACTATTTCAAATGGTCAGAATATTACTCTTAAAGCAATGCGCCGAAGTCAAGGATCATTCGCTGCATGTACGCTCAGTAATAACCGATCAACAACAGGTTGGAACAATGTAACAACTCTTACTGATACGCAGCGAAACCCTGGAAAAGATCAGACAATGTTTACTACAAGCTTCCTTCAGGGAACAGGCTCAACACAGTATTCAATCACATGTCGTGATGCAGCAACAAATGTGCTTGTAACAGAAGATGTTAAGGTTAACGCTCTTAATCCAGGAGTAACAGACACACCAACATCATGTGTTATTTCAGGAACATGTTCGCTTGATGATGGTTCTCCGGCAACCGAAATCCAAGCAATTTCTGCAGTTATGGGAATGGCACGCAATAATCAAGTATTGAGTGTGGCAAATGGTCCAATTACACTTCAAGCAATTCGCCGCTTTGATGGAGAGTTTAGTAGTTGTACGCTTTCGAACAGCCAGAATGGAAATGGTTGGAACGGCACAACAAGCCTTACACCAGCACAACGAAACCCAGGGGCAAACAATACGATGATTTCTACAACGCTATCAAAGCCTTCAGTAACTACAACATATACTATTAGTTGTAACCCTACAGGAACAACTAATGCTCCATTTGTTCAATCAGTAACCGTTAAGCCAACTGTACTCGTGACTGATACTCCAGATCCAATCTGTACACAAGGGGTTGACTGTTCAACTAATGACACCTCAACAACTCCAGACTTTAAGATCCAAGCTGTAAGTGTTCGGGGAGTTGCGGCAAATAATCAAACAATAACAGTGCGCGATGGTGATGAGTTTACTCTTAAGAGCATTCGCAAGGGTGGTGGAACGTTTGTTACATGTACGCTCAGTAATACTCAAAATGAGGTTCCTGGATGGGGTGGAAAAATATCATTAGCACCAAATGAAATGAATGTTGCTGCTGAGAGTCAGATGGTTGCAGTTACATTAACACAGAACATTAGGGTGGCCACGTATTCAATGACATGTTCATATAATGATCCCGTGACTGCTCTACAGGTTATTGCACCTGCACAAAAAGTACAAGTCCAGGTATCAAACCCCACAATAGAAGAGATATAAAATAAATTACTAAGATAAAAAACAAGCCCCGACAGAAGTCGGGGCTTTTTTGTTTGTTGACATTTTTTTAGCGCTTCAACAAAGCGCGCTGGGCTTCTTCTTGGCTACTGAAATACAGAGCCTTGAAGAAACCTGCATCATCTTTCGTATCCGCCTTGAACCAGAAGGTTCCGCTTGGACCGATGAAAAGATTTTTGTCGGTGAATAGTTGCCTCACCATGTACTCAGGTGAGGGTCCAGTGAAGACTTGGATAGTCTCACCAACTTTCCCTCGCACCGTTACCCGAACTTTGCCGGGTTCCGACGCGATAGGCGAGACAGAGACGCTTCTCTCTACAAAGCTACCGATGAATCGGCCGCTCGGTAGTTCAAAGTGATGGGCTTCCATGAACTGGTTACTAACAACCAGTACTCCATTCCTGAACCCTGTAAGAGGGATAGGTAGCCTGACTGCACCAACGTGGAAGTTTGGCTTAACCAAGAATGGAGACGTACCACCATCGTTCGCTGCATTCATGTGGACAGTCTTTCCAGACATGTCTTCGCCATGAATATGAGCGCTCGCAACCCACGGCATGACGACTTCGATTACCCCAAACTTGTCAGGGTAGAAGTTGATCACCAACTTATCTGCCACTTGACTTACTGTGACAGAATTTTTCTTGTTGTCATGACGGTAGTACAGCCACTGTGTATTAGCATATACACCAGTAGCTGCTTTATCTACTGCCGTAACTACAACTTGGTGATCCAGGTTCGTGTTGAATACCTCAGTGAGTGCAACAGATTGCGCCGCTGCGCGCATACCAGCTTCCAAGGTATCCTTTCGATCCCACACAACCATGTGTTGCACCCAATTCACCTCAGTTGCAACCACAACGGTGAATCCGTAAGTGGCCTCCAAGGCATACTTCCGTGCTTTTGCCAGGGTGGTTGGAATCTCCTCGGGAACAAAAGTCCCGGGGACGGGCTCCACCACAACTAGTGCCGCAATATCGGCATTCGTGCTCTGACTGAGCACGACATTGGGAGCGAAAACTCCCAGGAGGACAAGGGCGAGCATGAGGCTCGCCCCGTAATGGACGAACTTTTTCTGCTTCACGTTTCCTTTCCGGGGTTTCCCCCTATATGTACTAGCTTCACACCATGTGAACGTACACCTGTCAATATTATAGCATGCCTAGCACAAAAATACAAGGTGTCAACGGGTTACTGTGGATAATGTTGCAGTTCAGCTTTTAGTCAGCCAAACTACTTAAGTCTCTTAAGAAACACTAGGTCATTGCTATCTATAAGATTGTCGGGCAGTTGATCTAAAGGAAACCATTTCCATTCCTTAAACTTTTCAGGCTCCATGAGCTTCGGGTCGCTTGAGATTTTACATTCAATAAAATAAACACGATCATCTTTTTTCACACCATCCTTCTGACCGATAACCTTTATCAGTTCAATATCAGAAATCCCAATCTCTTCCAAGATCTCTCTTTTGAGAGTGTCTATAAGGGTTTCATTTGATTTACCTCGGCCACCCGGGTATGTCCATACCGGTTTACTTTTAATGTACTCCCTAAGTCCCATTAGAATCTTGTTGTCTTTTCTGATGAGTGCAAAAACACAAAGCTGCTCTGGTGTAAGCTTGAATTTTGAACGGAGATATTCTATGTTCAGCGGGTTCGCCAACATTTCAATACTTGGAAGTCTGTCGGTCCTTTTATGTTCATATCCGTAGAGGTGTCCAAATTTTGATTGAAGTATACCAACATAGTATTTGAAGGTGTTTCTGAAATTGGCCGAAGTCTATATGGGTCTGAATAATTGAGAAATATTTTTCCACTCTGGTTGTCGATACTTTCGTCATAGTAAGTATCTTTCCAGGAATTCATGAATATCATTTTGTGAACCTCTGCTATAATTTAATAAACACATGGAAAAATACAAACTTACTGAAGTTAAAGATAAGGATGATTACAAAATAACTTATATTTGGCACCCGGGGATAATTCCCGAGGGCATACCTGTACAGCAGGTCTACGGCTTTTGTAGTACTAAGGATAATTTAGTTGCTCTCGTTAGAGAAAAAGATGATACAAGGTTCACTCCCCCCGGAGGTGGTGTAGAGAATAGGGAAACCGCACTGGAAGCGCTACACCGAGAGTTTGCAGAAGAGGTACAATTCATACCGGAAGATATTAAATTACTTGGATCACTCGAGGTTGTTAATCCAGGAGCAACAGAAGAAATCCAAAAACATAATTTGCAAGTAAGGTTTGTATGCAGTATTGGTAGACTCGATCATTTTGTACCACTCAAAGATAATGAGACTGAACAAAGAATATTTGTCTATTACAAAGACTTACCAGAATATGTTGGTTTTATTAGTAAGTATACTAGCGGCAAAATTCAGTATGATATGTACTGCGATCACATAGAAGGTCGGATCACCTTATGAAGATAGCAATAGTCCAGCCAAGAACTTCATATTACGTTGCGGGATCAGAAAAAGTCTCGCTAAAACATGCGGAGTACCTTTCGTTGCTTGGTCACGATATAGATTTTTACACTTCAATGCCACAAGGCATCGAAGATAACTTGTGGCATTTTAACAGATATTAAGCAGAGGTGTTCATAACGCAGGGCTTGCATATAAAGTAAAAAGAGCCATACGGCTCTTTTTAAGGCACCATTAAGGCCTAAAACTTACTTAATTACTTTTCGCACTTAAATACCTTTGCTCCACGGAATACAGCTTTTTTACCAAGAGATTCTTCGATGCGAAGAAGCTGATTGTACTTAGCAACTCGGTCAGAACGGCAGAGTGATCCAGTTTTGATTTGACCAGTACCAGTACCTACAACGAAGTCTGAAATTGTAGTGTCTTCAGTTTCGCCAGATCGGTGTGAAATGATAGATGTGTATCCAGCTTTTTTTGCAAGCTTCACAGCATCGATAGTTTCAGAAACTGTACCAATCTGGTTGAGCTTAATAAGGATAGAGTTTCCAACATGCATGTCGATACCTCGAGCAAGGCGCTCAATATTTGTTACGAAGAGGTCATCACCAACAATCTGCACTGTTTTACCAAGCTTTTCTGTGAGGAGCTTATAGCCATCCCAATCATCTTCGGCCAAACCGTCTTCGATAGAAACAATAGGATACTTAGAAGCAAGGTTTACATACATATCAACCATTTCGGCTGATGTAAGTGATCGGCCTTCTCGTTCAAGGTGATACTTGCCATCCTTATAAAGTTCTGTAGCAGCAACGTCGAGGGCAAAAGCAACATCCTTTCCAAGGGTGTATCCAGCCTTAGCAATTGCTTCAGAGATAATTTGTAGAGCAACTTCATTTGATGGCAAAGAGGGAGCGAAACCACCTTCATCACCAACAGATGTTGAAAGCTTTTTATCATGAAGAATCTTCTTAAGAGCATGGAAGATTTCTGCACCATTGCGAAGAGCTTCTTTAAATGACTTTGCTCCAATTGGCATAACCATGAACTCTTGGAAGTCTGTAGAGTTTTCTGCATGCTTTCCTCCGTTCAAAATGTTCATCATAGGAACAGGAAGCTGAACAGTATTTTTTGTCTTTGCAATTTGGTTAAAGTATTTCCAAAGAGCAATTTTTTGTGAGGCTGCAGCAGCACGAGCAAAAGCAAGTGAAATACCAAGAATAGCATTAGCACCGAGCTTACCCTTATTTGCAGTACCATCGAGAGCAATCATTGCTTCATCGAGTGAACGCTGCTCCCAAGCTTTGCCAACCAAAGCCTTCTTAAGAGTTGTATTAACGTTTTTAACGGCTTTAGCAACACCCTTACCGTTATAGCGCTTATCACCATCGCGGAGCTCTACAGCTTCGTGTGAGCCAGTTGAAGCACCAGATGGAACTCCAGCTCGACCGAGTGAACCGTCTTTTAAAATAACATCAACTTCGACAGTTGGATTGCCGCGTGAATCAAGAATCTCTCGCCCAATAATATTCGCAATTTTAAAGGTTGTAGCCATATATCTGTATTAATACTTTAGTGTGCTCGTAGTATACGGCTTTTATTTCAACAAGAAAAGAGCTAATTTTTGAATTAAATGGTACAATATTGCCATGAAAAAACTCCACCGAAAAGGGCAGAATCGTGGCCAATATCGTGATGATGGCCCCCGTGCTGCGCGGTCAGATTCACGGCCTCGACCCCAAACATCAAAAAATGCCAATCCAACATCATGGGGAGGCGTAGCTGGCTGGTACAATAACCTACTTGAGCATGAAAGCTCTACCTATCAATCTGATGTGGTTTTGCCTAATTTGCTTCGTTTAGTTAATCCTGGTCCCGATGACCATATTCTTGACCTTGCTTGCGGGCAGGGCTATTTTGCTCGAGCCTTTGCTCAGCTTGGCGCCAAGATAACGGCTTCTGATATTGCCCCCGAACTCATTGCTCATGCAAAAAAGCTCGAAACTAATGCAACACCAAAAACCGGTACACGCCGCAATGAAATTATTTACCATGTTTCGCCAGCCGAACGCATTGCATACCTCGGTCCTCGTTCGGTTAATAAAGCAATGATCATTTTGGCAATTCAGAACATTGAGCACATTCACAGTGTTTTTGCCGAAGTATCTCGCGTACTTAAACCAGGCGGTTCATTTGTTCTTGTGCTTAATCACCCTATGTTCCGCGCAATTAAGCGTTCAGGTTGGGGTTGGGATGAAACAAAAGATTCACAACAGCCAAAGCAGTATCGCCGCATTGATGCATACATGTCAGAGTCTCGCGAAAAAATAGACATGACACCAGGCACTAATGATCCTCGCCGAAAAATTGAAACAGTTTCATTTAATCGACCCTTACAAGTATACGCAAAGTCATTGTCTAAAACAGGTTTTGCTATTACTCGAATTGAAGAATGGATTTCTCATAAAGAAAGTGGTCCTGGTCCACGAAAGTTTGAAGAAGACCGTATGCGCAAAGAAATCCCACTCTTCATGGCTATTGAATGCAAACTCATATGAAGATAATCATTTATACAAAGCGAGGTTGCCCATGGTGTACAGGAGTTCTTAATTTTCTTAATGAAAAAGGTTATGCTTATGAAGAACGCGAAGTGCTCACTAACCCTCAATACTTTGAAGAAATGAAAGCAAAGTCAGGTCAAACAAAAGCACCAACACTCGATATTGATGGTCATATCCTTGCCGATTCAGATGCCCCTACGGTAGAAAAATATTTAGCGAGCCTTAAATAATTCTCAAATAATTCGTAAATATTACGCAGTATCTTTAATGCTGAGCGTATAGCGAAGTGCAAAGAGTACAAGAATACCAAGACCTATAAACATATAGGTATAATCATGCGTAAACATGAAGGCAATTGCTGTAAGGCCGGGAGCAGCTATATAAGCGGCTGGGCGGGTGATTCTAAAGAGTCCAAGAACATGAGCATCTTGCTGAGGAACCTTTTTAAAGAAGTATGTTTCTATCATGATTTCGGCAGTAGCGGCTCCAATACGTGTCATTAAAAGACCAAGCGACCAGAGCCATACACTTGGTGTTGTAATAAAAGCCAAAGCACACGTAGAAAGCCCCATTAAGAGGAAACCGGCACTCATAAGCTCTTTTTCGCCAAGGCGAGTATCAGCAATTTTACCCAAAGGAAAGTTTACAAAAACGAAAGGCAAGAGCATGATCGTAAAGATAATGCCGATACTTTCCCATGACATGCCGAGATTCGAATTAAGATAAATTGGCGTATACACAACCATCCAAGCATAGAATGTATGCAAAATAAGATTTGCCGAGAATATAGCGCGTAGATCTTTATTGTGGATGACGTGGCGAACTGTCGTTAAAAACTTTTCATGTGAATATTCTGCGTCCTTATAATGATCAAAATTTGAATGAATGACATACAAAAGGGGAATCAAAAGGCCAAAAGCAATTGCAAAGATTCCGCGGTAATCGCCACTTTCAGCAAGGCTGCCTGCAAGCATTGGAGCCAAAAGAAAAGCTGAGTTAACCACTGTTAAGAACAAGCCACGAACTCTGCCAGTGTCACCAATCGATGTTTTAGCTTCGATAAATACATCGATAGTAAAGGTGATAAGGCTGGTACTTGCTATTGAAAGCACAAAGAGGAGCATAATGAGCTCATTTGATTGTGTTGTCGACAAGCCAAACATAATGATGATTTGCGCAACCAAAAGAGCTATACAGGTTTTGTAATTGCCGACACGCTCAACAATGCGTGGAACAATAATAAAACCAAGAATCGTAAGAAGGGCACCAGAAGTATACAACCAACCAATAACATTTTCATCGGTAATAGTTTCAAGAAAACTTGAATTGGTATATACCGGCAAAGCTGCATGTAAACCAAAAAGGAAACCAATGGTTAATAGAGTGTATAAGCTACGTCGCTTACGAATGTGCGGATGGTGAAGCATATCAATAATTATA
>CAZWGR010000005.1:0-25999 GCA_964633555.1 uncultured Candidatus Saccharibacteria bacterium | reverse complement strand
GCTTTATTGTTTTTTTATAAATTTTTATTACGCGTTTTTGGCAATCTAACGCGGTACCGAGCGAAGGCGAGCGAGTCGGGGTCGCGGGCGAGCCGAGTACGGCGAGACCTGTGACCGATTCCCTCATCGCCCGCAACAGCAGTATGAGCCGAGCACTCCTTTCAAATAGTTAGTGTGGAATTCTCCGCGGTAAAGCATGTTATACTTGGCTTCATGAATCGGCGCCTGCTTAAGATAACGATACTCTCAAGTGCAAGTGTTGCACTTGTTTGTTCACTTGTACTCGGCACGCCAACTCTTAATACGTGGATCACTCTTGCAACAACACGAAAAGCGAATGCCGTTAATTATTCAGTGGCAAATGTTTTTGCTGCAGCTCATCAAGTTTGGGGGCATGCTTCGAGTACGACTTTCTTGACCGTTCCTTTCCTTAAGCAAAAGTATTCTTTGTCGTGTGAAATTGCTTCTTTGCGCATGGCTTTGGCATATAAAGGAAAAGTAATTGACGAAGATTATCTCATCGGGCTTTTGCCTTTTGATACGGTGGACCCTATTTTTATTGATAGCTCTGCAGGAAAAAGAGTGTGGGGTGATCCGTACAAAGGATTTGTCGGTATCATTAATGGAAAAATGCCGGTAACTGGTTATGGTGTTTATGACAAACCAATTTACGATATAGCTAAGCTCTATGGCGAGGCAGAGCTTCTTGAAAATGCAACGCTCCGTGATGTTATAAATGAAGTCCTCTTAGGGAATCCAATTGTTGTGTGGGGATCGCTTACCGATGGAAAGGATATTTCGTGGATAACTCCTGAAGGAAAAGAAATTAAAGCTATAGCGGGTGAGCACGCGCGAGTGCTCGTCGGTTTTTATGGTGATCCAGAAAAGCCAACAGAGATTTTACTCATTGATCCTGTGTATGGGCACATTCGCATGCCTACAGAAAAGTTTTTGAAAGATTGGTCACTCCTCGGAAATATGGGTGTGGTGATTCGCTAGGCTCAATTTATGTGTTTGAGTATGCTATCAATGTTGTCTGGATGAAACCAAACAATATCAGTATTTTTTTTGTGCCAGGTAAGTTGTCGCTTTGCATATTGCCAGATTTTTGTTTCGAGCTCGGCAAGAATTTCTTGCTCACGTGGGGTTCCTTGTGCAGACTCTGAAATTATTTTTGCCATGTAGGCATACTCAAGGCCGAGTTCTTTGCAGCGTTCAAGAGTTAGTTTGCCAGAGTTAATGAGATTGGCGGTTTCTGCTAAAAGACCGTTTTTATATCTATCGTGCAAGCGATCGTGGATTCTTTGCTTGAGCTCTGTTGGACTTGGACAAATGCCAATCCAGATAATTGGGCGTTGCTTAGATAGATCAGTACTGTCGTGTGTTTGATCAGGACTATTTGCCAGCAGATTTTTAATTGGTGGATTTTTTAACTGGTACTCATACATGTATAGAGCGCGAATGAGTCTGCGCGCATTATGCCTATCAATTGTTTGAGCTCTTTCGGGATCTTTTGTAGTGAGTTTGGTAAAGAGTTGCTCGGCTGCAGTTTTTTCGTATTTTTGAAAAAAGTCTTGGGGAGTAGGGGGAATATTGGGTAAAACCATTTTACCAATGAGAGTGTCGATATAGAAGCCTGTTCCTCCGCAGATAATGGGAATGTTGTTATGCTCGTCGATTTCTGCAAGCGCTTTAAGGCCAGCAATTTTAAAATCGTGCGCGGTAAAGCGTTCGAGTGGATCGGCAATATCTAAACAGTGGTGTGGTATGCCTTGTTGTTCGCTCGGTGTAATTTTTCCTGAGCCTATATTTAAGCCACGGTAAATTTGGCGTGAATCAGCCGAAATAATCTCGGCTTTGTTAGTAGAATTACTGAGGGCCTGCGCAATTCGAATTGATACAGCTGTTTTACCGGCTGCAGTAGGGCCGGTGATGATAATGAGGGGGAGCATAAGGTTACTATAGCAATCCTAGTGAACTTTTTTATGTGCCGGAGGAGAGAATCGAACTCTCATGGGTTGCCCCGCACGATTTTGAGTCGTGTGCGTCTGCCAATTCCGCCACTCCGGCATTTATAGTACTCTAGCAAATTTTTTTATAAATGACGAGTCTCACTAATTCTTAAGCACTGATTCGCACAATTAGGCTCTATGATATACTTGTACTACCGTGTGCATATTACTCAAATTACACTCACATGTCGCAGTACCAGAACGATTCAATTTTTTGGATAGAAGTAGAAAAAGTTAAGCCAAACCCCTATCAGCCTCGTCATGAATTTGATGACGCTCGACTCAAGGACTTGGCTGAATCAATTCGAATGTACGGAATTTTGCAGCCTCTTGTTGTTACGCGCAAAGAAGTGTATCGCGAAGATGGAGGACTCCACACTGAGTATGAACTCATTTCTGGTGAGCGACGTTTACGTGCTTCAAAGATTGCAGGACTTGCTCAAGTGCCCGCTCTTATCCGCAGTGGCGAAGATGATGCTCGAGTAAAGCTCGAACTTGCAATCATTGAAAATCTTCAGCGCGAAGACCTTAATGCTGTTGATCGAGCTCGCTCTTTTCAGCGTCTTGCTGATGAATTCGGCCTCAAGCACACACAAATTGCTGAAAAAGTAGGCAAGAGTCGAGAATACGTTTCAAACACTTTGCGTATTCTTGCTTTGCCCGAAGAAATGCTCAATGCTCTATCTGAAGGAAAAATCAGCGAAGGCCACACACGCCCACTGTTAATGCTTGTTGACCACAAAGAAGAACAGATGACTTTGTACAAAGAAATTATGTACAAGAAGCTCACCGTTCGTGAAGCTGAATCTATTGCTCGAAAGGTGGCTACTGATCGTGTGCGCAAAAAAGAATTAGCAGTTGATCCTGAAATTGTTGAACTCGAACAGCGCTTTAAAGAAACTCTCGGTACGCGGGTTCACATCGAACGCAAAGAACGTGGAGGTAAAATCATGATTGATTATTTCTCTCCCGAAGATTTGCGAGCCATTCTTGATTTAGTAAATTCAAGTTCTAAAAAGGTTCAGACCACTTCACTCGAACGTTTTGAATCGACCCTCAGTCAAGCAACACCTGTTACTATTGCACCATCTATAACGGCAGTACCTGCAGCTGCTTCAGTTTCGACAGGCGCAGCTATACCAGTTTCGGGCGAACTTAACTCTGATGCCGAAGTTAATCCTGCGATTCTTGATGATAGAACTAAACAAGAAAAAACAGCTGATGAAACTGATGAAGATTTATACTCAATTTCAAATTTTACGGTTTAGGTCGCTCTAAAATAGTTATTGTTAGTCGGTAAATAAAAACAGCTCAGGCTGTTTTTTGTACCCACTATTATTCTTTCTTTGGAGCTTTGCGGGCGAATCTACCTTTGCGTACTGCTTTTGGTTCACTAAATATTTCGAGTGCACGTTTGAGCTCGATAGTATATACGTCATCTTTTTTGAGTGATCTAAAATCACCGTCGTGTACAACATATGGGCCAAAGCGACCGTTATTTGCTGTTATTGTTTTATGAGTCTCTGGATGCTCACCAAGAACTCGGGGAAGACTTAAAAATTTAAGGGCATCAGCAAGAGTTACGCTCGCTATCTCTACACCACGTGGAATAGATGCCATTTTAGGCTTAATTGCTTTCTCAGCTTTGCTTGCTGTCTTTTCTGCTCGAGTTCCGAGTTGCACATATGGCCCATATTTACCAACGAGTACAAAAATTGGAAGATTTGTAACAGGGTCAAAACCAAGAGGCTCATCTTTCTTAATTTCTGTACCGTCGAGCATGAGGGCTCCTGTACAATCAGGATAATCGGCGCAAGAAAGAAACTTTCCATTGCGACCAAGCTTAATTACCATATGCTTTCCGCAGGTAGGGCATTTAAACTTAGGGTCAGCATCACCTAAGTGAGTTGCTTTTTCAAGTTTTTCTTTGCTCTTAACTTCTTTGAGGAATGGTTTGTAGAATTCAGAAAGGGTTTTCTCATAGTCTTTTTCACCATGTGCTATGTGATCGAGCTTGTCTTCCATTTCTGCGGTAAAGGTATCGCTAATATATGTAGGAAAGTTTTCTTCAAGGAAAGTCGAAACTACTTCACCAGTATCAGTGGGGAAGAGAGTTTTACCTTCTTTAGTAACGTACTCGCGCTCAATAATGGTGTTAATGATAGAAGCATATGTTGAAGGGCGGCCGATACCGCGCTTTTCGAGCTCATGAACAAGGCCTGCTTCGGTATAGCGTGATGGTGGTTCAGTTTGCTTTTCAATGTCAGTAATTGAAAGTAGGGTAAGTTTTTCACCTTCGGTCACTTTGGGTAGCGTTACTTCTTCGCCTTGAGCATCGGGGTCTGCTTTAAGCCAGCCATCAAAAAGAATACGATTGCCGTTTGCGGTAAAATCTGGAGTCTCTGCGGCACCTTCAATACGCGCAACAATTTTTGTT
Source organism: uncultured Candidatus Saccharibacteria bacterium (assembly GCA_964633555.1). Classification (GTDB taxonomy): domain Bacteria; phylum Patescibacteriota; class Minisyncoccia; order Phycocordibacterales; family PALSA-1337; genus CAZGUZ01. Next base: position 21,550 of record CAZWGR010000005.1, on the reverse strand, counting down.
CGCATAATTGAAGCATCAGCCATCTGTGAAGCAATAGTTCTTTGCCAAATAAGCTTATACAAGCTTTTTTGTTCATCGGTAAAACCTGCTGATAATTTGCTTAAATCAGTTGGTCGAATTGCCTCGTGAGCTTCTTGAGCATTTTTACTCTTTGCTGCAAAAGTATTTTCGGCATGATACTGGGCACCAAACATTGATTTAATTACGGTTGCAGCTTGGGCAATTGCAACTTTACTCAATGTTGTACTGTCGGTACGCATGTAGGTAATTGCTCCAGCTTCGTAGAGCTTCTGAGCAATAGACATAGTTTTTGAAGGAGAATATCCAAGTCGTGTACTTGCAACCTGCTGGAGTGTTGAGGTAATAAAAGGTGCACGTGCACTACGTGATACTTTTGACTCTTGAATACCAGCTATCTGCCAATTCTTTGTTTGAGCTGCCTTGAGAATTTTTTCAACAACGTCGCGTGAACGTGGTTCTTCTGTTGCAGTTACCAAAAGTTCTGCTCCGCCAAGAGTTTTAGTTTTTGCTTGTAGTACCCAATACGTTTCTGGTATGAAAGCTTTGATTTCGCGCTCGCGCTCTACAATAATACGAAGAGCGGGTGACTGCACTCGCCCAGCAGAAAGGCCGTAGCGAACTTTTTTCCAGATTACTCCTGAAAGGTCATAACCTACAAGTCGGTCGAGCACTCGTCGGGCTTCTTGTGCTCGGCGCAAATTAGTATCAATTGCTCGAGGGTGGGCAATTGCATCTAAAATGGCATCCTTAGTAATTTCGTGGAAAGTAATTCTTTTTGGGTGCTTAAGATTTGCACTTTCTGCAATGTGCCATGCAATAGCTTCACCCTCGCGGTCGGGGTCGGTTGCAAGATAAACTGTCTCGGCTTTTTTAGCGAGTTTTTGAATATTTGCAATAACATCTTCTTTGCCAGGAGAAACTACATAGCGGGGAACAAAGCCGTTTTCTATATCAATTGCTGTCTTATTACTCTTTGGTAAATCACGAATGTGTCCAACAGATGCGGTCACAGTATACCCAGACCCGAGATAGGAGCTGAGCTTTTTAACTTTTGAGGGTGACTCAACAATTACAAGTTTCATTGTGTACAGTATTACACGGTTTTTTAAAAAAGTGCAATTTTTGTGGTCAAATATGTGAATAAACTTGTAGAGCTACCGAGACATTTTGTATGCTCGGTATGCTAACCAGACAGAATATATTGACCCGCACTTTGTGTGATGAAACCTTGAATTTCAAGGTTTATAAGTATTTCTGAAAGTTGTTCTGAGGTGGTTTTGTGACCTGCGCTTACTTTTAACAGAATACTACTTTCAGACTTTGGCCCTTCTGTCAGGGCACTTATAATACTATTTTCAATGCTCGTCAGCGTTTGTGGTTTGACTATTGCGCTCGCTGGCGACTCGTTGTTTGCAAAGGCCTCGCTCTTATTTGCCTTTAATACATTTTGCACGCAAGGGTGCTCAAGTATGTAAGTGCGTAACGTTTGATTGTTAAGAACTGGTATAGCCCCATGCCTAAGTAGGTTATTTGTTCCGTTCGATAGGGCCGAGAATATTGATCCAGGTACAGAAAATATATCGCGGTTAAACTCAAGTGCATGAAAAGCGGTAATAAGACTACCGCTTTTGTGATCGGCCTCTATAATAACTACGGCATGACAAAGTGCAGCCATAAGTTTATTACGGACAGGAAACATCCAAGGCTTACTTTGTTCATTTGGTTTAAACTGTGTAATTACAGAACCGCCAGTTTTTGTAATTGATTTTGCAAGGCTTGCTGATTGACGCGGATAAATTACTTGAGGATAAATACCTGATCCAGGAACACCAATTGTGGGCAAGCCTACAGTTACAGCTTCTTGCAAAGCATATGAATCTATACCATATGCCATTCCCGATATAATTGTGCAGGGTAAATTGCTCAAGCCTTGTATGAGCTCTTTTGTAACACGCTTACCATATTCGGTAGGTCTGCGTGAACCAACTATTGCTATACAAATTGTATTTTGCAAAAGTTCGACTAGGGTGTCATTTGTACTATATATAGTGTTTGGAGGGTCGTGGGATGCTTGTACACGCTGGGGGAGTGCTTTGAGTGGTATTTTATGCATAATTTGATACTATTAGAGAATAATAACTATAGTCTGTCATTGAGGAGTAAATTGTTAATCAATTTTTCTTCAAAGAAAGATAAAAAACTTGAGAGAAACCCATGCTCGACATAAAATTTATCCGAGAAAATAAGGAGTTAATTGCACAGGGCGCACAAAAGAAGCGCATTAAGTTTGACGTTGAAGCTTTAATTTCTCTTGATACAGAGCGCCGCGACCTTTTATCAAAGGTTGAGAATCAGCGTGCTGAACAAAATGCGGCTACTGAAAAGATTTCTCAAACTCAGGATCCTGCCGAAAGAACGCGCCTCATTGACTCAATGAAGGTTGTTAAAGAAACAATGCAGGCTGATGAAGAAAAGCTCAAAGAGGTAATGAAAAAGTGGCAAGCACTCATGCTTGAGGTGCCCAATATTCCTGATATTTCTGTTCCTGAAGGTGAATCAGATGCGGATAATCGTGAAGAGCGTGTGTGGGGAACTCAGCCAGTAATGAATTTTGAGCCAAAAGACCATATTGAAATTATGGAGAAGCTCGATATTGTTGATTTTGAAAGAGGAGTAAAGGTAGCGGGATTTAGAGGATATTTCCTTAAGGGTCTTGGAGCACAGCTCGAGCTTGCCGTATGGAATTTGGCTGTTGAAATGCTTACACGCAAAGGTTACCAATTTATTATTGCTCCTTCACGTGTTCGCCGAGAATCATTCGTTGGAACAGGCATGATTCCACAGAGTGAAGATGATCTTTATAAAGTAGGTGAAAACGAGTATTTGGCAGGAACAGCTGAGGTTCCAACAATGGGCTACCATATGAATGAAACGCTTGCTGCTACAGATTTGCCTAAAAAATATTTAGCATTTTCTCCTTGTTTCCGTGCTGAGGCTGGAAAGCATGGCAAAGATGTTAAGGGTCTCATTCGCGTTCATGAATTCTTTAAAATGGAGCAAGTAATTTTGTGTGAAGCGAGCCACACCGAAAGTGTTCGTTTGCACGAAGAATTGACTCAGAATGCTGAAGAAATAATGCAAGCACTTAAATTGCATTATCATGTTGTCGTAAACTGTGGTGCTGATCTAGGTTTGGGTCAGGTTAAAAAGTATGATATTGAAGCATGGATGCCTTCACAGAAAAAATTCCGAGAGACTCATTCTTCATCATACTTTCATGATTTTCAAACTCGACGACTCAATATTCGCTACAAAGATGCAGAAGGAAAAGTGCGCTATACACACTCACTCAACAATACCGCTGTGGCAACACCACGAATTCTTGCTTGTATTATAGAAAATTATCAGCAGGCTGACGGCAGTGTAATTATTCCCGAGGTTCTACGCCCATACATGGGTGGAGCAACGGTAATTGCACCTCGCACTATTTAGTTTGTTATATGTGTGCCCGCACCTTACAATCACCGCAGAGAGCAAAAGAAGTAAAAATTCGCCAAGGAATCAGACTTGGCTTATTTGTAGTTGTTTTTGGTGCGTTTATTGTTGGCGGAGTATTGTTTTTGCGCAGCGATAAGCTCAATATTGCAAAGCTTGATGTTGTGGGTTTGCATAGTGTCGGTAATGAGCTCCTCACAAAAGCAGTTGAGAGCTACTTCAACACAACTGCAGGATTTCTTGCTCATGAGCGAAGCTGGGTGGCTTTTTCAAGCGCTGGGCTAGCTGATTATTTAGAGTCTGCAATACCCGTTATTGAAAGTGCTCAAGTTGAAAGGAATGGTCTTGGTGCAATCACGCTTTTGCTCAAAGAGCGCCAGCCATATGCTCAGATGTGTTCAGTGTCGGGAAACGCTTTGGTGGTTCCATGTTTTCATATTGATGCCCAGGGAATTATTTTTGGTGAAATTGAGCCAACCGATACGCAAACAAATAGTGAGCTCGCAAAAGATGGCATAACAATTGAACCGGCACACATTAAGGTTGGTTTTTCTGATTTTGCGCCAACCCTCATGGGTAATGGTAAGCCACAACAATTCAATCAGCATATCTGGGAGGGAATTACGAATACAATTGCTGCTTTCGATAGTCATGGCCTTATTATCGATTCATTGCTTGTAGTATCTTCAACAACGGCAAGAATAGATGTCGGTTCATTTATTATTAAAGCTCCTCTTTTTGGTGAATTTAGCCAAACAAAAGCTGCCGAAAACGTTGCTTTGCTCTTAGCCCAAAAATTCAATTGGCATAAAGGCATGACATTGCCACAGCTTGATTATATCGATGCTCGTTACGGTAATGCGTTGTTTTATCGCACGCTCGGTGGCAGTCAGCAAGAAGATAGTCCTAGTGATGAGTAAAACGAGGTTGTGGAGGTGCCAGAATAGATTTAGTGTACAATAAGTATATGCGAAAAAAGAACCCTTACACATCAATTGTCTTTCAATACGTTCTTTTTTCTTGCGCTGCAATATTGGCAGGTTTTGCTGGTACGTATTTTATTGTAAAAGTTGCTTCGCTCAATCAGTTTTTTGCTCGCATTCCTCGTTCATTTAATATTTTTGAAAGGGAAGAAGAAGTAATTCAGCACGAAGCGGTCGGAGGGCGACTTGGTCTATTGGCTCAAGCATATATTGTTAAGCGCCTCGATACGGGTGAAATTTTATACGAATACAATCCAGATAAGGTTTTGCCTATAGCATCAGTGACAAAACTCGTAACGGCTGTTGTTGCTCGCGAAGCACTCGACCTTGATTCTCGTGTGGTAATTGATGATGCAATTTTGGCCACCGAAGGAGTAGCGGGCAGTTTACGAAGAGGTGAAAGTTTAAGAGTTCGTGAGCTCCTCTATCCGCTTCTTATGGTTTCAAGTAATGATGCCGCTGAGGCAATTGCTCGGGCAGAGTCACGTGATAACTTTATAGCCCTCATGAACCGCTGGGTGCGCAGTATTGGAGCTAGTCAAACAACTTTTGCTGATCCATCAGGGCTTTCGCCACGTAATACATCATCGGCGCGTGATGTTTTGGCAATTCTTGAAAAGGTTTCAACTTCGTACGATGGAATCATCGACATTACGAAATTAAAAACATTTACTGTTCGTTCGCATGTATGGCAAAACCCAACATCATTCCTCAACTTGAGTCAGTACCAAGGAGGTAAGAATGGCTATACCGAAGAAGCTGATAGAACCGCAGCGCTATTGTTCAGTATTCCCGCACAAAAGTATGGAGATGAATCTGGAGCGGTTCCAATTGCTGTTGTTATTCTTAAAAGTAGCGATCGCTCAAAAGATGTTCTTAAAATCCTCGATACACTTGAGAAAGATTTTGGAGTGCGCTAAGCTCGATATATGTCACTACTCACATCTCTTATAAAGATCCTTGGCATGAATAAAATAGAGGCGTATATTCCTCCCCATGATAATCATGGTTTTTGGGCTGGCTTGCCACAAGGTTTTACGGTAGTTGCTCCAATGGCTGATGTTACTGATGCCGCTTTTAGGCGAATGATTGCTAAATATAGCCGCATGGGAAAAAAGGGCGGTGGCCCGCATGTTATGTGGACAGAGTTCGTTTCGGCTGATGGTTTAGCATCTCGAGGTCGTGATGTGCTTTTGCGCGACCTTGCTTTTTCTGAAGCTGAACGACCTATTGTTGCACAACTTTTTACATCGAACCCTGAAAATATGAAGTTCGCAGCAAAGCTCGTGGCTAAACTTGGGTATGATGGCATCGACATAAACATGGGCTGCCCTGATAAAAGTATTGAAAAGCAAGGAGCGGGAGCTGCTATGATTAAAAATCCAGAACTTGCCCAGAAAGTTATTCAAGCTGCTCAGCAAGGAGCTTTAGAATATGCTCAAGAAAATGGCACTAAGCCAATTCCTGTGTCAGTTAAAACTCGTGTGGGCTACAATAAAGTCGAGCTTGAGCGATGGATTCCACAAATTTTAAGTTTGAATGTTGCGGCACTAACAATTCATGCTCGTACTCGAAAAGAAATGTCATTGGTGCCCGCAAATTGGGAATATGTTCGCCAAGTAGTAGAGATGCGCAATGCTGCACAAGTTAAAAATGCTCAAGGCGAAACCGTTAAATGTACTACGCGAATTCTTGGTAATGGCGATGTTAAAACACTTGCAGAGGCTCACAAAAGAGTTCAAGAAACTGGCTGCGACGGTGTTATGATCGGCCGTGGTATTTTTGGTAGCCCATGGTTTTTTGATAGTGAATTCGATGCGAGCGAAATGCAGACCATACAAGAGCGACTTACTATCATGGTTGAACATACAAAGCTTTATATGGAACTTTTAGGTGATATTAAGAACTTTGCAATTATGAAAAAGCACTATAAAGCATATGTTCATGGCTGGCATGGCGCTAAGGACTTTCGAGTTAAACTCATGGAAGCGCAGACAGTTGCCGATGTTGAGCGTTGTGTTAATGAGTACTGTGTTGCAGAGTCTAGTTTGGTGAATCAAAAACTTTCGAATTTTGCTATACTATAGTTATGAAAAATACGAGCACTGCAGAAAATACTCAGCATATAACACTCTATCGAAAGTACCGACCACAAAAGTTTTCTGAAGTAAAAGGGCAAGATCATATTGTCGACGTGCTTACCGCTGCACTTAAGAGCCAAAAAATTGCACATGCTTACTTATTTTCGGGCGGCCGCGGAACGGGTAAAACAAGTATTGCTCGAATCTTTGCGCGCGAACTCGGTGTCGAAGAAACTGATATCTATGAAATAGATGCTGCATCAAACCGTGGAATTGATGACATTCGCGAATTGCGTGACGGTGTTAGAGCTTTACCATTTTCTTCTCCGTATAAAGTGTATATCGTTGATGAGGTACACATGCTTACTAAAGAAGCATTTAATGCGCTTCTTAAGACTCTTGAAGAACCACCAGCACATGCAATCTTCATTCTTGCTACAACTGAAAAAGAAAAGATTCCCGAGACCATTGCTTCACGCTGCCAGTGTTTTGAATTCAAAAAGCCAACTCTCGATGTGCTCCGAAACCACATTCAAGCCGTTTCAAAGAAAGAAGGATTTATTCTTGAGGCTGGTGTTGCAGATATTATTGCAACGCTTGGCGACGGTTCATTCCGCGATACTTTAGGTATGCTCGAAAAAGCAACTTCAGTATCAAAAGATGGAGAGCTATCACTTGAAGAGGTTCGCAAAGCTCTTGGTGCACCAAAGGTTCATGATATTGCGCAATTCGTTGAAGCCTTTTGCGAAAAGAATGCACAGAAAGCTCTTGAAAGCCTTGGTCAACTTGAAAAGGAAGGGGCAGATGCACTCTATGTAGCAGAGCGAATCTTGAGTCTGTATCGAGCAACACTCAGAAGTCGTTTTGATAATAAATATATAGAGAGTGCTGAGCGACAGTTTTCTGAGGTAGAGGTACAGACCATTCGGAATGTGCTTAAAAACCCTGCAATTGTTGCTCAAATCGATGGAAACGGCCTTGCCTTGCTTATCGATGCTGTCCTTACCACCCGCAGGATTTCTGGCTCATATGCAGGTTTAGAGCTTGCAACTGCGCTCCGTATTGCGTAATATATGTATAAAGCGCATGCAAGCGCTTTATATTTTAATTATTGCGGGATCGTCTAATGGTAAGCGGAGCTTGCTTGTTGCGCTCACTCGGAAATGTTCTTTGCTGCGGGATCGTCTAATGGTAGGACAGGAGCCTTTGAAGCTTCTAATCTTGGTTCGATTCCAAGTCCCGCAGCAAAGCACAGTTCCTCATTCGCTTACGAGTAGGACAGGAGCCTTTGAAGCTTCTAATTTGGTTTAATTCCAGATTTATTGAATTAAACGCCGGAGCTATGTCGAGCCAACAGGCGAGACTGTGAGGCGGTGCCCAGCCCGAACCTATGCGACGGCATAGGTGAGAGGCGAGGGCGATTCCAAGTCCCGCAGCAGTCTAGGCGCGTTAAGTAAAATAAAACAAGGGTTGTTTGTAAAATGGAAGGTGATAAGATGTAAGTACGTATGAAATTATTTTTAGGAGGTGGCGGTGGTGGAAGAGACTCGGTTGAGCTCGACAAAAAATTTGTTGCATCTCTAGATTCTTCAAAACCCTTATTGTATATCCCAATAGCAACTAATACCGAAAAGTACCCTTATTCAGGTTGTGTCGCTTGGCTTTCTGAGGTGCTTGGTCCGTTAGGAGTTAAGGATATAGTTATGTGGATTGAAAGAGATTTAAAAAATAAAAGAAAGCAAGATTTCAAAAAATTTAGTGGTGTATATATAGGTGGAGGAAATACATACAAGCTTTTAAAGGAACTAAAGGAATTCGGTACTTTCGAAATTCTTCTTGATTTAGCTAAGGAAGGTGTACCTATTTATGGAGGTAGTGCGGGAGCAATTATTTTGGCTAAAACAATTATTTCAGCTGGTTTTTTGGATGAGAATAAAGTCGGAATCTCTGATTTTTCTGCACTTAATTTAGTTAATGAATTTGATGTGTGGTGTCACTATTCTGGGAACGAGGATGATGCAATTCGTGAGTATATGACCCAATTTAATATTGAGAAAATAATTGCTCTTCCTGAAGATGGAGGAATCATTGTGACAGATAAGGGTATTGAGTCGGTAGGACCAGGTACTACCGTAGCTTTTGATCCTGACAAGAGGACTATTTGAACATGTCTCTGAAGAAGATGGGCCAAGAAGGGTTAATCTTATCTAAGAATTTCTGCTAGAATACAAATAATTATGTCTACCGACGAACAATCAAAAAAGTTTTATACAGAAAAAGCTAAGCAATATACGGAGCATGTAAGAAATCCTCTTGATTCCGTCTATCATTCATACTATGAAAAGCCCGCAATGTATAAACTACTTCCAGATTTACAGAATAAAACTGTATTGAGTATAGGGTGCGGCAGTGGCGAAGATAGTATTTATCTTAAAAGGCAAGGTGCGATGCGATCTGTCGGCATTGATTTGTCTAAGAATTTAATTGATATAGCCACAACTTCATACTCAGAATGTGAGTTTAAAGTTATGGATATGGAGAAGCTAGACTTCCCGAGCGAGACTTTTGATTTTGTTTATTCAAGCCTCGCTATCCACTATGTTGAAGATTGGAAGAACGTTTTTATTGGTGTACACAAAATCTTAAAATCTGGAGGAAGCTTTTTGTTTTCGTGTAGTCATCCAGTACGCTTTGCAATGGATGAGGATAATTCACAAGAAGGATTTTCGGCAAGAAAGCTTGAAATTGCAAGAAATGAAGCAACAAAAGAGCTTAAAATAACTGGTGATTATCTTGTGAAAAGGAAGATAATTGACGCTCTCGGAAAAGATACTGCAAATATATGGACAATGCCAATTAGTGATATGGTCCGTACCGCAATTAGTGCTGGATTTGTAATCGAGGATTTAGTCGAACCTCGACCTCTGGACGAAATGAAAGTGGTAAATGCACGAGAATATTACCGTTTAAGTAAAATACCCGAATTTGTTATTTTCAAACTTTTAAAACACTAAGCGGTCGATACTACTTACACCCCACAATCTCATTCGCCAAAGCGCGTGAAGCTTGACCCCAATAACCAGTACCACGAGTAAGACCTAAAGGTGATAAAATCTTCTCACGATTTTTTTCTTGGAAGCGAGTTACAGCCGCTTTAGTTTGCGTAAAGAAATAACCCGTAAGCGGTAATTGTGAACCAATATTTTCATTTAAAAAGCGTTGTAGTCGAACAATGTCATTATTTGTACCTGAATCTCGCATTCCAATTTCTAGGTTACGAGTAAAGAAAGGGCAGATGCGCGTATTGGCTGAATTGTTTTGTGTACTTGTTGTATAAGTACCGTTCTGAACTGCTTTGAGTGTAGTAAAGTCAAGCGACTCCCGTAAGTAGTTTCCTCCACGGCTTCTTCGAGCTTGCGAAGGAGTCGATGTAGCCTCAGGTTCAGGGTCTGGTTCGGGTTCTGGATCAGGATCTTCTGCTGCGGGGTTAATAACAATAGAAGTACTACTTGCATTACCCACAAAGTCAGTAAATGTAACAGTAATAGTCGCTGGACTTGTTGAGAATGTGATGTCCGCACTATATGCAGAATCAGTACATGTAGCAGCTACTGCACCTGGGTTAATAAGAATTTCTTCGTTTGTACAGCTTCCGGTTACTGTTACTGGCGATACCACATCAGTTGCTCCATCAAGAGGAGAGAAAATATTTGGAGTTGGCAGTACTGTATAAATTTCAAAAATGTCGTACGCAGAGTCTGCAGAGATTCCGCTTGAAATGAGACCAGAACTCGAAGCAAATGCAGACACTTGATATGGTCCATCAGTTGTAAGAGCGGCACTTGCGGTAAGTGTATATGAAGAACTCGAGCAAGTCACATAATCACCAGTCTCTACATCATTAATTTTAAGATACACTTCTTCGTCATCTCTACACGTACCTGTAAAAGTCGGTGTGGTGTCATTTGTAAAATCATCGGTATCTGAAGAGCCAGTGTCACTTGCTGAAATAAGGTCTGGAGTTCCTGGCACAGTAGGTAACGCTAGGTGATCAATACGAGCTACATATTTACGGGATGTACTGCGGTAAAGAGTAAATGAGCCACCAGCAAGAATTTGATAATCATTTGGTTGAATTTCAATGTCGAATACTGTTGTTCCTGTATTAAAGCCAACTCCAATTGCAAAAGTAGAGTCAAAAGCACCTGTTGTAGTAAGGCGAGCAATGCGGTTAGCACTCGTTACAATGTTGTATGTAGTAAATGCTCCGCCGACAATTACGCGGTCAGCATGGTCAACGGCCACTGTGTATACGGTACTATTGAGCCCCGTTCCTGTAGGTGCAAAGCTTGAATCATGACTACCATCAGAGTTAAGGCGAATAATTCGGTTATTGGTAACTGAGTTAAAAGAGGTAAAGCTTCCTCCAGCAACGATTCTTCCGAGGGAGTCAATTGCAAGATCCTGAACTTGGCCCGAAGAAAAACCAGTACCTATTGCAGTTGCGAAATCAGTATCAAGTGTTCCATCGCTATTAAGTCGAGCAATTCGATTAACGGTGGTGCCGTTATATGAAGTAAAGCTTCCTCCAACAACGATTTTTCCATCATCTTGTACTGCAATTGCTCCAACCGCACCACCAAGACCGGTTCCGGTTTGTGCGAATGTTAAATCAATTGTTCCGTCAGTGTTTATACGAACAATATATGGAGTAGTACTGCCATTATATGTTGTAAAACTACCACCAACTAAAATCTTTCCATCGTCCTGTATGGCAATTGCAGAAGCTGTGTTACCAAGACCGGTTCCATAGTTAAAACCAGAGTCGATAGTACCGTTAGCATTGAGACGAACTATGTACTGAGCCGCTGTTCCTGCGTACGAAGTAAAAGCACCAGTAACGATAATTTTGTCATCACTTTGAACAGCAACGCGCGATGCTTGGCCAAAAAAGCCTGTGCCTATAGAAAAACCAGTGTCGTGTGATCCATTAGCGTTTAATCGTATGATTCGACTTGATCCGACGCCGTTATACTGAGTAAGATCTCCAACGGCTATGATTTTTCCATCACTTTGAAGAGCTAAATCCGCCACTGTGTTATTAAGTCCGGTTCCGGTCTGTGTAAAAGTGGCATCAAGAAGGCCGGCACTTGCGAGTGCTGTTTGTGGAAGGAGGGATAAACTCAAAACAACCGTCAGTAAAAAAACTTTTCTTACAAAAAAAGTAGTAGCTGAAGGAATAATTTTCATAAATTCGTATAAATTATAGCACAAGGTTTGCTCCTGTATTAAAACTTAAGTTTTATCCACATTTTTACTACGTATATATAGTGTACGCATGCGATAATAGTTAGTATGAGTCTAATTGCCGTCGCTATTGTCGTACTTGGTGTAGCAAACAATGCATTGTTTGCTCAAGTCCCTCATATCACCGAAACTATTTCGGGCTCTCTCTTGAGTACAGCTCAAAAAGTTGAAACTTTTGCATACAATTTTTCTACACGCACAACAGCGGCGGTCACTGATGCAACCCAGAATATTAAATTACTTCTTGAGCGTACCGAACCACAAGAAATCGTTATCGGTTTTGAAGATGATTCATATGAAGAAATTTATACGCCGCAAATTGCTCGCGCAGAACCAGTTAGTGTAGAAGTGTTCGATCAAAATAGTTTCCCCCCTCAAACCGAACCCCTCTACGGAGCCCAAATCTACACCCCCGAAAACACCTACACAACAATCAACTCTAAAGACATAGAGCAAAGACTTCTCATACAGAAGAACTACTTCTCTAAACAGATAGATCGTATCTATGACAGAATCAAAAGCAACACTCAAGATGTTAATGACAGAGTAGATTTAGTAACTACAACATCATCAGGAATATCATTTGCAACCATAGCTCTTGGCGGTACAGGAATCTCTGCAGTACCAAACTATGGTGAACTTCTCATGGGCGATGGTTCTGGTGGTTATACACTTATTGCTACATCGTCGCTTGGAATATCGAGCGGTGGTTCTTCGCAATGGACAACAAACGGATCGGATATTTACTATACGACAGGAAGTGTGGGGATTGGAACAACAACACCATCTACCGGCATAGCTGGAAAATTAGTAGTTGAACAAACTCACGATGCGCAGACCGCTGTTAGAATACTTAATCTCTCAGATACTCCGAATGCTTATGCAGAGCTCGCAGTTAGAGCTGGTAACGTATCAACGTACATTGGATCTACTCCTCAGAATAGTTCAGTTACATCAGGAGCTGGCTCAGCAGGAAGAGGTTATATTTGGAGTCAATCAACTGGAGCTAACCGAGGACTTGATTTAATTGCAGCCTCCCCAAGTTCAGATTTACGTTTTTTTACAGGAGGTTATGGTGCTTCAAGTGAAAGAATGCGAATTACATCTACTGGTGATGTGGGTATTGGTACAACAACACCGCAATACGGACTTCATATTTATGAAAGTATAGGTAGTGCTAGTCAAAATATTCAAACAGCTGATGCTGCAGGCGAAGCTGCAATTAATCTTGAGAACTCAGTTAGACGATGGAAGATTAAAGCAACTACCGCATCAGGTGATGCTTTTGTAATCCGTGATCAAACAGCTGGTCAGGATAGGTTTGTAATTGGTAATACAGGTAATATAGGTATCGGTTCAACTTCGCCATACGCAAAATTGTCTGTGGCGGGTACTTCTATAGCTTCAACAACTCTTGCCTTGAGACCAATTGCAAGTCAGACGGCAAATGTTCTGGATGTTTATAATAGTTCAGGATCACTGTCAGCTGTTATTACTGCAGCTGGAAACGTTGGCATAGGCACAGCATCACCTTCCAGCTATACAAGCCTTGGTTTGAATCACACTGGTATAGAAGATGAATCCAGCGCAATAGAAATAATACGAACTGTGACTCAGACAGGAGATAATGCGAGCTTCCATTTTGGTCTTGATTCTGGTGTTCATTGGAATTTGAATGGATTTAATCAGACGGGCGATTTACGTGCGTCTTATGGCGGTCTTGCGATTTCAGGTTCAGGAGGAACAGCGACAAAAGCATCTAATTTTTATGCTTACACTACCGTGACAGGTGCCGCTAATGTAGCTAATTTATACGGCACATTTGCTTCACTGGGGAACAGTGGTACTGGTGTAGTTGATACTATTACAGGCTCATTAATTCAAAATAATGCTAGTGGCGTTGGGACGGTGAATAATTTTGTTGGCTACCAGGTTCAAGATAGTGCAGCTTCTACTACTGTAAAAGGTTTTGTTGGTAATATTGCAAGTGGTACAGGTAAATATAATTTGTATATGAATGGTACCGCTCAGAATTACTTTGCTGGAAATATCGGTATTGGTACAACCACCCCCTCAACTAAATTTCAGGCATATAGTAATGCTAGTCGCTATGTAAGCCTTCTTGATACAAACTCTACGATCTCAAATATATTCCGTGTCGATGACAATTCTGCCGCGAATATTTTCACTTTAGAAAATAGAGATATTACTGCAGCCACTAACCATGGTGTAGATATTGAATACAGACTTGCAAATGATACAACCACAACTGCAATAAATGCAGGAACGATAAGACTTGCGAAAGAAAACCTGTGGACAACAACTGCGTCAACTCAAGATTCATATTTTGCTTTTAGCCCAGGTACAGATGGAGCTCCAAGTGAAAAAATGAGAATTGTCGGGTCTACCGGTAACGTCGGTATTGGCACAACGACACCAGGCGCAACTTTTGATGTTAATGGAACCACTCGACTTGGTGGTCTTAATGTCGGTGTCTATCCAGCACTAGTCCTTAATAACAAGAGCGCTGATGCTGCTGGTGTTGGAACCGGTTTGCAGTTCAAGAATCGTAACGATGCTTCAAACCACATGGGAAGCATTCAAACCATATACCGAGGTGGCATAACATCAGCTTTAACAATGATGGATTTCTTTGTTTCTAACGCTGTAACTCCAAAGATGACTCTTGATGGTAGTGGTAATTTGGGTATCGGTACGACCACTCCCGCAGCAAGACTTGATGTTGCAGGAACTATTGCGCAAGATTCTCCTATAGCAAGATTTAGTTTTGGTGGTACATGGAATGATGAAATGAGAATAGTTCCTGGTGGTGCAAATGGAACCAATCCTAGTCTGAGGTTATACAGAACTACTGGTGTCGGATTAAATTATAATCCGTATGAAATGAAGCTTGCTGCGGGTGGATCTCTTCAATTTAATACAGGATCGTCGGCAGCTAAGGGGAGTGAGTCTTATACGACAAATACTATGACTCTCTCTGCTGCAGGTAATGTCGGTATCGGTACTACAACACCAAGTGTTAAGTTAGAAACATACACTACTGGCACTTTTTCACTAGCTGCCAGTTCAAATAATGGTTCGTTGTGGTTTGGACATGATGCTACAACTAATTTTATTCAATCAGTAGCCACAAATAGAACATCAGCTCAGAATCTATATATTGGAGGATATGCGACACAAGCACCTGCATTAACTGAAATAGAAGGCGCGTCGATATTTTTGAACGGCAATGTTGGAATCGGTACGTCTACACCGCAACGAGCGTTATCTATCTATAAATCATCAAGTCCAGTTTTGCAATTAACTGATTCTACGGCCGGTGAAAGTGTGAATGATGGTTTTCTGCTGACTCAGTCTGGCCTCAGTACTTATCTTGAAAACACAGAAGCTGGACCAATGTATTTCAGAACATCAGCCGCAAACAGAATGGTGATTGGAGCAAATGGAAATGTTGGTATTGGTACAACGTCTCCAACATACAAACTCGAAGTTGCGGGTGATGTAGGCGCAACATCGTTCATTAACATGTCATCTCGATCAGTTAAGAAAGATATTACATATGTTCCATTTGAGCAAACACAGCAAACACTCGATAAGATTAAAGCACTCAAATTTGCTACGTATCGTTACGTAACAGAAAATGATTCTGAACCACTTCACCTCGGTTTGATTGCAGAAGAATCTCCAGAAGATATCTTGGCTCCGGGCGGTCGAGGAATCGATGTGTACAAACTTGCTACATTTGCTCTACAAGGAATACAGAGCCTTATAGCACGTATTGAAAAGCTCGAAGCAGCTTTAGCTAACGTTTCTACCGGCTTTACAGATATATTCAAAGCAAAAACTGTTGAAGTTGAACAAGGAATTACTATTAAAGATTCAAAGACAGGTGAATACTATTGTATTGTTGTTGAAAACGGCAGTATGAAAAATATCCCAGGAAAGTGTGGTACTGCTTCAACTGATTCTTCAAATAATGAAGACCCTTCAGATTCAGATGATTCAGAAAATAATGATTCAAGTGATAATGACGATTCTGACAATGAATCAGATGATACCTCAGATAATTCCGACGATTCATCTAATTCAACAGACTCATCTGACTCATCAAGTTCAAGTGATAATCAGGATTCTCAAAACGACGAAACTGATGAAGAACAAGAAATAGTCGAGGAATCATCTGAAGATAGTGACACAGAAAGTGATGACACTACGAATGTAGACAATGCCGCTGATACAAGTGAAACAGAGAGTTCAGATAATAGTACTGAGACAGAAAATAATGATACAGTAAATCCAAGTGAAGAATCAAGTGATTCATCTACAGATTCAAGTAGTGAAACAGTGAGTGATTCGGGCGATTCAGAATCAACATCTTCTGAAACATCAGATTCTTCATCTTCTGAATCAACAGATTCGTCATCAAGCTCGGAAAGTAGTTCAAGTGACTCATCGGATTCTTCAGGCTCAACAGAATCATCAAGTTCTTCGGAGTCTTCAAGCTCGACAGATGGTGGTTCTTCTGATACACAGTAGGTATGAAAAAGATACCAATTACGGTACTCACGGGCTTTTTGGGTAGTGGTAAAACTACTCTTATCAATAAAATTCTGGCTCAGGCGCAAGGGCAGGGGCTTAAAATTGCTATTATCGAAAATGAACTCGGCACAATTGGAATTGATAAAAAATTAATTACCGCAGGAGCTCCACTCGGAAGTATACAGGGCGAAAATATTATTCAAGTTGCTCAGGGTTGTATTTGCTGTACATTCCGCGGAGATTTAGCTCCAGCACTTCGTGAACTTATGCAATCGGGTATTGAAATTGATCATATAATCCTTGAGACTACAGGTATAGCCGACCCACTGCCCATAATGCAAACCATTGTCGCTGATCCCCACGTGTCTTTTCAGTTTGAGCTCCACAATGTAGTTACTGTTGTTGATGCAGTAAATTATGCTGCCAATTTAGAAATCAGCACTACAAGCGCCCGACAAATTGCTTTGGCTGACATCGTGTATGTAAGTAAGCTCGACACGAAGCCTGAACTTAAAGAAAAAGTGAGTCAGTACATTGTACAGAAGAATCCTTTTTCACAGGTTATGTATTCAGGCACTCATCTTGTACTTAATGATCTTTTGACGCACAGTGCACATGCTCACTTACGAGTTGATACTGCAAATAAAATTGGGGGTACTGGCTTGATGCGTTCACACGATAATGATATTGCTGCATATGCACTTACAAGCCAATCTTTACTCAGAGGTGCTCGAGCACAAGCATGGCTCAATTCAATTTCGCACGCTCTTGAGCAACATATTTTGCGTATTAAAGGCCATATCTGCACTCAGGAAGGAGTCTATAAAGTAAATTGCGTTCGAGATAGTGTCGTGTGTGAATTACTTACGGAACAAGTTTCGGGGGAGCATACACAGACCGAATTAGTTGTTATTGGGCATAGACTTGATGCTGAAATGCTCGCAATTATTGAAAGGGGTTTTAGGGATTTAGAGGAGAAGTAAAACAAAAGATTCTAGGCTCGGAGGAGCAAACCCGGGAAGCACTTGCCAAAATGTACTTTCCGAGTTATGGTATTGGTAGGAAAGGAATTGCACAATGCCAATTATTTGTATCGAGCCTACGGAAGAAACCCCCGGCTACAAGTTCGAAGTAAGCAGTACTGAGCTTGCTCAATTGAGAACACATACTCGCAAACCAGCACCAAGGTCGCGCGAGGTTCTCGAAGAGAGGATCGGCCGTAAGTTTACCCAAGCTGAGGTCAATGCTGCAGAGGCCTCTTACAACGCGTCCCGCTCGGGCAGTGATGCCCACGTGAAAACCTTGCCTCGCACCGCTGTTTCGCGACCTCGTTTGCCCGCAAGGAGGTCGAGTGGGCAAAAACCCTCGACTTCACGGCGGGGTGTCGCACCAATGACTGTCGGGTAAGCTAGCCAAAGTAGGCTGGCCAACCACACACAACAAAGCGAAAGCTGAGTTGTGTGTGGTTTTCTGTTATACTATAGGTATATAAAACAAACATATGGCAAACACACGACCTATTCGAGTAGCAATTAATGGCTTTGGACGCATTGGACGACAATTTTTTAAGGTAGCACTTACTCGACCCGAACTACAGATCGTAGCGGTAAACGACTTGGGTGATATTTCTAACTTGGCATATTTGCTTAAATACGATACATCATACGGAGTAAGCGACTTCGATGTTTCGGTTTCTGAGGACAAAACAGCTTTCATTGTAAACTCACAAAAGGTTGCTTATGTCAGCGAAAAGGATGTAACTAAACTTCCTTGGGCAAAGTACGAAGTCGACATCGTTGTAGAATCAACAGGCCTCTTTACCGAATATGGAAAAGCACAAGCTCATATTACAGCTGGTGCAAAGCGCGTTGTTATTTCGGCTCCTGCAAAAGATGATCCAGAAGGAAAGATCAAGGGCGAAACCATACTCATGGGAATGAATGAGGATAAGATTGCACAGGTTGCAATTACTTCGAACGCTTCTTGTACAACAAATGCGGCTAACCCTGTGCTTGCTATTCTTGATGAAACAATTGGCGTAGAAAAGGCTCTCCTTAATACTGTGCATGCATACACTGCAAGTCAGTCAATTGTGGATGGACCAAATAAAAAAGATTTCCGCGAAGGAAGAGCCGCTGCGCAAAACCTTGTACCATCTTCAACAGGCGCCGCTGTTGCAGTTACTAAGATCATGACTCACTTGAAAGGTCTTTTTGATGGAATCTCTATCCGAGTTCCTGTAGTTACAGGCTCAATTGTCGATGTAACATTTATTTCAAAAAAGAATACTACTGCCGAAGAAGTTAATGCAATTCTTACCAAAGCCGCTCGTGAAGCTCGCTGGGAACCAATCTTTGATGTAACAAATGAACAAGTGGTGTCGCGAGATATCGTAGGAAACCCTCACGCTTCTATTGCGGACCTTTCATTTACTCGCGTTGTCGGTGGAAACCTCGTTAAAGTAATGGCGTGGTATGACAATGAAATGGGGTATACGCATACTTTAGTCCGTCACGTAATTGAAGCTGGAAAACTTATCTAATGATTATGAAAAAACTAATAATTGTAATTCTCGTAGTCATTGGAGTTGTAATTATTACTAGCTTATGGATAAGTTATTCTAAGGGATGCAAGTGGGAGGGGACCGGATGTGTTATTAGAGAAAATCAGCAACCTTACTAGCTTGGTACGACGATTAATCTAACTACATGAAACAAAGCTACTGGTTAAAAGGAGGTATTGCGGGAATTATACTCGGACCAATTGTCTGGTTTTGCATATTAAAGCTAACCATTCCAACTTCGGTTGAGGTTAGGGAATTTCCTTTGGACGCCGCACTAATGTTGGGTTTGATTGTTTACGGCTCTGTCGCAGCAATGGGATTTATTGTCGGATCTATTATCGGATGGGTATATGGTAAAATTAAGAATAGAAATTAGGTTGGTGTGAGAATGAATTAATGAGGCTGGGAAACTTATTTAATAACTAAAGCTTGTGAAAAATTTACAAAAAGGTTCGGCGACAACTTGGGCAATTGCTGTCATAGTACTTGTTGTATTGGTTGGATGCGGTGTATACGTTTTTAACAATAGTGAGGGTTGCCGTATTACGGATAGTTCGGGAAAAGCAACTTACCACAATCCATGTCCGAAAAGTAAGCCTGACTACACCCTTAACGCCAATGATAATACAGACTTGGGACGTATTCAGCGGGCTATGAAAGAACAAGCATCCAAGTACCTTTCTTCTGCGCCATCTGGTTTTCTGAAACCGACAACAGTTCCAGCGGGATACAAGCCTCAACCCCACCCTTATTTGTTTGAAGTAGATGCTGCCGAATATTACTTTACAACAAATAAAGGAGTTCCAACAGATAAGAATCTAATCTTTGAAGAGAGTGGAGGTTCTGGTACATTTGGGAACTATGATCTATATATGGCATATAAGAGTAAGGACGCGAATGTCAAAATTGTAAAGGAATTTACATATAATAATATGGAGGGAAAAGTCTATACGTACACCACTAATCCTAATCCTAATTACACCTTGGCATATAACCACAACGGAAGATTGCTTCGCATAACCGCAACGAATGACTCAGCCATTACACCAGATATACTCGTTAGTCTACTAGAAGCAATGACAGTTTCTAACTAGGCATCTGTACATAACTAGTTCTATAAAGAAAGTTTAATAAAAATGCAAGAAATTAAAATCAAAAACTTTGGAACGGAAATGGAGGCTATTTTAGCAAAAAATATGCTCCAAGTTCACGACATTAAAAGCCGAGTCCAAAATCGAGGGATGCACTCAAGTGGTATTCCAATAGATAGATTTGGAGCTGATCTTTTCGTTCTTGAAAAAGATGTTGAACGTGCTTTGGAGCTGCTTAAATAAAAAAATCCGCCACCAGTATTGCTACAGGTGGCGGGGAAAACTCGAGTGGGTTTCAAGGTACCACTTCATTACCTATAGAGTAACGATAACGACATGCGGCGTTACCTCAAGAGCCTTCGCTACCATCAGGCGAGTGTTTCCACTTACCAGATGATACGTGCCGTTGCTGTGATAGATGATAGGCGCATCCATTTCTGAGCCTACCAGCATCTGATCCTTAAGAGTTTGCCAATCACGATGGACCTGTTCCGCGCATTTCGCAACAAATTCCCAATCCCCACTCTTTACTGAATCCGAATCTGTGTTTTCAAGCTTACACCAGATTTCATCGGTAAGTGGAACAAGAACCGCTGTTGCTTCGTGCGACAAAAACTTTTCGACAAATAAATCGTCTAGTCCAAAATGTTCAGCGACTCTTTCGATCTCTCCTCTTTCCTTTCGAAAAGAGGGTATGACCCATTTGAGTTTCGTCATAGCAGATAATAGCCATATTATAAGATACTCTCTGCTATGACGAAAGTGTATTTCTCAAGTAACTCATCTAACAATAATTATACCACATTTATCACTAGTAAGTCAAATATAGAAAATAGCTCAAAAATTGGCATTACACAATAAAAAACCGACCGCCGTGAGGGCGGTCAGCTCAAAAGTCACTCTTTTCATTACCGCTCGGTTGGTTGAGGTAATTCAAGGTGAGGGCCACTGCAAATAAACCCGCAAGGCCCCCGAGAACAATGCCTGCAAAAACGAAGATGTACATCGCAACTGCAAAACCTTGCAAGAATGCCAGGATGAAGTTAATAAATCGATCTCTCATAACACAGTCGAAACCTTTCTTACTTAACTAAATACCAATACGTAGTTTTTGTCAAAATTATGGTGTCTATAGCAGAATCAGACACTCACACATTTTTGTAGTATACTAGAAACGTATTTAATCTAATTACCTATGAAAATTGCTCTTGCCTCTGACCATGCTGGTTTTGAACTTAGAAAAGATATTGCTGCATATTTAGCAAATCTTGGCCATACAATAATTGACCTAGGTGCAACAACGCTCGATCCACAAGATGACTATACAAATTTTATCATTCAAGCTGCTTCACAGGTTGCATATGGCAAAGCTGATAGAGCAGTTGTAATTGGAGGTTCAGGAACAGGCGAAGCAATTGGGGCTAATAGATTTCCTGGTGTGCGGGCAGT
>CAZWGR010000004.1:12637-34038 GCA_964633555.1 uncultured Candidatus Saccharibacteria bacterium | reverse complement strand
AACTCTTTTCTCCTTGCTCTCATTACTCTTGGTGAGGGGTGGCATAATAACCACCACTATCGCCAGATAAAGGCAAATCAAGCAGAGACCAAGTTCGAACTCTGCTTCGACTGGACCTATTGGATCCTTTGGGCGCTGCACTGCTGCCGCATCATTGAGATTCCAAAAGAACAGTCGCACCTTACACCGAGGCCTGCTACTGGCCTCGTGTAATGTAACAAGCGCGCCCTTACGGGCGCGCCTTTTTTATTCCATATCGTTTTCCTGCTGCATCACAATATTTGCTATACTATAACCATGCCTAACCCTTTTGATACTCGCCCCTCATATATAGATACACCTCCTTGGAAACTCTACACCAATAACCCCGACACATGGCAAGCAATGCTCGCCACCATTCGAAACGCTCGCCACACTATCGACATAGAACAATTTATTTTTGTTGACGATGAAATCGGCAGCGAATTTATTAAAGCCCTTACTGAAAAAGCAAAAGCTGGTTTGCGAGTTCGTGTGCTTTTAGATGCAGCTGGTAGCTTTACCCTTTTTGGATCAACTTTTGTTGCCGAGCTCTCAAACAATAATATTCAGGTTGGCTTTTTTAATCGCCTCTTACCTAAAGCACTTCATAGTCCAAATTGGTGGTTCTTTAGAAATCATCGCAGATCACTTATTGTTGATGCTGGCACAGAATATGCGGCAGCGATTACCGGTAGTCATTGTATTTGGGAAAAAACTCGTTCATGGCGAGATACCAGCATTTTAATTACCGGAGAATCAGCTAACGAAGTTGCTCGAGCGTTTTCAATTATGTGGAATCGAGCAAATACCATAAAAAGTGATTGGGGTTATGACAAACCAACTGCTACTGAAGGAATTAACTACGTATATCAATCACCCCTACGTACTAAAAAGTTTATTTATCACAGGCTCATTGATGCAATTCGTGGAGCGCGCTCTTACATATACATTGCTGTTCCCTACTTTGTACCCGATCATAGGCTGATGCGAGTAATTCGCTTAGCAGCAAAACGAGGAGTCGATGTACGCATTATACTTCCGCAAAAATCGGATCATGCAATTGTTGATCGAGCTGGGCAAGCATATTTTCATAAGCTACTTAAATACGGTGTATCAATCTATCACTATTTACCTCATCTAATTCATGCAAAAATCTGTATTATCGACGATGAATGGGCAACGCTCGGAACTATGAACTTTGACAATGTAAGTCTTCACTATAACTTTGAAGGAAATGTGGTCATAACCCAGACTGACTGTATTTCTGAGCTTAAAAAGCAATTCCATACCGATCTTACCCGCTCAACCCTTATTACCAATAGCGATTGGAATAAGCGTACATTCCGCGATAAAATACTCGAAATAGCAACAATGCCTTTGCGAAAAATCCTTTAATTGAGACTTTCAAAATTAGCATAGCCCTCTAATTACGGTACATATTGCCTTTTTCTCAAAAAAATGCTATAAATAAAGCCTATTTAACCACTAATTATCATACGTTGAGCACAGTAAAAGTACGAATTAATCACTTCATAAAAGCGCCCGAACTCCGGGTAATTGATGATGCCGGCCAGAATCTTGGTGTTATCACTCTTAAAGAGGCGCTTGAGCGTGCTAAGGCGGCTCAGCTCGACCTTATTGAAATTTCACCAAATGCAGTTCCACCGGTTGCAAAAATCATGGATTATGGTAAATTTCAGTACGACGAGAAGAAAAAGCAAAAGGTTGCTAAAGCTCGCACTCAGACCACTGAAATCAAGAATGTGCAGGTTAAAATCGGCACCGGCGAGCACGATCTTGAGCTTAAGGCTAAAAAAGCCTCGGAATGGCTCAGTGAAGGCAACCGCGTTAAGATTGACCTCTTCCTCATCGGGCGATCTAAGTATATGGAATTTAAGTTTCTTAAAGAGAGACTTGAACGCATTCTCAAACTTATTACCGTAAAGTATAAGATTGCAGATGAACCTAAAAAGGGTCCGAAAGGAGTAACGATAATAATCGAAAAAGCATAAACAACAAATATATGGCGATGAAAACAAACAAATCATTCCTTAAGCGACTTAAGGTAACAAAGAGCGGTAAAATCCTCGGCCGAGCCGCTGGTCAAAACCACTTTAATGCAAAAGAAAGTCGACGCAGTCAGCTTGCAAAGAAAAACAATAAGGTTCCCTTCCATATGACAGCAAAGGAAAAGAGCCGATTCTTGGTCAATGCATAATTAACCGAATTCAGATTTAACACACTACTATGGTACGCGTAAAAAAAGCAGTTCATGCACTTAAGTTCCGACGAAGCCTCCTCAAAAAGGTAAAGGGTTATCGTTTTGGACGAAGCTCAAAGGAGCGAATGGCAAATGACGCCGTTTTCCACGCTGGTTCAAGTGCTTTTGCACACCGACGTGATAAAAAGGGTGATTTCCGACGACTTTGGAATGTAAAGATTGGAGCAGCAGTTCGACCACATGGTTATTCATACAGTCGATTCATTGATGCTCTTAAAAAGAAAGGTATTGCTCTTGATCGAAAATCTCTTGCAACACTTGCAGAGTTCCACCCAACAACTTTTGAATCTCTTGTAAAGAAAATCGGTTAATTGTTATCATCCCATATTGATAAAAACTCCGCTCTCGCGGGGTTTTTATTTGCTCACAAATTTTGCAGCCTTTATGACTCACTCCCTAAGGCTTAAGAATATATTCTTTACCCTTCTCTGGGTACAGTGCATTAAGTCCTACTTCATCGCGTAAGCGCTGTGCCAAGAATAGTGATGCTTTAGGTTCGCCCATAGCAACAAAGACTTGTTTAAGGCTGTTTGCGGCCGTAGCAGCATACTGCACAAGGTTATCAGAATCCTTATGAGCCGAGAATCCGTACAAAGTCTCGATACGAGCACGTACAGGTATTTTCTGACCGCCAACACTAATCTTTTTTGCGCCCTCAGCCAAAGCACGCCCCAAAGTACCCAAAGTCTGATACCCCACGAGCACGATTGTACTATTAGGGTCAGGGGCATATGCCGCTTCGTGCTGAATTACTCGACCACCTGTCGACATTCCTGAGCCAGCAATAATAATCTTTGCTCCAGGCTTAGTATCAAGACTTTGTGATTCACCATGTGAAGCAACAAACGTTAAGCGAGGAAAACTGAAAATATCATCGCCTTTGCGAATTTGCTCGCGGACACGTTCGTTAAAGAGTTCGGTTCCCCTGCGATACACTTCGGTTACGCGTGTAGCCAAAGGAGAATCAATGTATACGGGTACTGAAGGAATTAAGCCTTGTTCTACAAGATTATTAAGCGAATACAAAAGAACTTGCGTACGCTCCATAGAAAATGCCGGAATAACTGCAGTACCACCCCTTTCTACAGTTTCGCGCACAATGCGAGCAAAATGTTTATCACGCAAATCTTGTGGCTCATGATTACGATCACCGTACACACTTTCCATAATCAAAAAGTCTGAGCCTTCTACTGATTCAGTATCGCGCAGTAGTGGAGCTGGCGTATTGCCCAAATCACCACTAAACATTGTAGTAACCCCGTCTGCAGTAACGCGCACCATGGCAGAACCTAAAATGTGACCAGCATCTTTAAAATAAATACTTATTCCTGACACAATTTCTTTTTCTTGGTGATATGGAATTGTATGCCAATTTGCAAAACTTGCTCCAACGTCATCACGAGAATACATAGGCTCTAATTTTTGACGATCAGCACTGCGGGCCAAAAGCGTAACAGCATCATCAAGAATGAGTCGCGCCAAATCACGAGTCTCGGGAGTTGAGTATATTGGACCTCTATACCCTTCTTTAATGAGCTTAGGAATACGCCCAACGTGATCAAGGTGGGCATGCGTAATAATGAGCACATCTATCGTTGAAATATCAAAAGCGAATGGCTTGCGGTTTTCAAGTTCAATTTGGTCTGAACCTTGAATCAAACCGCAATCAATAAGAATGTTTTGCTCAATACCTTTTTCTTTACGAACAAATCTGAAGTTCGCACCCGTAACTGAACCTACGCCCGATTCGCAAATAAGGGAAAGTGACATTGTATTATTTTCTTATATAAGCAATTGCTATAACAATTGCACCGAGGGTATCAAGTGCAAGATCTTTAATAGTATCTGGCCAATATGTTTCAGGGTGGAGCGTTGCTATGCCGAGTATGTATTCAAAGACTTCCCAACCTATCCCTACGATAAACGTACCGCCAACAACAGCAAGCATATAGGTGCCAAATGAACGCGGTAGATTACCTAAACGGTGCATACCGTACAAAACCTCATGCAAAGCGGCGGCAATCCATACACCGCCCAAGAAATGCATCATGCTGTCATACCAAAAGTATAGATAACCGCCATGATACATACCATTCCAATGAAGGCCCAAAATAACTGCACTTCCAATAAGTAAACCTAGTAGTTTTCCCGTATTCATAAAAATAGTATATCACGCGCAGGTACTGTGGGCGTACACACATACGCATACGCACACAGGTAACAAAAAACCCACCCGAGGTGAGTTATTTGTTAGGATTGCTGGAGTAGTAGACCTAGTTATAAAAACTAGGTGGGTGCCCGCACAATTAACGCCTAAGCGCAATTGAATGTGAATTCTTTAAAAGTTCTTGAGGCTCCCAAAATATATGTATAGGGTTACTACTACAACAACCCTATTAATAGTATACATCTGACACAAACACATTCAAGCCTTTTTACTATACCGACATTATTCTGTAATTCCGTCGACGTTGACATCGCTCAAAATCTTTTCATTGATATGAGTGTACTCAATGATTTCTTGCTGATTAAACCAATGAGGAATTTCTTTTTCAGCTTCGTGCAGAGCTCCAGAAGCATGCACAAGGTTTCGTACGGCGCGAGTATGAGCATTTGCATATTGGTACGAATCAACAACATAATCACCACGAATTGTACCTACATCTGATGAAAGCGGTTCTGTACTACCAACAAGCTTACGCACTATTTCAACAGCATGTGGGCCTTGCCATACCATAGCAACTACAGGGCCAGATGTTAAATATTTTTTAAGTGAGTTAAGTACAAACTGCCCCACAACAACAGGATCAGTTGAAACAGGCTCATGACCACGCTTTTTTGCACTCGCAATAGATTTCTCACCAGCCAAACGAACCCATTCAGGGTCAATAGTATAATGTTTTTCAACATGTTCATGACTTGGAACCATCATTTTCATGGCACTTAACTTAAGGCCACTGCGTTCGAACCGACTTACAATTTCACCAATTAAAGATCTTTGAATACCGTCAGGTTTGATAATTACGAGCGTTCTTTCATGATGTGTATTACTCATACACTCATAGTATCATTTCTATTCAATCGTGAGAACTTCGGCATCACCCTTTGTAACAAGTACGGTGTGTTCGCAATGAGTAGCGATTGAACCGTCGCGGGTTTCATATGTCCAGCCGTCGCGGTTAAGTACAATGTGCCGATCACCGAGTGTAAAGATTGGTTCAATAGCAATAACCATACCAGGAACTAGTCGTTCCCCCTTGCCCGGTTCACCGAAATTAGGCACGTAGGGATCTTCATGAACATCATAACCAACACCGTGGCCTGAAAGCTCTTCGACAAGGCCATATCCATGAGCTACAGCAATGCGTTCAATAGCTGCACCAATATCACCTACCCTATTACCACCTTTAGCAGCCTTAATACCGGCTTTAAGAGCCTCGCGAGTATGTTCTATAATATTGAGTACTTCTGGCTTTGCTGTACCTGCCACAACAGTTACTGCGGAGTCAGTAATCATTCCTTGATGTGATAAACCAAGATCAATTTTAACAACGTCACCTTCGGCAATTACCTTATCACCTTCAGTTGGAATTCCATGAACAATTTCATGATTAAGCGATATACAAACAGAAGCCGGAAAAGGCCGTGGTGCACCATACGGCTTATAGTTTAAAAACGGCGGAGTATCGCCCCCTTCAATAATGAGCTTATGCGTAGCATCGTTGAGTTCTTTTAAAGAAATACCTGGGCGAACCAAAGCAGCAACTTGCTTTAAAATATAAGCATGTCGTTTACCACCTTCTCGCAAAAGGGTTATATCTTCTTTGGTCTTAATGCGAATCATACCCCTATCCTACGCTTTCCCTTCGATAAACGCAATAATATCCTTAGATATGTCTTCAACTGAGCGAGTGCCATCAAGTTGAGTAAAATGGTATTCGGGATTATGTCGATAGAATTCAATTGCTGGCACAACGTCAGTTTCAAACCAAGCAAGACGAGCTTCAATGTCTTCACGAGTATCGTCGGCTCGTTTACGTGCCAAAAGTCGATCCACTGAAACACTCTTAGGAATATCTAAATAAATAACATAGGGCTTTTGAATACCATAGAATTCAAACACCGAATTGAGCACTCCGGCTTCATGATATTTTCGTGGTGTTCCATCAATAATAACGTGTTGATCGCCATTATACTGCTCGGCAAAAACATGTGACCACATATAGACTGTCAAAAATTCTGGCTGAAGACCACCGCGCACATTAATTTCTTTAGCAAGCTTTTGTGTATGAAGTGTGCCCTCCATAAACTTACGTAATTCTAGACCTGTTTGAATATAAAGAACTCCAGTAGCTGCATCATCTTTCTTAAAATAGTCTGTAAGAACTTTACTCTGTGTACCCTTTCCACAACCTGATCGTCCGATAAAAATTACAGCTTTTCTATTCATATTATCCAATTATATACATTACAAGAGCGTTCATAATATTTTTACCCATTTTAATTCCCTTATCTACAATTGTATGTGGTAACTGTACTAACATTTTCATGCTGTAAGTATAGCGCATAAACAAAAAACCGCGCAATGCGGTTTTTTGTTTCAATTCAACTAATGATTCTAGTATTCTCGCATTGCTGCCTGAGCATCAACCTTTTTAATAAGGTCGAGTACCACAGAAACAACGATAAGAAGAGCTGTACCACCAATTGCGAATGTTGAGTTTCCTGTAATAGCCTGAATCACTACCGGTAATACCGCAACGATACCAAGGAACAATGCCCCGATAAGCGTAATGCGAGTAACGATAGTTGATAGATAATGAACAGTATGTTCACCAGGGCGAACTCCAGGAATAAATGCTCCACGCTTTTGTAAATCCTCAGCAATTTGTACAGGCTCAAATGTTACTGACGTATAGAAGAATGTCAGCAATACAACAAGAACAAAGTAAATTGAACCGTAAATGTAAGGGTTTGTAAGAGCGTTCTGAACAGTGAAAGCAAAGTCTGCCAAGAAAGGCGCACTTGTCTTACTCAAAATGTTCACAAGCATTTGTGGGAAAACAAGGATAGAAAGTGCGAAGATAATTGGAATCACACCCGCTTGATTCAAGCGGAATGGAATATAAGTATCTGCTCCTCCGTATACATTGCCACCACGACTCTGCTTTGCATAGGTTACAGGAATAGCACGTTCAGCTTCTGTTGCAGCTACCACACCGATAATTACGAGTACTGAGGCAACGATAAGGCCTGCATATACTGTAATAAGAGCTGGGGTAAAGCCTGCTACAAGTTCGATAAAGCGAGAAGGAATCACCGACACAATACCTGCAAAGATAATGAGTGATGTTCCGTTTCCAATGCCAAACTCTGTAATAAGCTCACCGATCCACATAAGAAGCACTGATCCTGTAGCTACGAGCACCACGTTCACAATAAGATCAAGTCCTGCCATTGGAGCCAAAACGTTCTGACTCTGCAATAGGGCCAAAAAGCCGTATGACTGAATCAAAGCAAGTGGAACCGAAGCAATACGTGAATACTGTGAGAATCGTGCGCGGCCAGCTTCACCTTCTTCTCGATAAATCTCTTTAAGGCGAGGAACCATCATGGTACCGAGCTGCATGATAATTGAGGCCGTAATATACGGACCAACACCAAGCATTACGATAGACAAGTTTGAAAGTCCACCTCCAGAAAAGATATTAAGGAAACCGAAGAGCTGACTACCTGAAAGCAAACGCTCGAGCTGAAACACGTC
This sequence comes from uncultured Candidatus Saccharibacteria bacterium, assembly GCA_964633555.1. Classification (GTDB taxonomy): domain Bacteria; phylum Patescibacteriota; class Minisyncoccia; order Phycocordibacterales; family PALSA-1337; genus CAZGUZ01. The sequence continues at coordinate 25,972 of CAZWGR010000004.1, read as the reverse complement.
TACACCAGGAACTGGAATGGTTGCAAGGAAGCGAAAAAGCACAAGCGCGACTACCGTAAAGATAATTCGCTTGCGCATTACGCTGTCTTTCAAAACCAAACCAAGTTTTGAAAAAAATGATGACATGTGGTTATGCTGCTACAGAGCCACCAGCCTTTTCGATCTTTGCTTTAGCCTCTGCTGAAACTAGAACTTTCTCGAATGAAAGTTTTTTAGTAATTTCTCCTGCTGCAAGAATCTTTACCGCTGGAATTTTACCTTTGTACATTTCAATTACGTTCTTTTCAACAAGAGTAGTTGGGTTAATAGTTGCACCTGAAGCAAATACTTCAAGTGAACCAAGGTTAACCGCAACAGGTTTAACTGCAAACACCTTATTTTGATTTACACCGCGTCCACGAAGCTTAGGAAGGCGCTTAATGAAATCTCGGAGTTCTGGTCGCTTCTTGCGTCCTGCTCGGGCATTCTGACCCTTTGCTCCTCGGCCAGATGTCTTACCCTTTTTACCTCCTCGACCCACAAGCATTGTCTTCTTATTCTTTGTGCGTGGCACTAAGTTATGAATTTGCATTGTAGTATTATGCTTTAGCTACGACCTTTTTGCCTCGCCATGTAGCACGAGGAACTTTAGTAATTCGAGAAAGAGCATCAATAGTTGCTCGCGCAATGTTGATCTTATTCTTACTTCCCGAGAAAATCTTTGCTGCTACGTCTTTAATACCTGCAAGCTCGATAACGGTTCGAGTAGCACTTCCTGCTACCACTCCTCGTCCGCGTGCTGGCATCATCATAACGCGTGCTGAGCAAAACTTTGATTCAACTGCATGAGGAAGAGTCATTTGAGGTGAAAGATGCACCTTAATCATATTCTTCTTTGCATCACGAGTAGCCTTATCGATAGCGAGAGATGTATCTACCGCTTTTCCAAGACCTACTCCTACTCGGCCCTTTCGGTCACCGGCAACTACGGCTACAGAGAAGCTAAATCGTCGGCCTCCTGAAGCAACTCGAGTCACACGTCGAATAGTAATGATCTTAGAATCAAATTCTGGCTTTACACGTTCTTTTTGTTCGCGCTGTGGACCCTTTCGAGGACCGCGAGAAGATCCGCCACGGTTATCACCGCGAGGACCACTTCGACGATCACCGCGAGGTGCGCCTCCATGAGCAGGTGCTGCTGCTGGAGCTGATGTAGCTGGAGCAGAAACAGGTGCTGTCATTTGGTTATTTGTTGTAGTATCCATAGTTTTAGAACTTAAGACCGCCTTCGCGTGCAGCATCGGCTATTTCTTTAATCTTTCCGGCATAGAGATAGCCGCCTCGATCAAAGACAACGCGCTCAATTTTAGCAGCGAGTGCTTTCTTAGCAATTTCTTTTCCGACCTCGATAGCCTTTTCCTTCTGTGTCTTTGCTTTAGCTTCACGAGAAGAGAAAGCGGCAAGAGTATGTCCCTTCTCATCATCGACGAGCTGAACAGAGATATACTTGTTTGAACGGAACACTGACAATCGTGGAACTTCGGCTGTTCCCGAAATAACTGCACGAATGCGTGCGTGTCGTCGTTCGATTTTTTGCTGTTTAATAGTGCTCATATTCGTGAGATTAGACTGACTTCTTACCCTGCTTTCGGCGAATAACTTCGTCTGAATAGCGGATACCCTTACCCTTATAAGGTTCAGGCTTTTTAAATTCGCGGACAGAACCAGCGAATGAACCAACCTTATCGCAATCAATACCTGAAATAGTTACAACGTTCTTTTCAGAAGTTACCTTAAGTCCTTCAGGAATAGCTACGACAACTGGATGTGAAAAACCAAGCGCCATATGAAGTTCTTTGCCTTTAACATCGGCTTTGAAACCGATACCTTCAACAATGAGCTTCTTTTCGAAAGGCTTTTCTACACCATCAAGCATATTCTTAATGTGTGAACCAACAGTTCCCCACATAGCTCGTGTTTCGAGAGTTTCTCGAGCGAGTGTGAGTGTAATATTTGTTCCCTCTACCATAACCTTAACATCACTTGGAATCTTTTTTGAGATTTCTCCGAGTGGACCCTTAACAGTTAGTGTGTCTCCAGCAATCACCACACTCACCTTTTCAGGAATAGAAAGTATTCGTTTACCAATTCGTGACATATGAGTATGAATTACCAGATTTTAAAGAGAACTTCTCCACCGACCTTTTGTGTACGAGCTTCATGGTCTGCCAAAATACCCTTTGGAGTCGAGTAAATAACATTTCCATAACCACTCTTAAATACACGAATATCACGAGCCTTCTGATAAATTCGTCGAGAAGACTTTGATACACGTTCAATACCACTCACTCGTGGCTGTCCATCAAAATAGACAAGGCCGATTTCGAGTGTTTTTGCTACCTTCTTACCTTTCTTTTCTACTGATGAAACATAGCCCTCTTTCATAAGAACATGTGCTATTGCCTCTTTGAGTCCAGAATACGGCACTGACACAGAGTCCTTTCGTGCAAGAGACGCATTCTTGATTTGAACAATGAGGTCTGCAATTGGGTCTGTTACCATGACGCTTTTTTAATTCCTGGAATGACACCTTCGTTTGCGAATTCGCGGAAGCAAATTCGGCAAATTCCAAAGTCACGCATGTAGCCCTGCTTTCGACCGCATCGGAAGCATCGGCGAACAACACGCGATTTGAATTTCGGAGCTTTTGCAGCTCGCGCTTTTACTGATGTTTTTGCCATATATGAATAATAAAAATAATGTTGGTCAGCCTCTTTGCGCATAGCGCCAGTTCGCTTCCAACTTATCTAAAGAATATGCTTTTGTTAAAGCCCTGCTACTATAACCTATTTTGGGTAGTTTTGCAACTTGTTCGGAGACCGTACTCGCTCCGTGCTCGGAGCGGTACTATATCTCGGGTGCCTACGCACCCTCCGATAATTCTCCTTCACAAATTACAAAACCCCAAAATATTTATAGTAATTCAGAGTGACACCCTATCAACACAAATAATCCTAACAAAAGACCTCCCATAGGTTGTGCATAAGTAAAAGTATTGACATTTTTTATATGGGGAGTAATATCAATTTTGGCATGAGTTCTAAATCGAGAAGGAGCGTGGTGCAACAGCATCGCGCTAATCGTCGTAACCACACCCGCCGTTGCCATCTGTTGGCGACTGGATACACCGCAAAAGAGTGGGTGAACGGAGATGCTGCGGACGAGTAGTCTGAACACCTCCCTCCCCACCACTCCTGCGCGCGTTTGCGCAGGAGTGGTTTTTCTATTCAAAAAATCTACTCAGAAGAAAACCGCCGGACGACTGAGTCGTTAGCGGTTTTTTGTTGTCTTATAATTTTCTTTTCCAATAAATGAGACTTGTTCCTAAGACAAGTACGAGTCCCATGAGTATCCAGGTAATTTGCATGCCTAAATACTTGGCGATAAGCCCACTCGCCAAGAGCCCGAAAGCTCCTGCAATATGGTGTGCGATCGATTCGAATGACACGATAGTAGCTCGATCTTTACTTTCGATATGGTCGTGGAGGTATGCCTGTTTAATAGGTTTCCAAAACCCCCTGAACACCTGATGTGCCAAGAACGGTACGAGCCCCCATAGCTGAGTGCAAAGCACCGTCGCAACGAAAGCAAGCCCCATCATTATTTGGATCACGACAATTATCTTTTCTTCTGCATACTTGCCATCAAGTACACTAGTGACGAGTCGCGAACCAACCATCATGAACACGATATTACCGGCCATGATGTATCCCAAGCCAATCTCGCTCTTTATATGCTCTCCGAACCACAGCGACCATTGCATGTTTGGGGTCATAAGAACAAATGTCTGCAGGGCTAACACAAGAAGGATATAGCGTATGACTGAGTTTTTGAGTCCATAGTCAATGCTTGTTGTAACAGTGGTTTTCATTTCTTGCCAACCACTCTGCCATCCAAGACTTTTTGGAGTGAACGAAGGCTCTCTCATGTAGTGGAGTGCGAGCACTCCGCCAATAAAAGATCCCAATCCACCTATGAGCCACGGAATGCGCATGTTATGCGTTGCAATGTAGGCGCCCAAGATTGAACCTGTCACTACTGCGCCTTGTGTCCAATACTCAGCTCGAGCAAATACATGCCGGAGCGGAGTCGTGTTTTTTTCATGTTTAAGATTATCGACAAGCCAAGCTTCGAAAGCTCCCGTTGCAAAAGTTGCGCCGATGGCACCAACCACTTCTGCAACTACAAAACTTTCAAAACTCGACCCCAGTCCGTAAATAATATTACTTGCAGACCAGATGAAACATGAGGCAACGAAGGATAGCTTCCTCCCGAATACGTCGGCAAAAGCCCCGGTCGGAATCTCAAAGATAAACATAGTAACGTAGAATGCAACGTTCACCAAATTCATCTCAAAAAGATCCAAACCAGCTCGCTTCAAATACACTGAGTACATCGAAGCGATGAGTCCATAGCGAAAGAATTGCAACATGGAACCGAGCACTAGATACAGCCTAATCGAACTATTTACCATACTAAGTTGTTGTAAGGAACTCACTGGAGAAATCGTTTGCTATATAGCAAAAACCCCGACTTCATCCAGTCGGGATTTCAGAATATAACCTTACACTAAGGAGATTCTACAATGCCGACTGAATACGAGTAATAGTCTCAAAATCTGAGACCGCGAAAATATACCCTCGATCACAAACGAGAGTGCTTTCATGCTTCGTATTAAGCTGTGGCATCCAAAGATTCATAAATATATAATAACACACTATGCACAATAAGTAAATAATAAAACTCCGTGAGGGCTTTCGGAGGGTGCGTTCCTTTTGCTCAAAATAAGTAAATATAAAACTGCGGAGGGGCTTTCGGAGGACACGAAGGTGTCCGAGAACGAGCACCGTTTTGAGTACAAAACGAGTGCGTACCCTACGCAGTTTTATATTTACTTATTTCTTAAAAGGAAGCCCAATAACCTCCAAGAATCTCTCTGTCTGCTTCTTATCACTTGATGTAGTAACAATAGTTACCGCCATTCCGAACACATCCTTAAGTTCTTCATCGGTAGTTTCAGCAAAGATAGTATGCTCTTTGATACCGAGTGTGTAGTTTCCCATTTCATCGATAGATGTTCGAGAAATACCACGGAAGTCCTTTGTTCGAGGAAACGCTACGTGAATAAGACGGTCAAGGAAATCATACATTCGTGCTCCGCGGAGTGTAATTTGGTATCCAACTGGATCACCTTCGCGAACTTTGAATGAAGAAATTGACTTCTTTGCTTTTCGAACAGCAGCCTTCTGGCCTGTAATTCGAGAAATACGATCAGCAATAAGCTCAATTTTCTTTTTATCCTTAATAGAACCGAAGCCTGTAGAAACCACAACCTTAACAAGTCGAGGTGACTGCATTACATTCTTAAAGCCGAACTCATCTTTGAGAACAGCATATGCGCCTTTTGAAATTTCTTTAGTAGTTTTCATAGGTTTACTTTGCTGACTCTGACTTTAAGTTTGCTAATTGAATTGGCATAGGCTTTTCTACAACCTGGCCCTTTGCGCCATTCTTTTGTGGCTTCTGATGTCGCTTAACAGTATTAATACCTTCGACAAGAGCTTTGCCTTCACGAGGGAAAACTTTGAGCACCTTTCCCTTCTTTCCTTTATCATCTCCTACTCGGACGATGACTGTATCATTCTTTTTAATCATATATTTGAGTTTACGTTAGGTGACGATTCTCAATTAAACTATTTCGGGAGCTCGTGAAGCAATAGTCTGGAAGCCCTTCTCTCCAATTTCACGTGGAATTGGACCGAAGATACGTCCTGCTACTGGTTCTTTTCGAGACTTGTCCAAAATAACAACTGCATTTTCATCAAAACGGATGTATGAACCATCTGGTCGGCGGAATGGCTTTGTCTGTCGAACCACCACAGCAGTTAATACATCTTTCTTTTTAATAGACTTTCGAGGTTCTGCTTTCTGTACTGAGAGAACTACAAGTTCTCCGATTTCTGCCCAGCGCTTTTTTGAGCTGCCGAGAACCTTAAAGATTCGGCCAACCTTGGCACCGCAGTTATCTGTAATTCGAACAATTGATCGTGGTTGAATCATGGCATTAAGCGATTACCTTAAACGACTTGTGTCGTGAAATAGGTCGGCACGACTCAATTACGACCTTATCTCCTACTTTCTTTGTATTACCGGCATCGTGTACCTTGTAACGCTTTCGAAGCGTAAGGAATTTGTGGTACTTTGAATCTTTAACAAAGCGTTCCACGAGGACAACGATAGTATCCTTCATTTTGTCAGAGACAACAACACCGTTAAGTGTTTTGTGCTGTACTTCTGGTTTTGTTTCTAATGTTTTCTTCATGGTTTTACTTTGATGATTCTGTTGCTACCACTTTCGACTTTGCTGTAATAACTGTTTCGATTCGAGCTACCTCTTTTTTGAGATCTGAAATCTCGCGAACATTCTTTGACGCAGTTCCTGCATTACCGAAACGAATCTTTCGAATCGCTTCTCGCTTTTCAGCTACGAGAGCCTTAAGGTCTGCGACAGTTTTATTGATATATTCTTTCATAGTATTTTATCACAAATTATTAGAAGTATCAATACCTATCGGGTAACGATGCGCGTAGTAATCGAAAGCTTTGTGCCTGCCTTTCGAAGCGCTTCTGCTGCGACCTTTTCATCAACACCGTCGATTTCAAAGATGATACGACCTGGGCGAACCTCGGCTACGAAGCCAACTGGATCTCCCTTACCCTTTCCAAGCTTCACTTCTGGAGGCTTTTGAGTATAAGGTCGATCTGGGAAGATTCGAATCCAAACTTTACCTGATTTTGTAGCGTATCGAGCCATAACCTTTCGAGCAGCTTCGATTTCGTTTGATGTAATGCGTCCGTATTCAAGAGCCTTAAGACCGAATGAACCGAAAGCTAAACGAATACCTCGTGTTTCCATCTGCACACTTTCTTTCTTAGGATTTTTTCGCTTTGTGTGCCACTTGCGAAATTTAACTTTTTTAGGGAAAAGCATAGTAGTGTCGTTATGTGCAATTACTGGTTTTGCGCAGACTTCTTTGCATCCTTAGCAAAAATCTGACCGCGGTAAATCCATACTTTGATACCAATTCGACCGTATGTCATGTGAGCTTGCTCACGTGCAAAATCGATATCTGCTCGTAATGTCTGAAGCGGAATCTGACCCTTCTTAAGGTCTTCAACTCGTGCCATTTCTGCACCACCAAGACGTCCTGAGAGCTTAACTTTAACTCCCTTAACATCTCGACTCGCCATCACCTTCTCAATTGTCTGCTTCATAACTCGGCGGAAAGGAAGACGCTTTTCAAGACCTTCTGCAACAAGCATTGCTACAACTGCTGCTGAAGATTCTGGATTGCGAACTTCTTCTACATCAAGCTTAAGCTCTTTCTTAAGAGGAAAGCCTTTCTTTTCGAGCATCTTTGTAATCTTTCCTCGAAGAGCCATGATACCCTCGCCGTTTCGGCCGATGAGCATACCTGGTCGAGCAGTTTTTACAATAATGCGGAGGAACTTTTCATTGCGTTCGATTTCAATACCAGAAACGTGGTATGGTCGGAGCTCCTTCTTAAGGAATTCTCGAATAGAAATATCGGCAAGGAGAGAATCCTTGTAAGTTTTATTAACACCAAACCATCGGCTCTTCCAATCGCGAATTACGCCGATTCGGTGTGAATATGGGTGTACTGAGTGTGACATATTACTTAGTTGGTGCTGTTACTTCTGCTGGGACCGACTTAACCCGGCGTGCCTTTGTCTTCATTTCTGCTACTGGAGCAAGAGTGATGATGACATGACTAGTTCGCTTATTAATTGGATATGCCATACCGCGAGCACGAGGCATGCGGCGCTTGAGAGTTACCCCTCCATCTACGCGGATCTCTTTTACAAAGAGACCATCGTGATCAATGTTGAAATTGTTTTTTGCATTAGCAATTGCTGATGCAAGTAGACCCATAAGCGGTGTCTTTGCTTTCTTGTTCAAGAACGTAAGTATTGTAAGAGCGTCGCCTGCTTTCTTACCACGAATTGTATTAGCTACAACTCGAACCTTGCGAGGTGACTGGCGATAATTGCGAAGTATTGCAGAAATCATATATGTATATTAATGCATTACTTAGCGGCAGGAGCAGCTGTTGCTGCCTTAGCTGCAGCGATCTCGGCCTCTTTCTTCTTGAGTTCGAGTTCTTTCTGCATCTTACCTCCGTGGCGAATAAATTTCTTTGTAGGAGAGAATTCTCCGAGTCGGTGTCCAACCATATCTTCAGTTACGAGAACTGCAATATGCTCTCTACCGTTGTATACACCAAAAGTAAATCCAACCATTTCTGGGGCGATTTGGCTTCGGCGATACCATGTCTTAATCATTCCTGTATCGAGTGGCTTTTTGCCAGCAATCTTCTTAAGAAGACGTTCCTCGACATAAGGACCTTTTGTAAGCGATCGTGTCATGAATGCGTATAAAACGAATAATAATAAATAATACTTTACCTGTTATCACCGCATAAAACTCTTTAAGATAACTTCTCTGTCTTTTTGAAAAACGGTATACGTTTGCAAGGCACGCAACATCGCGGGCCTGTGTGTATCTCTAGGGTATTCCCTAGCGTAAGTCATAAAGACTTAGAAGTTACCTGAAAATAGTTCGATACGACGAACAATTTCAACAAAAAGCTCTTAAAAGCTCGTAGGTGCATACTACCAGAAACACCTCAAAAGTCAATACTTATACTTTCGGGACCGTACTCGTTCTGTGCTCAGAACGGTACTGTACCTCGGGCGCCTCCGCGCCCTCCGGTAACTCCCTCAAGTATAAGAATGACTTTCTCGGGAGGAGTGGCGGTATGCGAGTGATATGTACCAAATCGAAACCCCAGCTCGCGCTGGGGTTTTTAACTTACCAATCCACTTTATTCACCTCCTTTCGTTTGAAAATATGGTTGCTTGCTAGCTATTATCTTCCATATGTCCTCCTTTCTATTAAGATAATATAATAGAGTCTTAATAGGTGCAAATAAAAGCTCGCTCTACCCTTTCGGATAAAGCGAGGTTCGAAAACTATTTTGACACTACGGCCGTACCTGATAAAGGATGCGGTCACCGGGGAGCAGGCTCCCAACGTTGAGATCTCTGGTGATATGCATGGACCACGATTGGCCGGTCCATTTTACTGTCACCAGAACCAGATCCCTGCCGACGGTCACGAAGAACCGATTAGCAGTAGCTCCTTCAACAGTGAGAATTCTGACCTCGCCCCGAATTTGAGCAGCGAGTGCAGTGAGTACCTGCTCGAGCGTTACACCGACAACTTGCTCCCCGCCCATCTCATTCAAAATGTCAGAACACGAGGGATACTCTGCTTCTTTTACTGTATTGAAGCTAAGTGTTACCGGTCCAATAGCACCGAAGGATTCACCTTTCCTGGCGATAATCTTAAACTTATCGGGTTCCGAAATATAGCACAGCAAACCCTGTGACTCATTTTCTCTGCCCGGCACGCGCAGTGAATCAAAATCACCCTCGGCGCCATCGTACCGACAAACAACCCACGTCACCCCTTGCACAGGGATTCTTACCTGGCGCACACTGCGCACTGTCCATCTCAATTCTTTTTGAACACTCATTCAAATCCTTCCGTTGAAGTTATAACTTTATCTAGAAACAGTATACCCACCACCAATTAGATTGCAAACTGCCCACATTAACTCAAGATATCGAATAATATTTATTTCGTGGAGGCTTTCGGAGGACACGCAGGTGTCCGAGAACGAGCAAAGCCCCCAGAAGGGGGCTATTGCGTACTCCACGAAATAAATATTATTCCGATATCTTCTGTTTTCCAACCCGTCGTCGTGACACCACAAATACGTTTGAGTATTTCTTTGGTGTTCGTGTCTTCTGACCCTTTCCTGATGGTTTACCCCATCGAGTCTTAGCGCGTCGTAGACCTCGACCCTGGCGACCTTCTCCTCCTCCGTGTGGATGGTCAACTGGGTTCTGAGCTGTACCACGAACTGTTGGTCGAATACCAAGCCATCGTGAGCGACCAGCCTTACCAATGTTTACAAGTCGTGATTCTTCGTTAGATACTGCACCGATACTTGCCCATGCTGTATCAATCACCTTTCGAACTTCTGTTGAAGGAAGTTTAATGTGAGTGTAGCCAGCATCCTGAGCAATTACCTGAGCGAAACTACCTGCTGAACGAACCATCTTTGATCCTCCCAAAGCTTTGATTTCAAGGTTGTACACGAATGTACCAACTGGAATTCGCTTGAGTGGAAGTCGGTTACCTGTTGCAATGTCAGCCTTATCAGAGACAATGAACTTATCGCCAACTTTCATTGATTTAGGAAGAAGAACATATCGCTTTGCTCCGTTAGCGTAGGTAACGAGTCCGATGAAACCTGTTCGGTTTGGATCGTATTCTACAGTAAGGATTCGAGCAGGAATGTCTTTGATGTCGTAAGCGAAATCGATATCTCGATAAAGTCGCTTATGACCACCTCCCTTATGTCGAACAGTAATTCGTCCATCACTGTTTCGACCTACATGTCGCTTGCGACCGTAGGTAAGAGCCTTGTGTGGCTCAGACGCTGTCAGATACTTCCTGAAAGGAAGCACTGTCATATGACGTCGTGACGGTGTGTGTGGGTGAAATGATTTCATGGCGATTATACAAATTCAATCTTATCGCCCTTCTTAAGGAAGACCATAGCTTTCTTAAAGCCTGAAACCTTTCCCTGTCGACCTCGAACAACAACATCTCGAGATGAGCGATTAATAATGTTCACTTTAACTGGCGAAACGTTGTAAATAGCTTCAATAGCTTTTGCAACGGTTGTTTTTGTAGCGTCTGCTGAAACTCGGAATGTATATACACCCTTTGATTCAGCTGCTATTCCCGCCTTTTCAGTGATATGTGGTCGAATAACCACATCTTTGCGAGCCTCTACGGTAGCAGAGCTTTTTGTAGCCTTAACTGCCTTAACAGCTTTTGGAGCTTTTGCTTTTGCAGGCTTCGCTTCTTTTGTTTTTCCAATTCCGAATATAGCCATGGTAGTTACTTAGTCTCTTTCGAGAATGATGCCTCTGGATCAGCAATAATAATGAACTTGTGGTTCAACACTGATAGAGGATTAATGCTTCGGAAATCTGTTACCTCTACGTTACCAAAGTTTCCAAAACTCTTTGTAAGTTCTGCATACTTCTTAGGAACAGTAATGAGGGCAGCATTCTTTGGCTTTGTTGCCAACTTCTCAAAGCCCTTAATTGAGGCCAATGAGCCGAGTACAGCTTTTGCATCCTTTGCCTTTGGAGCAGAGAATGAAAGAGTGTCAACAAAAAGGATTTCACCTTCTTTCAACTTGCGAGAAAGAATAGTGTACAATGCCTTAATTTTTACTTTCTTGTTAATTTTGCGCTCGTAATTCTTTTCATTACGAGGACCGTGTGCAACACCTCCCTTCACCCAGATAGGTGAGCGAGTAGAACCGTGTCGAGCTCGACCAGTTCCCTTTTGCTGCCATGGCTTTCTACCTCCTCCTGAAACTTCACCTCGTGTCTTTGTATGAGCAATAGGATCTCGTTCATTTGAACGCATAGATACCATTACTTGATGAACGAGGTCAGCGTTCCAAGGAAGATTGAAGATTGATTCTGGGAGCTTCACCTTGCCTGCCGAAGCGCCTTTCTGGTTGTATACTGTGTATTCCATAATAGTGTTCTTAGGCTAGATTATTTGCTCACCACTTCAAGCACAGTTCCTCGACGACCTGGAACCGCTCCTTCTACGTACAAAAGGTTAGTATTCGTATCAACATAAAGAACTTTAAGATTCTTTACGGTAATTCGATCTGCTCCCATTCGGCCTGCCATTCGCATAGCCTTTGGAACCTTATTTCGAAGACCTCCACCGATAGATCCTGGTTCACGTTCAGAGTGCTTCTGACCGTGTGTTCGTGGACCTCCGCCGAAACCGTGGCGTTTAACTACACCTTGGAAGCCTTTACCCTTACTAATTCCACTCACGGTTACAATGTCACCTTCTGCAAATTGAGAAAGTTCAACTTTGTCACCAACATTGAGTGTTGGATTCGCCATTCGGAACTCCTTAACGTTTTTGAAAGCACCGAGGTTTTTGAAATGTCCTCGTACTGGCTTTGAAAGTCGCTGAGGCTTTTGTGCTCCTGAGGCAATCTGCACCGCTTCGTACCCGTCTTTTGCAGTGGTCTTCACTTGTGTAACAACCGCTGGGGCTGCTTCAAGTACAGTGGCTGGGTGCGCTACACCGTCCTTGTCGAAGACTTGCGTCATATTCAGTTTTTTTCCAATAATGAACTTCATGGTATTACATCATCTTCACGTCGATATTGACTCCTGATGGGAGGCTCAAGTTCGTTAGCGCTTCGATAATTTTTTGGTTGGGATTAATGATGTCGATAATGCGCTTATGTACACGCATTTCGAATTGTTCTCGAGCATTCTTAAAAATGAATGCTGAGCGGTTTACCGTATAGATCTTCTTCTCTACTGGTAGAGGAGTAGGTCCATTAAAGGTAACGTCGTAGCGAATAGCTGTATCAATGATTTGTTTCACTGAAGCATCGAGGATTTTACTCTCGTATGCACGCACGCGAATGCGGAGCTTAGCCACGCCGTCTGCCTTAGGAGCCACCTTTGCTTTAGGTGCACTCTTTACGGTCTTTTTTGTTGTAGAGGCTGTGGTCATCGTAAGTAATAATGAGCTGCGTATTACGCAATAATCTTTGTAACAACTCCGGCACCTACAGTCTTACCACCTTCACGAATAGCGAAGCGCATATTTGCTTCAAGAGCAATTGGAGCTACAAGCTTAACCTTAAATGTTGCTGTGTCTCCTGGCATCACCATTTCTACTCCCTGAGCAAGAGCTACTTCTCCAGTAACGTCAGTTGTTCGGATGTAGAACTGTGGCTTATAACCTGTAAAGAATGGAGTATGTCGGCCACCCTCTTCCTTCTTAAGGATGTATACTTCTCCTTCGAATTCTGTGTGTGTCTTTACTGAACCTGGCTTAGCAAGAACCATACCTCGTGTAACGTCATCCTTTCCAATTCCTCGGAGAAGAATACCAGCGTTATCGCCAGCAAGAGCTTGCTTAAGCTGCTTATTGAACATTTCGATACCAGTAACAATTGTCTTTTGAGTATCCTTGAAGCCGAGAATTTCAGCTTCTGCGTTCAAATCAATTGTTCCTCGTTCTACACGTCCTGTTACCACTGTTCCTCGTCCTTCAATAGAGAAGATATCCTCTACTGG
>CAZWGR010000004.1:0-12512 GCA_964633555.1 uncultured Candidatus Saccharibacteria bacterium | reverse complement strand
ATGTTGGATCTCCTTCAAGAGCCTTGAGGGCTGAACCTCGAATAACTGGAGCTTCTTTTCCATCGAAACCGTTCTTTGTCAAAAGGTCTCGAACTTCTTCCTCAACGAGGTCAAGAAGATCTGCTTCGGCTACTGCATCACACTTGTTAAGGAAAACTACGATACGAGGCACTCCAACCTGCTTTGCAAGAAGAATATGCTCACGTGTCTGTGGCATAACACCGTCAAGAGCAGAAACTACGAGAATAGCACCGTCCATCTGAGCGGCACCTGTAATCATGTTCTTAATGTAGTCGGCGTGTCCTGGGGCGTCGATATGAGCATAGTGACGTGCATCAGACTCATATTCTACGTGCGCAAGAGAAATAGTAACAACCTTTGTTGCATCTCGAACTGTTCCTCCCTTTGCAATATCTGCATAACCCTTAACTTGAGCCAAACCATCCTTAGCCTGAACAGCGAGGATAGATGTTGTAAGAGTTGTCTTTCCGTGGTCAACGTGACCAATTGTACCTACGTTTACGTGTGGTTTTGTACGATTAAATTCTGCCATACATTAATTGTGGCCACTTTTTACCTTCCTAAGATCAGAGCGTGAAGCGTCCCAAACCTTGAGAAAGTAGCAGTTAAGCCGTTATTATCTATAAAGATACTGTTAATGTGCTACCTCCTGAGAGTTCTGGTGTTTTCTCATCGGGTAACGCTAAATACGCAAAAAATGCGATAAATATGATACTACAGGATTTTGTTAAAATGTCAATTATGAATCCCTGTATTTGTACTTTTCGAGGTACGTACTCGCTCCGTGCTCGGAGCGGTACTCGTTCTCGGACACCTTCGTGTCCTCCGAAAGCCCTCTTAAAGTACAAATACAGGGATTCTCATGAATAGACAATTAAACCTAGTCTGTGCGTATCCTCGAAAGCCCCTCACCCTGCATTAGAGATAATTGATATTTCAACATTCGAATAACTAAAGGTGTTCTTAAGCACTGATAGATAAAAGAAAACTGGGAAGCGCGAACGCTTCCCAGAATTTGTAATGGGAGCCTGAGCTCCCAGGATTCAGCCATTGATGATGGCTGATCCCCACCCTTCGACACCCGGATAGGTGAAGAAGAGTTGGAAGATATCGTCCTCGTCGGGGAGAACGATTTCGAAATAACCTGAAGTGGGGTCAACCGACACATCGAAAGATGTACCAGCCTTTGCAGACCTAACCCGCAACTTGTGCGGATTGGTCGACACCTTTCCTTCAGGGTGGTTGCGGATAGGGACTGCCGTGTTGATCCTCACGACCCTTTCGAACCGTGAGGTTGACTCGATTTCGATCACGGGATACTCTCCGTAAACATGTCCCGTGCCCTGGTCGTACCAGAACTCGACCGTAGGGCTTTCGCCTTCGACGTAAGTCCAGAAGGTCGAGGATCTGAAGTCCATAACCCCAACAATGAGTTCCTCACCCAGCACCGGCTTGAGGATCGAGTCCGCAACGCCAATGTTGTACCCCCACGCATTACCGCGTGAAGTGACCACCCTGACCATCCCTTCGGTCAAAGCACTGATAGGAACTGTGAAGTTTCCATCGGCGTCCGGATAATAGTGGGTAGTCTGACTCCACCAATGGGTTGTTGTCGACACTGTCAGCTCCACAACATCCCCATTTTCCATCAGGTCATGGGCGGAGATCGAGATGTCACTAATGAGAGGCATCCAGTTAAACGTGCCGTTCATGCTGTACCCTCCACCCTTGCGGACTTGAGGTTCAGATCCGAATCCTCCACCAAAGACCTGACGACCTTCGGTGTCGAATGCACCAGCGCTGACAAACACCCAGCTAGGGCCCTGCGCCACGATTTGCCCAGCCTCGAACCGGAAGTTCTTCATCGCCCTTGCGAGCTCGGTGAACGTCCCGTTCTCGAAGCCGAGTTCGTTAAGCTCAGCCCGGCTGATCTGTCGCGACACTGGGGCCGGAACTGACTCTCCCACGACCCCAAGATTCAACTTATCGATCTTGGAATGGATGTGGGCGTAGATGGCCCCGCGCCCTTCGAGGGCAACAGCAGCCGGAACCCGATACCCCTCAGCCAAAACAGACAGGCGAAGGATGGTGAGGATGAACATGACAACCAACAATTGTGCTTTCATTTGCTTTTCTTTCGTGTGTCTTTTCTTTGCTAGACAGCATGTACGAATTACCACCCCTGCTTCATATCCAGCTCGATGGTGAGGGTGTTAGTAACAGCACCCTCGGTCGTGCTTGCGGAGACCGCCCCACCGCGAGGAGTGGCAATCTTCGACCACGTCACCCCGAGGATGGCCAGGAAGGCAATCGTGACCAGACAACCAAGAACTTTCTTCTTCATAATATCAACGAACTTCAACTACTTTATGATCCACATTTGCTACGCACACGCGTAACACTTGAATCTGTGACTATATTAATAGTATCATATAAAATACAGCCTGTCAATACGCTTTAATGGTTCCGGTAAGTAAAAACCCTGATGCAGCCGTATCTGCTACAAGGGGGTTTTGTGGTTATACGAAGGCATCCTAAAACGAGGACTATTTCGTACTAGAAATAGTTCGTACCCGAACCTACAAAGAAATAACTGGCATTAAAGTATGTGTCTATAGTTCGATCTCAGTTTTTGAGCTAGCTGCTTTATCTTTCTTTATCCGCTTGATTCTTCGTGTAATTACGAGTTCGATATTCTTGAAATCTTGAAGGAGATTCTTGAGCAAGATTTGCTCTGCTTCTTCTGTATCGTGAATACTTTTATCCGCTTTGAATAGATGTATGTCCTCAACAACATTTTCTTTGAGGATATTGATCATGTGGAGGGCCTCCTTTTCTATCTTATTGATTCTCTTATTTCTTTCATTACCGAGTTGAGCAAGGCGCCTGAAGACGATGTAAACGAGTGCAACAATTACAAGAACTATTGCAATAATTGGTACTGCAATTGAAAGGATGTTAAGGATGAGTGTGCCCCAGTATACATAGTTTGGTTCTTCGACCGCTACCACTTCTTCTTCTACGACCACGTTTCGGTAAGGAAAGACAATGTCGAGAGTAGATTCGCTCTTATTATTAGCTGCATCGAAAGCTCGTACAGTTATCTTTTGTACTTCTGAATAGCTTTCAGGGAATATATAGTCAGCGGCACTATTATCACGAATATCTGTGATGGTTGCTGTTACACCCTTTTCATCAACAACTTCGAATTTACTAATTCCTGAGGTAACGTCACTACTTTCCATTGAAAGCTTAACGAGTCCTGAGTCGAGTTGAGTATAGGTAAGACTTGGTGCATCTGGTAAGGTGTTATCTATCTTAATCTCTCTTCGTGCTACCCCGCCCCAACCCGCAGCGTTTTGGTGTTGAACGTGGAAATAGAGAACTCCGTCGCCAAGATTTTCAAGTGTTCGAGAACTAATTGCTGGACTATACAGAATATTAGGATTTGCATTAGCAAATCGGCTCAAAATAGTTCGTACTGCTGTAACGTCATTCGGCACATTCCAAGAAACTGTTGTTGTCTTTGTGTTATACCATTTGTCTGCAACAGGAGTGAGTGATGATCGTACCTGAGGAACTGCCGGTAAATTTGTAGCTATTTGTGGTACAGGAATAACTCTTGGGGCAACTGCTACAGTTGTATTGAGAGCAGAACTGAGTACATCGGTTCCTAAGCCATCATTTGCGCGAACATAGGCTGTTCTAAAAGTAACTGGAGAGCTACCCTGAGCCAAAGCCTTCATGAATAAGGTAAGAACTTTTCCACGTGAACCAATAAAGCCTGGATTTGGTGCGCCACCATTAAAGGTTACTGCATCTTTTGTATATGTTGGCTGCTCTACCCAAAGGCTTAAAGCCGATCCTGAATTTGTAACCGATTGTATTTCAAGAATATTAGGATCAACTGAGAGTAAACCCTCGACGTTATTTATTGCTTGATTAGAAGAATTAACATAAACCGTAGCGGTGACAATGTCTCCAATATTTACCTCACTATCATTAACTTCAATAAAAATATCAGCAGCGTGAGCAATATCTGCAGTGCCTACAGTGTCTAAAGAAAAACCAATAAGAAGAGCGAGTACAAGAAACTTTGCTGTCGTTCTTTTAAAAAACTTCCGTAGAGCAAAAATAACTACCATAATTATGGCGAGCCATATGATAATTCCCTTCCAGTTAATAGAATCATCAACTGCAAGACCTGATTCTGAATATACCTTAACAACCTTTTCATTACCTGCCATGTCGATAGCATTAACTGATATCACACCGTTAAGTGTTTGGTCGCGGAGTACGTAAGTGTTTCCTTTTACAACGGTTTCTGAGCCACCCTCTTTTACTTTATAGCTCTCTACCCCCGATTCATCATCGATAGCAAGGAAGCTTGCAAAATACTTTCCATCAAACATGCTTGGGTCCTTGCTGATTGTGACGGTAAAATCCTTTGGTGGAATAGCATCAGATGCTCGAAGAATTGATAATTCATTTCTTGTTTCGCCGGGAGTATCTGAAATTGTAATTTTTTGCACAGCAGAAGAGATGGCAACTTTTGTTCCTTTGCCATTATTAAGAAAAGCTTTTGCGTTTATTGGTGTAATTGCCAAAGGATTAAGAGCAGTTACTTTAAGCGCAACTGAAAATATTTTGAGATTTGATCCAAAAACACCATCGGTAGAACCGCCCACAAAAGAAATTTCTTTATTTGTGTACGTTGGTTGCTGTAGCCACACATCAAAAACAGATCCTGCTGTGTAGAGTGCCTGAACTTCATAACCCCCTTCTATTTTAAGTGAGCCCTCAATAGCATTCACCTCTACACCCTCTGAATCAAGAAAAACATCGAGAATCACCACATCGTTCACACGAACAAAATCAAAAGGTCGCTCGACATTGATTTTCATTGCATATGATATCGATGGTGCAATTAAAAGTACGAGCAGAGCGCAAGCCTTTAAGAAATTTATGATGCTTTTAAGGGTGAAGTGATTCATATATTAGAGCGATCTTCCTTTTGTTCCCCACTGCGATAGCATGATCGAGAAGTCTATTGATGATACCTGTGCATCTTTATTGATATCGACGCAGGTATTCTTAAAAGGTGGTTTTGTCTTCCAAAAAGCAAGAAGGATTGAGAAGTCTACAGAGTTAACTTTATCATCTCCGTTAAAGTCTGCACCCTTACAGATACCCACAGGTGCATTTTTGATTATTGTAGTACCCCCTCCGCCACCACCTCCACCGCCTCCTCCTCCTGAAGTCGATCCACCCCCACCACTTGGAGCTGCTGCTATAGAAAATGTTCGTGAAGATCCAGATTTTTCAGTACCGAAGTATACAACTAACTTAAAGTAGTAGTTTCCTGCAGTTGGAACAGTTGCACTCAAGTTTGTATTAAAGTCTTCTCCAGGAAGAATAAACTTTGCGGCTGTAGCGTGGTAAACATCGTCTCCACCTCCGCAGGTATTATTTGCAGCTGAAACAACGCACCATTCATATTGGTATTCATATCCACCAGAACCTTCGTTCGTAATTGTAACGTTTGCACTTACATTCGGTACCGTTGAAGCATTGATACTATTAATGATTACCTGAGCTGGGTTTGTTACAACTTCCCAATAATCATTTCCTGGTAATACCTTGCCTGTTTCAACTGTTGCAGAGAATACACTTTCCCAAACACCCGCTGGTGCACTTGGTGCTGTTATATAAGCATATTCATAAGTTCCTGTTGCGGTTCGTGTCATGGCTGCGCCACCTACAATCACATTTCGATTAGGGTCGTATATTGTTACCGTTGGTGCATTCTGTGAATCTGTGAGTGTTCCGTTATATACCGTTGTCACAGTTGCTCTATAAGTATCCTCTGCTGTAATTGAGCCGAAGTCTGAAACAGATACTGACCATGGTGTTTGTGATGAAAGAGTTAGAGATGTAAGTGTTCGAGATGTTGCAGACCACACGTCAGATGCCAAAGTTCCGAAGGTTGTGAGGGTACGTGAGCCGGCCGACCATACGTTGGCTGGGATGGCTGTGATTGCAGAAGCAATTGATCCAATTGATGAACCAAGTGATGTTGAGGCTTGAGCGACAATGGCGTTAGTGTTGGCGTTTGTGAGGGCGACAATAGATGAAGAGGCTGTGGCAATGACAGCGTTTGTATTGTTGTTCACGTCAGATGTGATGTTTGCTGTGGCAGATGATGTGTTTGAGTTAACTGAAGCAACGATTGATGTAGAAGCTGTGTCGAGGTCAGAAAGTGTTGCAAGTGAGCCTGATGTGAGGCCGGCTCCAGTGAGCGTACGAGTACCACTTGACCACACGTCAGATGCCAAAGTTCCGAAGGTTGTGAGGGTACGTGAGCCGGCCGACCATACAGAAGCCGTACTATCACTCACCAATGAACCGAAGCTCGACAATGTTCTTGCGCTATATGACCAAATAAGCCCTGGGAGTGACGATACGATCGATGAAGAAGCGTTCTCGATTCGAGTATTCGTGCCTCCAAGGGCATTAGTTATGGATGATGATGCACTTAAAATATCAGCTTGTGTGGCTGGTCGTGCTCTTACCAAAAAGGTCTTATCCCCTTTTATGAGATCTCCATTAAGCGCATGACCGCAGGTCATGAAGGATGGCCACAAACCTGCAATGCCGTCGAGCGGAACCGTATAGTCATAATAATGCCACCCATTAGGGTTGCTCGACATACTGGCAGCATTTACCTTAAGTGTATTAGCGGGGTCATATACACTTACTGTACAAGGTGTGGTAGTAGCAACGTAATCATCATCATAAACAAATTCTCCAATAGTTATCGTGTCGCCAACAGAGACTTCAATTGCGGCATAAATACGTGTAGCGTACGAAGCAATGAGCAATAAGAAAAATAAAGAAAATGCTTTGTATGCAGAGCTCATATATTATTTACTATTATAGTTCATATAAACTTCTAGTAAAGGAATCTTTCGCCTTTTATCCACAGAAAAATAGATTTATAAAATTTCTGTGAAGATGCATGTTAAAATTATAGACAAACCACATGCTGCTGCCTAACAGTTATTCATTTAAACTATTTTCTCAGAAAAAATTTGCTGAAAAGGCAGAGCTTGAATCGTCACATGCACTTCCTGGATCAGAAAGTGAGGCCGTAAAAGATGCAAACAAACGAAACTTCCTCAAAATACTTGGTATTGCTGGCGTCGGCATAGCAGCGTCACAACTCTTACCCCAAAAAGCTGAGGCTTTAATTATGGGAGGGACCCCTTCTACAAGCACTATTGGGGTTAAGAATGCAAGTAATGCAAAAATCAATCCTGCCACAGAAGAAAGTCTTCAAAATATACTATCAGGCCAAGGTGTAAATAAAATTACCACTTCCCTTGCTGCTTCTGGAAACATTCACACTCCAGGGTCTGGAAAAAAGATCCGAGTGTATGCATCACGTTTTTCTTTAACTGCTGATGCAACATCGGTTGCTTTTAGATTTACATCTGGGGGCACGGATTACGAGCGATACATATCACCAAAAACAGGTGGTCTGTATGGCTCAAATAATCACCCAAATTTTATTGAGGGTGGAGTTGATGAGGTGTTATACTGTAATATCGTCGGGACTACAACAGTACAGATAAATATAGATTATTTAGAAGTGTAATAAAGTAATAGCAAATACCATGGCAAAACGAGCAATTGAACATATTTTTACAGGAGCTACTACCCCCTACACAAGCTACGACTCAACAAAAACTATTCTTGGTGACCTCATTGAGCAATATTCTGGCCTTAATCCAACAGACAGATATGCTGGCCCAACAAGAATTGGAGTAGGTCGACCAAACGAAACATCGACAGCAATTCCTAGCCTTTTTCCGCATGTAGTTTCTTGGATTTATAAGTATGGTTTTTATAGCACAGGAACAGTTGAGGTGTCGGGTACGACCGTAACGGGTACTGGAACCAGTTGGTTCACTAACGGAGTCCCTATTGGTGCACGAATTGGTTTTGGCTCAACCAACAATGCTGATATCACTACATGGTATACGATTACGGCAATTCCTTCTAATACATCATTAACTTTGTCGTCGAGTGCTGGAACAATTACTGCGGGAACAAGTTATGTAATTGATAAGACAGTTCACAAAGAATGGGTTTTTCTTGCTGATAACTCTGCCACCGCTCCGACACGTCGTATTTCATTATTCTTATTTAATCGACTCACATCAGAATTTAGTTGGCGAGGTTTTATCACCCTTACTTACCCCGCTGGAGCTGGTAACTGTGTAATTCGTGGAATGCGCGCGGTTTATGACACATACACGACCGGAACAGTTGCCGTTTCGGGCGCAACAGTTACAGGCACAAGCACAGAATGGTCATCTACACGTATGACAGTTGGTTCTCGTATAGGCTTTGGTAGTACCGATCCAAGCCAAATTGATACATGGTATTACATCAATGCCGTTGGTTCAGACACTTCAATAACTATTCAAACAAACGTAACAGCGAGTGGAACCGGAGGTGTTGCTGCCAACCTTACAATAGCAGGTGGTACAGCTTATGTTATCGAAGATATTAAAATCCTTACCGCTACCACAGGTACCGTTATCGCAGCGGCTGGATTATCAGTGGCATCTGGTATTTCGTACGATGACTTTGTGGTTTCGGGTACAACAATTGCGGCTGCTACCACTGTAGATAAAGTAAAAGCAGTATACGGACTCGTTGACCGAGACTCGATATATTCAACTGGTACAGTAGCAGTCTCAACAACCGCAGTAACCGGTTCCGGAACTGCCTGGGCAGCTGCCACACATTTAGGTTGTAAAATTGGTTTTGGTTCGACTACCCCTTCAGCAATTACAAACTGGTATACAATCACTGCGGTTGGATCAACAACATCGATCACTCTTGCAACGAGCGCCGGCACAATAGGCTCAGGTACCTCTTACGTAATCGTCGGCGGTAATGGAATTGCAGGAGGTCTTGCATTAGATGATCGTGCCAGTTGGACATCGCAAGATGCCTATATTATTGAGGTACAAGCAGCCACAACTCCACAGGTATACAAATACAATTTTCGAGCCGACCTTACTTTACTCGGTGGCCTTGGTGCAGGAAAAACCGCTGCAGCATACACACTTACTACTGGTATACAAACAGTGACAGGAACAGTGAGTCAGAGTAATAACGGCAGAATTGGTATTCTTAATCATGGACCAGGCTCTGGTGTTAAATGCTTATACTTTGCTACAACAACCCGTATTTGCAGAGCGCCACTCGGCGACATTACACAAGGAAGCACTACATGGGTGGCTGATCAAATGAGTGAAGTTCCAACAGGTGGCACAGGAACCTACGGCCTAACAAACTTAATTGCAGCTGTCGAAGTTGCAGATCAAATTGACCGCCTTATTATTACCACAGCAGCTACCGGCTCAACAATTGCACATAGACGAGCATATATTACTCAATACAATGCGAGTGGATCTCGTCCTTTCGACCATATTTTTCTTGCTGATACAGGCCAACAAGACCAATCAATAGCCGAATCAAACTCTGTTCCACACGTAAGCACCCAAGGCGCATTCCTTTCTGAATGGTCACAAAATGGACTTGCTTATATTGTTCGAGCTGGATCAGCATCTGGTACCAATGTCATGTATACCCTTCCAATTGGAGCTGACTGGGATTATGCAGACACCGGCACCAACCAACAACTCATTACCCCCGCCCTTGCGACTCCAAATGCAGTAAAACTTGCTCGTGTATACATTAACAATGCTGATTATCTGGGCGACGGTGCTCTTACTATGCCAACCGAACCTGTAAGAATCCTCTATCGTACGTCTGGAATTAGTGACAATTCAGGAACATGGACTCTTGTTGATACCACAGGTGATCTTTCAGGAGCAACTGCTGGTACCGAAGTACAATTCGCCCTCGAGTTTAGAACAATTGGAGGAATCTGTATTCCTAACCGCATATATAATCTTTGCTGTACATACGAAGATAATACGACCGATAGTCATTACCAACCGTCTGTTGCACAGTCTTCAGTAGCTTCAAAAATATTTGGCTGGAGATTTGCTACAGCATTTGGAGGAACAGTTCCAACCCTACGCATTAGACTCTACAATGCAGAAACTGATGGCCTTATTCTTGATGACACAACAACAGCATCTGCTTCTGGAACATGGGAAAAATCAACCAATGACGGAGTAGCATGGGGTTCATACAATACTACTGATAAGGGTAATGAAACTACCTATATTCGCTACACACCAACTTCTCTAGCTGATAACATTAAGGTGCGTGCCCTTCTCACACAAAACTAATATGATACACATTGAAAAAGAGCAAAGTGTAGCCGAAAATACAAACCTACGGGTATTAACTGCAACCGGAGACTACGAAGATAGTGCCCTTATTGAATGTTTCGATGTAAGAGAACCAGAAGTCACTGCAGGTTCATTCCAAGCTCAATATGTTAAATATGGAAACTTGGTATATCAGTTTAATAGTCCAAAGGACCTCGGCGAGGCAATTCTTAAAATTGATCCTGAATCAACGCATACAGCGGCATCTTTCGTGCGCATGAGTAATGCCCTTTTAGCACAGATGACAGCTGGTACCCTTGAAGCACAATCACTTGATCAAGTAGTTGCCACCGAGCAAGCAGCAATTGATGAACAGAGAACAACACCTCTTGAAACTACTACAGAAAATGCAACAAGTACTCCTGCTGTATCGACAGAAGAACCTGCCGTAGATGATTCACCCGCAGATACTGAGACTTCTACAACTACGCCTCAGATTAATACGGATCAACAAACACCAATTTCAAACTCAACACCCCTTACAAGTCCAACATCGACATCGACCGATAGTTCATCAACAACACCACAACTCTTTACTCCAGCTTCTACTGAATCTTCTACAACAACACCTCAAATCAACATTTCTGATTCAACACCAACAGAAATACCTGCATCGAGCCCTACACCCGAAGCAATTATCGAGACGCCTGTCGTACCAGTAACTCCAACTGAAGTTATTCCGACTCCGGTAGTTGAGGCGCCAGCAGAAAGTATCGTTGATATTGTAAGCGAAGCAGTAGACACCCTTTCAGAGACCACAGAAGCCCTTTCGGAGGTAATTGAGACCGTAAGTGACACCGCAACCGTAGTAAGTCCTGAGTAATAATAATCTATGGCATTAACCGATGTAAATTTTCAAGAGGGTGAAGGCCAAGATTTTATTGTAGAGCTACCCTCTGCAGTGTATTCAGGCTCACTTAATGATATTGTTGTAGAACCAAACGGCAGCCAGTTCCCTGTATCTGAGATTCCTGTTGTAGAGAATGCCGGTGGCAACATATTCATAATGTCGGAATAAATGAAGCCCCTCAAAGAAACTTTTATTGAGTTTTTACCCTATTTCGAAGATATTCAAAGAAGATTCTACTCTTCAACAATTATTGCCATAGCATTTTTCGCTATTGGAGTTCTTTCTTCGGGCTTTGTTATAAAAAACATTGTATCCTTACTCAATTTCGACAATGTCATTATTGCAACAACATCCCCTCTCCAATTTGCAGATCTAGCAATTAACATAGGAATATTCTGCGCACTTATCGTAATATTCCCCCTTTTTATTTATCATCTCTTTAGCTTTGCTTCATCCGCTCTCAGTAAAAAAGAAATCCGTGCTTTTATCCTTAACATTCCCGTTTCAGTTTTCTTATTTGCTCTAGGCTTTGGCTACGGTTTCTTTATTCTATTCTATTCATTTGAACTCTTGGCAAATGTAAATGAAAACTTGGGAATTAAGAATATATGGGATATATCAACCTTTTTATCGCAAATTATCATTACATCCTCATTATTGGGCTTTCTATTCCAATTTCCCCTCGTTATTTCCCTTTTAGTTAAACTCAAGGTTTTATCGGCTGCCTGGCTCAGAACAAAGCGAAGATTGGTGATATTGAGCTTATTCATCCTTACGTCTTTACTTCCACCCACAGACGGTTTATCATTAGTAGCGATGGCGTCACCTTTGTATATCCTGTTTGAACTCACCATACTTATAAACCATAAATCATAACAATGTTTAACCTTGGATTGAAAGAAATTATCATACTCGCAGTAATCGTAATACTCCTCTTTGGTGCAAAGAAGATTCCTGAGCTTGCAAAAGGTCTTGTAGATGCTGTAAAAAGTCTCCGCGGAGCTTTCAAAGACGAAGATAAGACTGATAACTCAGACAAATAAAGAGTAGCTGTTCAATTAGCACCTAGTATAGAGTACATAATAATACAAAACCATGTTTGGATTAGGAACAAAAGAAATAATCATCATCGCCGCCGTAGCAATACTCCTCTTTGGCGCAAAGAAGATTCCCGAACTCGCTAAAAGTATCGTAGACTCAATAAAATACATCCGAGGCGCATTCAAAGATACCGATGATAAAGACACATCATCAACATCAAC
>CAZWGR010000003.1:19661-34465 GCA_964633555.1 uncultured Candidatus Saccharibacteria bacterium | reverse complement strand
AAGTTCTAGCGGTGGGTTAGATAGGGTTTGGACGTACCTATCTTTCTACGTTTCACTTGGGGCGAACAAACGGTGATGGTGGCGGAGTATACCTCGGGTACTCTGTTTCGTAGCCGAGATTAATTCTCACCTTCCACCATCGTACCCTGACTTTTTGCCAGATCATACTTGCGTCAAGTCGCCATGTATACAACCTTCGCCGCGCTGCAATTTTGAGGTGAATTGCTCGCAGCTTCAATCGGTAGACAATATATCCAGCACTGGACGTTGTCCACCAGATACGGAAGTCTAACCACATCTCACGACCGAAGTAGGTCAAGATGGCAACAACCACAATCCACAGCAATACTTGCATATTCATATGAAGAACCTCTCAACAAATTCACTGCCCCGTTAATTCGGAAAGTAATGAATTTAATAAAGCGGAAGAATCAGGTTCTTCCATTTCCTGTACTGCATACAAAACTCACGCTTTTAGAAAGGTGACAACAATAGAGCTTCTGAATCAAAGGTTGCTCTGTCCTTCGGTAGTCTTTCCTACTGTCATCTGGTAAGGATGTTACAGCCATCATACTCGAATGTCTTCAAAGCAAGGGTTAACCTTTAGAAAGGCTCTCCTCATTTCGATAAAAACTTCTCGAGTTACTTCTAAGAAGCGCGGATTAGGCACAGCACATAGTCTGGATATGGTTTCTTTTGCCATACCACTTACAAACTGCCGCATCTGTTCGTCAAAGTACGATTGAGTGGTTTCACCCGAGTTTCGTGCTTGTTCAAGCCCGAAGCTAGATGGTACCACAACTAACTTACTTAAAACAGTGTGCGCCAGTAAGTCGTACATCCCATCTTCCAGTAAGTCTCGGCACTCCTGAAATTGGATGTACTCCTTCAAACCTACTGCCCTCCTAAGTGCATCCATGAACATTATGACGTCCTTAAGTTTCAGACTCAGATCAAGTTTCCAATTAAGGAGCTCAATCATTAGAGTTACTGAACTTTTAGATCTCATCAGTTCAATTGTGGCCAAAAGCTTCCTAGCATCCTCATAGCGCTCGTCCTGCATAGCATGCCAGTAGAGCATTTCGAGTTTAAATCCCGACTCAATTTGCCCTCTCAGTTCAGCTTCGGTACTCCGAATATCCTCCTCCATATCATACTTAGCGCCCAGACCTAACACATCTATATCTTTCTGAAATTCATGAGATAGAGAGCGTTTAACTTCAGCACTAATTCTGATTAGAGTTTCGACATATAGGACTTCAAAACGAGAAGGTTCGGTAAGTTTCATGAGGATTTTATCCCCCAAGTCTTCCCTCACTCTTCTGTACACCTCGCTCCCCAGACGATCCGCGAATTGGCAGTGAACTCGTTCCTCCTCAATGGGAGGTCCACCAAAACTCGCACTTTCCTTTTGACACTCTTTCCAGAATGCTGCCCTATCTTCTTTGAAGTCTGGCTCCAGATCCTTCCATAGACTATCGACAGTATCCATTGATCAGTAAAACGGTAACGTTTACGCTATACGTGCTCTGTTTTTAGACAGTCGAGCAAATGTCTTCTTGAATCTCCGACAGGAAACCCAAGACTTCAATGAACTTATCTGACAATATCATATCATTTTAGTCAAATAAATCAAGTAATAAGTTAGTAATTATATCTAATATACCACCATAATGTGCCTATAAACAAAGCTATTTAGTACAAAATTAAATAAGTCATCAAAAATATTGACTATTTACTATATCAGAATATAATGAATACATGGATAAATTAATACAAGCATTAAGTAGCCTGGGTTTAACTGAAAAGGAATCAAAGGTATACATTGCCCTTCTTCAACTTGGCAGAGCTTCTTCATATAGTATTTCCTCTCGTGCGCAACTTAAAAAACCTACAACCTATGTAATTTTGGATGAATTGATAAAAAAAGGCCTAGTAAAGAAGATTCCTAGAGTTAAAAAGCAACAATATGTCGCGCTTCCCCCTGAAGAGTTATTTGCAAATGCAGAAGAACGCCTAAAGCAGGCAAAGAAGGCACTACCTGAATTAATCACCATGGCTGAAAATGAAAAAGTTAAGGTGCAAACTTTGTTTTATGAGGGAATAGGCGGTGTGGAAGAATCAATACGTTTTAAAATAAAGGAGATGAATGGCAAGGAATTGGTTGGTTTCTATGCTACAGGAGAAGACGTAACCAAGGAACTCTTAGATGTTTTTAACATTTATCCCAATGAAATATTTAATGCTGGGATTAAGGTGAGAGGTATAACACCAGAACACGAAAGCACAAGAGAAATATTAGAAGTAGACAGAAAGCACGGTTTGATAGTCAAAACTGTTCCAATCGAGATGTATTCATCAAAGGTTTCCATAGAAGCTGGAGATACTTTTGTTAGAATTATCCTAATGAAGCCACAGCAAGCATTGATAATTAAGAATCAAGAGTTGGCGCAATGTATAAAGCAGATATTTGAAATGGTTTATAGCCAAATTAAATAGTTAAAATATTAATAATAAGTTATCATATACCCATGAAAATAATCTCATGGAATGTTAACGGCTTGCGAGCTAATGCTAAAAAAGGTGGTTTTGATTGGATGCTTGCGCAAAATGCTGATGTTTTTTGTTTTCAAGAAACAAAAGCCCATCCCGAGCAACTCCCTGAAAATGTTCGAAAACCACAAGGCTACCACTCATATTTTGACCATTCAAAAGTTCGAAAAGGCTATAGTGGTGTTGCAATATACAGCAAAGTAGAGCCAGATTCTGTTGACTACGGTATGGGCATTGAGGAATTTGATCAGGAAGGCCGCATGCTCGCCGCCTTTTTTGGAAAAACAGTAGTAATTACTGCATATTTCCCTAATGGTGGTGGCGGCCAACACAGATTAGAGTACAAGCTTCGATTTTATGATGCATTCTTGCAGTATATTGATAAGCTCAAGAAAAAAGGCTATGGAATTGTATTTTGTGGAGATGTAAATACCGCTCATACAGAAATTGATTTGGCTCGACCAAAAGAGAATAAAGAAAATACAGGTTTTCTACCCATCGAAAGAGAGTGGATCGATCAAGTTATTGATCATGGATATGTGGATATTTTTAGAGAAAAGAATCCCCGAGCAATTGATGCATATACATATTGGGATATGAAAACTGCTGCACGTGAAAGAAATGTTGGCTGGAGAATCGATTACTTTTTTATTTCGCGCTCACTTGTTGAATCTGTAAAAAGCGTTGTAATACATAGTGATATTTTTGGTTCTGACCACTGCCCTATTTCAATAGAAATTAAAAACAAATAATTTTTTAAGGGTTTTCTGTGCGAGAATAAAAAAATAAAAGACAAATATTTTGTAATAAAAGACAATTATGAGAGTTATCCACATAATGTCCTTTACATGTCTTTTACTCTTGCTATAATGATTTCAGACCAAGGTAACACGAACCGAGAATGTGTAACCTTAAGGTGCGGAAGGTCATTGTTCTTTTATAAAAAGAGGGGTAGTTTCTCAAGTTAGTTTAGGAACACCTTTCAATTGGGTGCATTGTACTCTGTGTCTGCTTTCAAACATTTATTTTTTAGGAAGCATGTCTTCCATTAGTTTTCGAAGCACAACAGAGGCCTCACCACAAATGATTGGGTGATTCCATCTCAAACCGCGTCATTTGCGTCTCGACTTAACCTCGGCCGCACAAGACGCGGTTTATTGTTGGTCGTTTTTAAGTAATAGGGCATGTTTCATGACAAACAATAGCAAAAAAGCCCTTTAGATAAGGGCTTTTTACTAAGAAACGTGGTATTTTGAGCGTATCTTATCTATTTCTTGCTTTTCAATCTCCTCTTTCTTATTTCTCCCCTTTTCTGCCATTTCTTTAAGTTCCTCGGGTTTCATGTTTAACATCTCTTGTGAACGTTTCATAAGAAACTCTTTTGTATTAAGTTGTGGGTTTTCAATAACTTCTTCAAGTAAAGCGTTGAGTATAAGGCCAATTGTCGGTCCAGCGGCTATATTAAGCTCTTTAATGAGCGTTGTGCCGTCAATTTTGAGCATTCCTACAGTAACTGGGTCATGTAAAGCCTCTTCAATCATGGCTTTATATTTACGTAAGCGATAAGGATCTTCCTTCGGTCGCCCTGTTCCTATTCGGTCGCAAATACGTAGGTTCATAAGGTCCCAAATGTTTTCACGTCCCACGTTTACAATCATTCTGCGTACGGCTGATAAGGTAATTGATTCAGTATCCGTGAAAAACATATGCCAACGCACGAGTTTTACTATCTTTTCAATAGTTTTCTTCGGATAGTGCATTCTTTCAAGGATTTTCTGTGTTACACGTGAACCAACTACCTCATGGCCGTAAAACGTATAGGTACCTGTTTCATGCGAAACGCGACGTGTTTCAGGCTTTGAAATATCGTGTAGTAGCGCAGCTAAGCGTATTTCAAGCGGCCAGCCCTTACCTGCTGCACCTTCAAGGCTATAAAGAAGGTGGTTATACACGTCATATTCATGTGTTCCACGCTGTTCAATGCCCATACCCTGCTCGAGTTCTGGTATGATATAGCGCAATATTCCGAGCTTTTGACAGCGGATAATCCCCTCTCGAGGCGAATTACTCATGAGGATTTTGTTGAATTCATCACGAATACGCTCAATCGCAATGTGTTTAAGGAGCTCAGAATGCTCGAGAATAGCCTTCTCGGCATCAGTGTTAATCGTGAAACCTAGTTCGGCAGCCAATCTTACGGCTCTAACCATACGCAAGGCATCCTCTTTAAAGCGATCCTCAGGCTTCCCTACGGTACGGAGTATTTTGTCCTTTATATCGTCTTGTCCTTTATAAAAGTCAATGATTTCCGTGATTTTTCCATCTTTAATACCCATAGCTATAGCATTCACGGTAAAGTCTCGCCTTTCTATGTCATCGGTGAGTTTGGTACTAAAGCTTACACTGTCTGGCCTGCGGTAATCGCTATAGGTTGTTTCGGTGCGGTATGGAGTGACCTCAATGATTTTGAGTGTTTCATCTTGAGTATTTTCATCAACCACTCCAACTGTGCCGAAAGTGTTTTCATAGAAAGTCTTTGGAAACAGCGAAATTATCTGTTCTGGCGTAGCATTTGTTGTAATATCCCAATCTTTTGGCTTTCTGCCGAGTATAAGGTCACGCGTACAGCCGCCAATAAGATAAGCCTCATACCCTGCTCCGATAAGGATTTGGGCCGTAATTGCGACTTCGCGAGGTATAGAAAATGCATATTGATCAAGGTTCGCAGAGGATTTCATGCATAAATTATAGAATAACTTTGGACTTTTACCTAGTTTTGGAGTAGTATACGTATGTTCGCAGTTTGCTCTCGTAGTGAAATGGATATCATACCGGTCTTCGGAACCGTTGTTGGGGGTTCGAATCCCTCCGGGAGCACAAGATGTATACGTTACTTGGCTTTTTAGCAGAGTATTGTATACTCTTAAACAAGCAAAGTTGAAATAGTAATAATGCGGGTATGGTTTAGTGGTAGAACACGTCCTTGCCAAGGACGAGATGGGAGTTCGATTCTCCCTACCCGCACATAAGGCCCCTAGCTTCTCAATATCAGTTTATGAGTTACACACAATGTGTAACGTGTTTATTTGTTGAGTAACACCTGTAAGAGAAATATGTAGTCGAGTAACTTTTGTGGACAATCTATATAAAGGCTAAAGACATACCAAACATTACCGACAAAAGCCTTTTATGGGCAAAGACTTTTACACAATTATTCACAAGAATTGGGGATAACTCAGGGGAAAAGTGCATATCTTGGTCAAAGACTTTGGCTTATATACATTTTAAACGACAAAATATGGCTTATTTACGTCAAGCGTTATCCATGTAACGTTTCACGTGAAAACAAAGCCATATTTTGTATTGGGGATACGGGCTTGTGCCATGCGCTTGCACATTAAGGGTCTATGAAGTAATTAATTAAAATTTGAAAATAGCTTCATTTTTTCTTAATCCCGCTTTGTCATGCTGTATGCATGAATACAATTCAAAATACAATTCAGGGGCAAAATAAAAAGAGTGGTTCACAGGTGTCAATTAAGAGGGTTGGCCAAATTGGCGAGAATATAGCTACTCGTTTAATAAAAGAGCAGGGGTATACGATACTTGATCGCAATTATCGTAAGAAAATAGGTGAAATCGATATTATTGCAGAAAAGAACGGAACAATTCTTTTCTTTGAAGTAAAAACTGCATATTTAAGGGAAGGGGAGCCAAAGTCATTTCAATGGGTTTTCTTAGAAGAAAAGATAACGCCACGCAAACAAGGCAAAATACGCAAGGTTGCAATGCTTTATTTGAATGAAAAGCATGTTGATGTCTCGAAAATTTCAATGAGCGTTGGAACTATTTGCATTGCAATTCGAAGGGATTTTGAGGTTTTTAGCTTTAAAATCTTAAAAGATGTTGTGGTATAAGGATATATATGGTACATTGGTCTCGTTACGGAGCGTAGTGTAACGGCTAACATTCCTGTTTTGGGAACAGGCGACTCCGGGTTCGAATCCCGGCGCTCCGACCATAATGCAGACTAAAGGTTTTCAAAGAAATGTAGAGGATTTTGAATGCGAATCCTGCAAAGCATTTATTAAGGGTAATGGTTATACAAACCACTGCTCAATGTGTTTGTGGAGTAAACATGTTGATGTTATGCCTGGCGATAGAAAATCCCCTTGTGGAGGTCTAATGAAGCCTATACGCGTTGAATTTAGAAATGGTGACTACTATATCACCCACGAGTGTCAGAAGTGTCATTTTACGCGAAATAACAGGGTAGGGAAGAATGATGACTTTGATGTCGTGGTAAAGATTGCTCGAGATTTAGCGCAGAAGATTGCAAAGGTCTAGTCATTTTTTTCAAATATGCTATATTTTATGCGTAGCAGTTTGCAAGATAAATACATGCGGGATTAGTTTAGTGGTAAAACTACAGTTTTCCAAACTGTTGTCGGGAGTTCGATTCCCCCATCCCGCACAAAGTGTTGAGGTAAATAAGATTTTAAACGCAAAAAAACCGCTAGCACAAGGCTAGCGGTTTGCGTTTTTTGTTAAGGCTTCGTTGGGCGCGGAGGCTTAACCCCCTTCGATCCAGCAAATACAGGCATGGTTTAATTAGTTTTAGGTCTCGGTGTAGGAGGCTTCACACCTTTTGATCCAGCGACAAACGCCGCTTGATCAGGTAAAGGAGGTTTGACTCCCTTAGATCCTGCAATAACAGGCATGTTTTCAGTTGGGTTTGAGGTTTGGCGCAATGCGAGACCAAAGTGCAAATTCAGCATTGCGCTGTTCTTGAACTTTGGCAAAAAAACCTTGTGGCACAGCATTTCTGTTGTGCTTGAGGCCGTATGTGGGTGGGGTATAGAATACGCCATCCCATTCCAGATCAAGTTCTACCACCGACACAACACTAACTGGTCGGTAAAGAATGATCGTTCCATTGGGTAGTATTGTGGTTAAGCAATCACCTCCTTCTCCGTGTTTCCACGAAAACTGGGCAAGTTGTTCGCTCAAAATCCTCACATGATCAATGCTGTAAATATTGATCAGTTTGGGCATGCCGGTCACAAGGAGTTCAAATGCCTCCCGAATCTTTGATTCTGAAGCAAAAACCGCGGTGCCTCTCTTGGTTGTTTCGGGTAAGTCCCATACGAGCGTAGCACTCATGGGGATGTTGTGCTCGATGAGAATTTCCTCAAACTTTTGCCAGTTGCCGACAGTGATTGGCGAAATCGCTGAAGAAACAACTGGATCAAGTCCAAGTTTATGCAGTTCAAGCAAGGCTCCAAGAGCGATATCAAACAGACAGCTACGTCCGCGCTGCTTGTCGTGATCCTGTTTCCAGCCATCGATAGAAATGTTGATAGAACTGTACCTCGGAAAGAATTCCGGATAGTCCAGAATTGTCAGTCCATTGTCTACGATGCCAAGTTCAGGTGTCGCATTCTGCTCAATCACAGCACGCAAGAATCGTGCGCTCGTTTTATTGAGAATTCTCCCCGCAAAAAACAGGGGAACGCCCAATGACTTAAGTGTTTTCACAGGCTCATCCCAGTCGATTTCACGGGCCTTGCCAATGTTATGTGGCCAATAGCAGTGTTCGCACCGAAGATTGCATGCACTTTCAACAGTGGCAATTACACGCCGAGTTTCCAAGTTACCATTTGCTGCGAGGGTATTATTGGCCCACGCCTCAATAGGTACTTGTTTTGTAAGGGTTTTCATAAGTAAAGAGCATTACTAATATTGACTGAGTAAATAATATATTCTTTCGTTTTAGAATACGATTTTGAGGCAGTTATCGTAGATAACGTCAGAAACATATTGTCTGTGGCCGTTCTTTACCTAATGAATTGACATTAAATATGTCATTTTATACACTGGTAGCATGATAAATCAAAAGCTAGTAGATTTCATAGGGCTCTCGAAAAAGGAAATCAAGGTATTTGAATTCTTGAGAAAGCAACCAAATTCACAAGTTGCTACGATTGCGCGAGAGGTAAAAATACCAAGAATGTCGCTCTATTTAACGCTTAAATCTCTTAAAAGGCGTGGAGTGGCAGATTATATTCATAAAGGAAAGCGCAAGTTTTGGTTTACCATTCCAAGTTCTCAGTTAATCGAATATGTTGTAAATGCTGCTCAATCACTCGAAGATGCAGGAGAAATAAGGTTTTCTCTAGAAGAGTCAGGCTTTGCAATCCACTATGGAATTAAGGGTGTTTATAAAGTCTGGGGCGAGCTAAAGAAATTAGATCCACAAACCCGTGTTTATGGTATTCAGCCAACATCAGCAATGAAATACGCCCTCGCAAAACTTGATTGGCAAGAAAAAATTGCTCCGCTACAAGAAAATATCCTTAAAAAGTCGATAATCATTGATGGTGTTTTGCCTGATGATTACTACACTTCTTTAATCAATTTTTATGCACACGACAAGGAATTACAGGGAAACATGCTCAAAAGCTTTTTAGGCCGATCAACTGATATGACCTTTGTTTCGAGTAGCTACTTCAAGGATGCAGAGTCTGAGCTTATTATTCTGCCAACTGTAGCCTTTTTAACAGATTGGAAGAATGAAATATCTATTGAAATGAGGAATCACAGTATGCTTAAGTTTCTGGTAGAACTCTATGAATTAACAAAGGGTTATGGAAAGAAGGTAAATCAAGAAGATTATATAAAGAAACTCCTTGAACAGATAAATATTAAAGATGGTGGTGTTACGGGTAATAACTAAAACAAGCAAAAAACCGCTCAGT
Organism: uncultured Candidatus Saccharibacteria bacterium; assembly: GCA_964633555.1. Classification (GTDB taxonomy): domain Bacteria; phylum Patescibacteriota; class Minisyncoccia; order Phycocordibacterales; family PALSA-1337; genus CAZGUZ01. The sequence continues at coordinate 25,154 of CAZWGR010000003.1, read as the reverse complement.
GGCGGTTTTTTGTAAGTTCGAACGTCTGTATTATTTAACAGCGTCCTTGAGAGCCTTAGCTGCTCGGAACTTAGGAACCTTCATAGCAGGAACCTTAATAGCTTCTCCTGTTCGAGGATTTCGAGCTTCTCGTGCTGCTCGTGTCTTTACTGAGAAGATACCAATACCAGCGATTGATACTTCCTCTCCTTTCTTAAGAGTTTCAACGATTGAGTTGATAACTGCTTCTACAGCTTGTTCTGCCTGCACCTTTGTGCCGCCAAGAACCTGATGTACTGCATCTACAATTGCCTGCTTATTCATACTTTGTATGTGCGGCGCGTCTCCCGCATGCTATTTGTAATGTCGCTCGCGACGCACGAGCCTACTTAACCTCTCGCGTGTAATTATAATATAGCTAGCGAGTAAAGCAATAGGGCTTTATTCAGCCACGAATCATAAAACAAAATTGACCAACACAGCAAACTTGTGTTAGTCAATCTTTTTTACTCAACAATTCTATCGAGCGAATTCAATTGCACGAGTCTCACGAATCACATTCACTTTAATTTCACCGGGGAATTTTAATTCTTTTTCTACACGCAAAGCAATGTTTCGAGCAAGATTCTTGGCCTCGATGTCGTTAACCGTTTCTGGCGTAACAAAGATTCGAATTTCACGGCCAGCTTGGAGCGCATACGCTTTCTCTACTCCCTTAAATGAATTTGCAATGTGCTCAAGATCGGTAAGGCGCTTAATGTAGTTTTCGATACTATCGCGGCGTGCACCTGGGCGTGAACCTGAAATTGCATCAGCAGTCTGCACAATTCTTGATTCAACAGTTTCATAAGGATATTCCTCATGATGTGCTTGCATTGCTTTGATAATATCTTCAGCAACACCAAACTTCTGAAGAATCTTGCGACCAATTTCTACATGGGTTCCGGTTACTTCATGATCGAGAGCCTTGCCAATGTCGTGGAGCAGGGCACCTGTTTTAGCAACCATGACGTTTGCTCCAATTTCTGCTGCAATCATGCCAGCAATGTGGGCCATCTCAATAGAGTGTTGCAAAACATTTTGCCCATAGCTCGTTCGAAAATGTAATCGACCAAGAATGAGCACCAAGCGAGGATCAAGGCCAATAATACCGGCTTCGTATATAGCTTGTTCGCCCTTTTCTTTAATGATTCGATTAATATCTTGAGTAGCTTTCTCGACAACCTTTTCAATTTTTGCAGGCTGGATTCGGCCATCTTTTACGAGCTCTTCGAGTGCTTCGCGGGCAATTTGTCGACGAACTGGATCGAATGAAGAAATTGTTACAGCGCCTGGCGTATCATCAACAAGAACTTCGGTACCTGTTGCACGTTCAAATGCTTTAATGTTGCGACCTTCTTTTCCAATGATTTTGCCCTTAATGTCGTCGTTGGGAATACTTACTACGGTCGACATTAAATCTTGAGCTACTGAATTTGCAAGACGCTGGATTGAAACCGCAAGAATATCTTGTGCTTTTCGTTCGAGCCTGTCTTCTCCTTCGATATCAAGCTTTTGCATACGAACAAGCAAATCTTCGGCGGCATTCTTTTCGACAGTTTTTATAAGTTCAGCACGTGCTTCTGCTTGTGAAAGGGAAGCATTCTTTTCGAGTATCTGTGTCTGTTCAGCAACTAATTTCTGTGCTGATTCTTTGAGCTGCTTAACCTCTTCTATCTTTGCTTTTACTTGAGCAACTTCTGTATCAAGCTCTTTGCTTCGAGCTTCGATAGAGTCTTCTTTTTTAAGAAGTCGAGCTTCGGAATTCTTAAGGAGCTCTTCTTTTTCACGGATTTCGGCACGGGCACTTTCGAGCACACTTCGAGCTTTCTCTTCGGCAGTAGCGGTGATGTTCTTTGCTTCTTCTTTTGCACCAAGAAGAAGTTCTTTAATTTCGAGCTCCACAGATCCCTTTTTTCCGAGGGAAATAATGTAGCGTAAAAAATAACCAAGAATTACACCAAGTATGCCTGAAAGCCCTAAAAATAAGGCAATAAGTTTCAGTGACATATAATTGGTGCTTTTTCGTACTTTGTTGAGCGGGAAACGGCTTACTGTTTGAGTGTCGCTGGATTAAATTCAGATTGTAGTAGGTAAGCCGAAATTGCAGAATTACAGAGTTAAGCAACGAAAAAAGCGTTTTTTCTAATGAATAACGCTTTTATCGTATAACACTTAAATGATTTTGTCTACAATTCCGTACTTTTTGGCTTCTTCGGCTCCCATGAAGAAGTCTCGGTCAACATCCTTTTCTATCTGAGAAAGACTCTGGCCGGTATTTTTGGCCAACATCTTATTAAGTTTTGAGCGGATGTTAATAATGTGCTTCGCTGTAATTTCAATGTCTGAAGCCTGACCTTCGATTCCGCCGAGTGGTTGGTGAATCATAACCTCGGCATTTGGTAGAATAAAGCGTTTTCCTGGTGCTCCAGCTGATAGAATAACAGCTCCCATAGAAGCAGCTACACCTACGCAGACTGTAGAAACATCATTTTTAATGTGGTTCATAGTGTCAATGATGGCCAAACCTGCTGTAACTGAGCCACCTGGTGAATTAACATAGAGTGAAATCTCTCGCTTTGGATCTTCTGATTGCAAGAAAAGGAGCTGAGCAATGATGATATTTGCTGTATGGTCGTCAATTACTCCGCCCAAAAAGACTACATTATCCTTAAGTAATCGTGAATAAATGTCGAAAGCGCGCTCTCCCTGGGGTGATTTCTCAATAACTGTTGGTATAAGAATAGACATAGTTACATTATAGACACATTGTTGAAACAGTAAAGTCCTCGTATACTTAGGTAATGAGACTTCATCGTTTTTATATTCCTGAATCATTACCTCAATCTTCGGTACTCGTTGTTAATTATCCTGAACATTTACACCAATGGAAAAAGGTTTTTCGCTTTGTTCCAGGGGATACCGTTATTATTTTTGATGGTTCAGGTGTTGAATGCACTGCTCAATTTTCATATTTAGATACCAAAGAGGCAAGACTTGTGCTTCAAGATAGGCAGATTCCTGACAAAGAAGCAGAGCGCGAAATTCATATGTATGTTGCAATAACTAAGAAGGATACTTTTGAAATCATTGCACAAAAGGCAACTGAACTTGGCGTTGCTCGAATTATTCCTGTAATTAGTGCTCGTTCAGAGAAGAAAGATATCAATATGCTTCGTTTTAAGAAAATTGTTATTGAAGCAACTGAACAATCTGGTCGCACGGTTGTTCCACGAATTTACGAACCAATTGAGTTTGAGAAGATATTTGATGGCATGATTGCTCCATGTATTGTATGGGAACCTCGAGGTTTGCCATTTGTAGGGCAGAAGGATGCTCCATTATCACAAAAAGTACTATGTATGGCTATTGGCCCAGAAGGGGGTTGGACACCAGACGAGCTCGAACTCTTCCAAGAGAAAGGAGCGCTTGTGCGCTCCTCAGGAAAAACTGTATTGCGTACCGAAACGGCAGCTATTGCTTTTCTTTCTCTACTTATTCTCACTCAATAGTTCGAACACTTTCTCATTTGTGAGGAATGTTTCGGCAAAGATCCAAGCACGCTCTTTGTCGGCATCCTTATATGTTTTTGTAATTCGTTCTACATGCTCTGCAATTGTAGCTTCAGGAATCTTAACCTTTTCAGCTTGAGCAATGTTATTAAGGATGATTTGAAGCTTTGCTTTTTTCTCTGCAGAAGGCTTCCAATCTTTACGCAAATCCTCGAGTGACTTATTGATATGCTTAAGATATTCATCCATTGTTGCACCAATGCGCGCAATGTCATCAGTAAACTGCATTTCAATTCGTGATATTTCGCTTTCAATGAGAACCTCTGGAATATCAATCGTTGTTGCTTCGAGAAGGGCATCGGCAATTTCAATACGGCGCTTTTCTTGAGCTTTCTCTACTTTTTCTTTTGCAAGATTTTCGCGGAGCTTTTCAGTGAAGTCTTTTGTTGATTCAAACTTGCCAAGAGATTTTACAAATTCATCATTGAATTCAGGCATCGCTGCATCAATAGCTTTTTCGTGTGAATCCTCATTTTCATGACTATGATCATCGTCGCCATGTTCGTGAACATGTGAATGAGCAACTTCTCGACGGAGTGAATTAATTACTTTTTCTACTTCGGCGTCGGTTACTTCTTCAGGCTTAATTGGCTTTGCTGTTATATCTTGCGCAATCTTTTTATAGTCGGGAAGGGTAACTTCGGGAACTACAGCTGTTGTAATAGTAAATTCAAAGTCATTACCTTCGGCAAGCTTTGTGATTGTAATCTTTGGTCGGCCAATAGCGTCAATCTTTTCTGTAATAAGAATTTCTGGATATGCCTTGCTTAAAGCGATTTCTGCCATTTCCTCGAGAATTGTTCCCATGCCGATCTTAGAAATAAGCATTTTTTCAGGAACTGCACCTTTTCGGAATCCGGGAATAGAAATTTCCTTGCCGATTGAAGTAAGAGCAGCCTTTTTGTATGTATCAAAAATTGAGGCGGCAATCACTCCCTTAATTTCAGCTTGTGAACCTGGGATTTTTGTAATAGTTGCTGTTGTATATTGGCGTTGTGTCATATTGTCGCAGTCTACAAGGACATAGCCAATATTGCAAGTTCTGTGCAACAAAAAAGCGCCTGAGCGCTCTTCTGTTACTGCCCCCACTAAAATTGCTTAGAAGTTAAGGTCTTCGAGTTCTTCAACTTCGATATCAAGACCTGTTTCTTGAACTGCCGTTGCTTGCTCGGTAGTTAATTTTTCTTCAACTACTACTGCTGCTGGAGCCTCGGGAGTAACCTCTTCATTTGAGACTTTCTGTGCCCAAATATAGAGAGCTGCAACAATAAGGAGGATAACGATTATGAGTGATCCTACAATAGGACCAACTGATTCATGTGAATGTGTTGTTGCTCCTGCTGCAGTGTTCTCAAGAGGTTTCTGTGCTACAGGCTCTTGTTTCTGAACTGGAGGAATTGTTGTGTTTGGTTCCATAAAATTATAGATACTTTATTTAATTTGTACTATCTGCACCTACTGCTGCTGGAGCTGCTGGTGTCGGTGTAACTGGTGCTACCGGAGCTGCTGGGGCAACTGGAGTTGGAGCATTTGCCTTAACGATAGAAACAAGAGTTGTGATTGCCTTTTTGAGAGCGGCATGTGCTTCTTTTACTGCAGTGATTGCAGCCACTCCAACTTCGCGAGCATTTGTTGCGTCAATTTCTGCCCCCGTTGATTCAGAACCCGTCGCACTATCACTTGCTGCAGGTGTGTAATTTGTGAGTTCAGTCACAGCTACCTTTGCAGCGTCAATTTTATCAGCTGCTTCGTCGAGAAGAACTGGTACGTTACCTACATCCTTGCCAGCTTTTTCTGCTTCATCTACACGAGTTGAGATCTTTGTATAAGCAGTAGTAAGTTGACCAAGTACGAGATTGAGTCGAGCAACAAGAGCTGTCTTTCGAGCAGTAAATTCTTCCTT
>CAZWGR010000003.1:12083-19561 GCA_964633555.1 uncultured Candidatus Saccharibacteria bacterium | reverse complement strand
CTTGTGCCTCTACATGAGAGAAAGTAGCAAAACTCAACGCTGCAACAAAAACCATTGTACATACAATAGCTAAACTTGTTGCTCCGCGATATTTTTGTAATGAAATTGACATATCTTATATATAGTAAATGGATAACACAATAAGTATACCGTGTTTTGAACATGCAAAAAGCGCCCGATGGCGCCTTTTGTGAATAACTTTACGTAAAACTAACTTATTTTGCAGCTTTTGCTTCTTTGTAGAGTTTCTGACCTCGTTCAAAGGCTTCGATTGCTTCTTTTTGACCCTTAAAACCAGTAACTTCAACAACTTTGTTCTGGAGTTTCTTGTAAGTTGAGTAGAAGTGCTCGATTTCTTTAAGGGTATGAGGGTTGATATCGCTCAAATCCTGAGTATCTGCCCAACGAGGATCATCCTTTGGTACAGCAATGATTTTATCATCGCGATCACCTGAATCGATCATGCTCATAATAGCAATTGGTCGTGCTCGTACAAGAATACCTGGAATAAGTGGGTATGTTGTCAAAAGAACAACGTCTACAGCATCACCATCATCCCACAATGTCTGAGGAATAAAGCCGTAATCGAAAGGGAAGTCTTGTGCTGTGTGAGCAACTCGATCGAGGGCAATAATACCTGTTTCTTTGTCGATTTCGTACTTATTTTTTGCTCCCTTATTGATTTCGATAATAACGTTGATTGCTTCAGGCTTTCCTGGGGCAATATCATGAAGAAGGTTCATTGTTTTAATTATATGGCTATAAATAAGGATATTAATACTATAATACTATTATTCTACCTCAGAATCATCAGTTGAAGCTTTTTCTTGGGGTTCACCATCTGAGTGAATGTCGATTTTCCAGCCTGTAAGCTTTGCTGCAAGTCGAACGTTTTGACCGCCTTTTCCAATTGCGAGTGATTGCTGGTCCTGATCAACTACTACTGTGGCCTTATTTTCCTCTTGATTAAGCTTAATTGACATGATTTTTGCTGGAGAAAGGGCTTCTTCAATAAACTTTGCTGGATCAGCATTCCATTCAATGATATCAATCTTTTCACCACCGAGTTCACTCATAACTGTTGAAACTCGAACGCCACGCTGTCCAATAAGTGAGCCAGTTGGGTCAATGTGGCCATCTGTTGTAGCTACAGCAATTTTTGATCGAGAACCTGCTTCACGAGCAATTGCCTTGATTTCTACGATACCTTGAGCAATTTCTGGAGCCTCAATTTCGAAGAGTTTGTGGAGGAATTGTGGGTGTGAGCGTGAAAGTCGAAGCATAATACCCTTTGGACTTTCTTCTACAGAGTAAAGATACGCTCGAATTCGCTCTCCTTGCTTGTATCGTTCACCAGGAATTTGCTCTTCATAAGGAAGAATTCCCACAGCACGGCCTAAATCAACAAAGATATTGCCTCGTTCTGTTCTCTGTACTGTTCCTGATATGATATCGCCTTCTTTTTCACCAAATTCGCTCAAAACTGAGGTTTTTTCAGCTTCGCGGATCTTTTGAATGATTACTTGCTTAGCTGTTTGAGCTGCAATTCGGCCATAATTATCCTTTTGCTCAAGAGGGAAGACGATTTCATCATCAACCTTGGCATCTTTCTTAATAATTCGGGCATCATCAAGAAGTATATGGTGTTCCGGGTTAAAACGAACCTTAATATCTTCTTCGGCTGTTGTTGTAAGATCTTGTTCTGCATCCTCATCACCTTCCATAATGACCTTTGAGCGGTCAACAACGATTTTTACTTGGTAAAATTCAGTTTTTCCTGAATCAAGATCGAAAACACAGCGAACAATCTGGCCTTTTTTGCCAAATTCTTTTTTATACGCTGTTGCAAGGGCCATCTGAATAGCTTCGAGCATTTTTTCACGGGGAATACCGCGCTCCTCTTGGAGTTGATCAAGAACTGAATTTATTACTTTAAGGTCAAACATATTTAATTGTGAGTTATTGCTCAGTGCCGATTTATACGGCTCTATTGAGCTATTTTGTAAATTTTCCTAAAAAATAAGCTCGCCGTGAAGCGAACTGTAACAGATTAAGTATCTATGAAAAAGGGGGGTTTGTCAAATGCAGTGGGGTGTGTATTCTGAGGGGGACCATACTCGTTCTGTGCTCAGAACGGTATTATATCTCGGGCGCCTACGCGCCCTTCGATAATTCCCCCTCAGAATACACACCCCACTGCATGAGTCAGCACAATCCCTCCGATAATTCCCCCTCAAAATACACACCCCACTGTACGAGCCAGACAACTTCTTCAGAAAGCATTCTATGCTGAGCCTTATGTGCAGGGTGGAGTTACCGGAGGACACGAAGGTGTCCGAGGTACAGTGCTGTTGTGAGCACACAACAAGCACGGTCCACCCGGCACATAAGGCTCAGTAATAGTTATACCCACTTTTATGCTACTTTTGGCGAACTGTCGCGGTATAATTAGGTAAATATTCCTCGCCATGTTCATCGAAGATACCCAATTAAAAAAGTTTATCCTAGACTCGAACCTCGTTTCAAAGGCTGATCTGGATGCCGCTTCAAAGGAAGCAGAAAAAAAGAATGTACGAATTGGTGAAATTTTAGTTAATAATGGCAAAATTACTGAGGATAATCTTCGCCGAATGCAGGCATATGTGCTCGGTATTCCTTTCGTTGATCTCAAAAACAAGAAGATTCCTTTTGAAACGCTCTCAATGATTCCTGAGCCGGTTGCTCGAAATCACAACATCGTTGCTTTTAAAAAGACCGAAGACACTCTTGAAGTTGCAATGCTCGATGTTGATGACTTGTCGGCAATTGACTTCGTAAAAAAGAAAGTACACCTCAAGATTGTTGCTCGACTTACTGATACTGAATCAGTTAAAAGTGCAATTGTTCAATACCAAAAAAGTCTCAAGGCTGAATTCGGAGACTTGATTCAAAAAGAAACAGCTTCGCTTAAAATGATTGCCGAAAGTGAAGGGCAAGAAAATGTTTCTGGTGAAGACCTTAAGAAAATTGCCGAAGACCTTCCTGTGGTTCGCATTGTCGACACTCTTCTTAAGCATGCAATTTTGCAGAACGCTTCTGATATTCATATTGAGCCAATGGAAGATCAGCTTTTGGTTCGTTATCGTATCGACGGTTTGCTCCGTGATGCCATGGTTTTGCCTCGCAGCGCTGAACCATCTATTACTGCGCGTATTAAAGTTTTGTCGAATCTTAAGCTCGACGAAAAGCGTTTGCCACAAGACGGTCGTTTCAAGGTTGATATGACTAATGAAAAAGTTTCTTTCCGTGTATCTATTTTGCCAACATATTACGGAGAAAAAACTGTTATGCGTTTGCTCCGTGAAAACGTTTCTGGTTTCACACTTGAAGGTCTTGGTTTCCATGGGGAAGGGTTAGAGAGACTCCATCATGCAACAACACTTTCAACGGGAATGATTTTGACAACAGGTCCTACGGGATCAGGAAAAACAACAACGCTGTATACAGTGCTCGATATTTTAAATACTCCTGACGTAAACATTTCTACTATCGAAGACCCGGTTGAATACCAGATGAAGCGCATTAATCAAACACAAGTTAAACCTGAAATTGGTTTCTCTTTTGCTGTAGGATTGCGAACCCTCGTTCGACAAGACCCGGACATTATCATGGTGGGAGAAATTCGCGACAATGAAACTGCTTCGCTCGCGGTTAACGCCGCCCTTACGGGTCACCTTGTGCTTTCTACTTTGCACACAAACTCTGCTGCGGGTGCAATTCCTCGTTTGATGGATATGAAGATTGAGCCGTTCTTGCTTGTGTCGACTCTTAATATTGTGGTTGCGCAAAGACTTGTTCGAAAGCTTACTGATTCTAAAGAAAAGTATTTTCTTTCTAAAGCAGAATTGGCGCAGCTTGAAAAAACGATTGATCTTGAATCGGTACTCACAACTCTGAGAGAAGAAAAGATAGTAGAGAAAAATGCTACGTGGGAAAAGATTCCATTCTGGAAGCCAGCTAAAAAGGAAGGTAATGATGGATTCTCGGGGCGAATCGGAATTCACGAAGTGCTCAAAATGAGCCCAACGATTAAGGATCTTATTATGAAAGGTGCAACAACAGCAGAAATTGAAGCTCAGGCAAAAAAAGAAGGAATGATAACAATGTTTGAAGACGGAATATTCCAAGCAGTGCAAGGTTTGACAACGATTGAAGAAGTTCTCCGTGTGATATCAGAATAAGTAAAAAATATGCCCCTCTACACATATAAAGCACGAAATATCGAAACCAAAGCCGAGGTTGCAGGTGAGCGTGAAGCTCATGATAAATTCGAGATTTATAAAGTTCTTAAAGAGGAAGGGCTCGAAGTTATTCTCGTTAAAGAAAAGAAATCGTCGAGTCTTTCAATGAGTCTGCCGTCGTTTCTTAATAAGGTTAAGACTCCCGAGAAAATTGCTTTTGCACGAAATCTTGGCTCAATGATCGAGGCAGGTCTTTCAGTTTCTCGAGCTTTGTCTGTGCTTGAACGTCAAACATCAAATAAAAAACTTCAAGAAGTAATTACTGACCTCATTACTCGCATTAGTCAGGGTACGACTTTTTCAGATTCAATGGCGGCACATCCAAAAGTATTTTCACACCTCTTTATTTCGATGGTAAAAGCAGGAGAGCAAAGTGGTACTTTGGCACAAGCATTTAAACTTGTTGCTCTACAAATGGATCGCATGTATTCATTGCAAAGAAAAGTCCGTGGAGCACTCATGTACCCAGGAATTATTTTCTCGGTAATGATTATTATTGGAGTTTTGATGTTGACGTACATTGTTCCAACTTTGACAAAGACATTTATTGAACTTAAGGTTGATCTTCCTGCATCAACCAAACTTATTATTTTTGTGAGTGATTTGTTTCGTAATCACGGAATCCTCACACTTTTCATACTCATCGTTTGTGCTGGCCTTGTGTATTCTTGGACTCGAACACTACAGGGTAAAAAATTCTTTGATTGGGTATTCCTTAAAATTCCAGTTATCGGAGAAATTGTTCGTGAAGTAAATACTGCACGTACAGCACGAACACTTTCTTCACTTTTAACTTCGGGCGTTGATGTTGTTGAGTCTGTTCGTATTACGGGCGATGTTCTACAAAACTATCACTATAAAAAAGTTCTCGAAGAAACAGGAGAGAAGATTAAAAAGGGTTCACCAATGTCAGAATTCTTTATTTCACACAAAGAAATTTACCCAGTATTTCTTGGAGAAATGATGAGTGTGGGTGAAGAAACTGGAAAGATGGGAGAAATGCTTTTGGGAGTTGCAAAATATTATGAAGAAGATGTTGAGCAAAGAACTAAAGATATGTCGACAATCATCGAACCTTTCCTCATGGTAATTATTGGTGCTGCCGTAGGATTCTTTGCTCTATCAATGATATCGCCAATGTACTCATTGACGAATGCAATTTAAAAAAAGATCGCTCGTATTTATGTTGAAACTATCACATACAGCACAAAAAAGATCACAAGGATTTTCTTCAATTGAAGTCCTTGTTGGTACAGCTGTATTTTTAGTTGTTTCTTTGGCTGCATACAATGCTTACCTCGGCGTCTTTAAAATGGTTACCTATGCGCAACAAAAAACAGCTGCTCTTAATTTGGCTAATGAGCAAATTGAAATTATTCGCAATCTTCCGTACTCTCGAGTTGGTGTTGTTGGAAGTGTGCCAGCAGGTGATGTTCCATATACACAAACACTTGTGCGCGGGGCAGCAACTTTTAATGTAAAAACAACGGTGCGAAACATCGATCAAGCTTTCGATGGAACAATCGGTGGCGCACCTAACGACACTTCTCCAGCTGATAATAAGGTGGTTGAAATCCGCATAGAATGTCCTACGTGCGAAAGATTTACTCCGGTTGATTTAACTACACATATTGCTCCAAAGAGTCTTGAAACGGCTTCAACTAACGGTGCTCTATTTATAAGAGTTTTTGATGCTAATGGTCAGCCGGTTTCTGGTGCCAATGTTCAAGTGATAAATAGGCAGGGAACTTCGACAATAACTATTAATGATACGACAGGTGTTAATGGAATGCTTCAGCTTGTTGATGTTCCACCAGGCAACAGTGCTTATGAAGTTACCGTTTCAAAGAGTGGCTACTCTACTGATAGAACATATACACCAGGAGCAGTTGGAAATCCAAGTCCTTCTAAGCCTCATGCAACTGTTGCTCTACAGCAGGTTACACAAGTAAGCTTTGTAATTGACCACTTAAGTTCGTTGGCAATATCTACTCTTAATAATGCCTGCACACCCATTGCGAGCGTTCCGCTCACTCTAACTGGAGACAAGCTTATTGGCGCTGGCGTTGTTAAAAATACTCATTCAATAACTACTAATGGCAGTGGAGCATATACACTTTCAGATATTGAATGGGATGCTTATTCATTTACAACTCCTTCAGGCTCATACCAAATTGCTGGAGTGAGCCCGTTGAATGCTGTTGCCGTTAATCCAAACACCACGCAGAATGTTTCGGTTATTTTGCAGGCAAAGAATACACCATCAATGCTTGTATCTGTTCGCGATTCAAATACATTATTACCACTCGCTGATGCAGAAGTGACCCTCGATGGTAGTTCGTATGATTCAACAAAAATTACTGGCCGTGGTTCATATTCACAAACTGATTGGAGTGGGGGAGGAGGTCAATTAAATTTGCTCGATGAAACAGAATTCTATTCTTCTGATGGAAACATAGACTACAGTTCGCAAGGAGAAATTAAATTGAAATCAACACTTGGAACATATGCAAGTAGTGGAACAATCGAGTCGTCGGTATTCGATTTAGGTTCAGCGAGTGTATTTAATCAGCTTGTGTGGACGCCGGCTGATCAGCAAGCAAGTATTGGCCCTAATGCAATCATGTTTCAAATTGCTTCGGCAACAAGTTCAACAGCAACTACTACATGGACATATCGTGGGCCAGATGGAACAGCGGGTTCATATTATAGTGTTTCAGATACTCCAATTAATGCCGTGCATACAAATGATCGGTACTTTAGATACAAGCTCATTATGAATACTGCAAGCACAACAATGACACCACTCATTTCTGACGTTTCATTTACCGCAACGTCTTCATGTATTCCTCCGGGTCAAGTTATTTTCTCAAACATACCTACAGGGACATATTCGCTCACAGTATCAAAGCCTGGGTTTACTGATTATGTTACGAGTGTGGTCGTGGGGGCTGGCTGGAGTGAAACTAAAGTGATTTTGGGGCCGTAATAAAATTCAATTGTAATGAAAATAAATTGTGCAAAAAATAATACAGCAAATAATCAAAAAGTTTTGTTACAAAATCGAGGTTTTTCATTGGTTGAAATTTTAGTTGCAGTCTCTGTACTATCAATACTTGTTATCGTTGTCGGAGCTTTTCAAAGAGACGTTTTCTTTTTGGGGTCTGTATTACGCGGTTCTGCTTCAACAGCGCAAGA
>CAZWGR010000003.1:0-11983 GCA_964633555.1 uncultured Candidatus Saccharibacteria bacterium | reverse complement strand
TACCACGCTCATACACTACACAGGTTTCGATTAGGAATTTGAAGGATAACTTGTAAAATATATTTATGAACTTTAGAAAAGGTTTAATACTCGTGAACGTACTCGTATTCGGAACAATTGCAATTATTATTACAGTTGCTTTGGTTCGTTGGGTTGGTACAGTTATTGCAGCAACACGGCAACTATCTGCGCGCGAACAAGCTTTTCATATTGCAGAGGCTGGCATTGATTATTATCGCTGGCATTTGGCGCATGCTCCAACTGATTATACAAATGGAACAACAACTCCTGGGCCATATAATTTTCCTTTTACCGACAAGGACGGCAATAGAATAGGGCAGTATTCACTTTCAATTACTCCTCCACCTATCGGATCAACAGTGGTGACAATTGTCGCTACAGGAACCGTTGATGCTTACCCAGGTGTTGCTCGAGCTATCCGCGCTCAGCTTGCTATTCCATCGCTCGCAAAATTTGCTGTGGTTGCAAATGATGTTATGCGTTTTGGAGCAGGTACAGAAGTGTTCGGCCCAATTCACTCAAACGATGGAATTCGTTTTGATGGTATTGCTCATAATTTAATTACAAGTTCAGTTGCTTCATATAGTGATCCCGATAACCCAGGGCCACTCAGGTTTGGAGTTTATACAACGGATAGTCCGACAGACCCTTCGCCGCCATCTGCAGTGCCGAATCGCCCTGATGTATTTATGGCAGGTCGACAGTTCCCACTTCCAGAAACTGATTTCGTAGGGCTCACTACTGACCTTGCTCAAATGAAAGCAGATGCTCAGGCAAATGGCAGATATTTTGCTTCATCGGGGTCGCAGGGTTATCGAGTTCTTCTTAAGACAAATGATACTTTTGATCTCTACAGAGTAAACACTCTTGTATCGATGGGTAGTAATTGTACAAAACAATCGAGTGAACCCTCAGGTTCGGGGTGGGGTAGTTGGTCAATCAATACTCAGACACTTCTAGGAAACTACGCTTTCCCAGCAAACGGAATCATTTTCCTTGAGGATCATGTGTGGGTCGAGGGCCAAATTAATACTGCTCGAGTAACAATTGTGGCAGCGCGATTCCCGATTAATACCTCGACCTATCGATCAATTACAATAAATAATGATCTTCTTTACACAAATTATGATGGCAGGGATGTTGTTGCTTTAGTTGCTCAAAACAATATTAATGCCGGTTTACGAAGTCAAGATGACTTGCGTATCGACGCAGCCCTCATTGCTCAAAACGGAAGAGTGGGCCGCTACTACTACAGTAATTCTGGCTCAGGTAACTCAAGTTGTCAGGGTTACCATGCACGCGACACAATTACACTCTATGGAATGATTGCAAGTAATAAGCGTTATGGTTTCTCATATACTGACGGTACGGGCTATGATATTCGAAACATTATATATGATGCCAATATGCTTTATGCTCCGCCTCCAAGCTTCCCATTAACTACAGATCAGTACAGTATTATTTCTTGGGAAGAGGTTAAGTAGAGTAATGTGGATAACTTAACTTGTGCGAAGTAGAGAGGGGAGTATAATGATGACTAAGAGAAAACTACCAAATGGGACGCGAAGGCGTTCCATTTGTTTTTGTTTGGTGCTGTGCGGTTCTGTGTTGTGTCCGTGTCAATTAACCACAAAAGTTTTAATTTTTTATGAATCACGATCATCCAGTTGTTAAGAAAATGCTTGAAGGGTGGGCGCTCTCAGTTGCGCTTATTCTTGTTTTCTATGCAGGTTATGGAATTGGTGCCTATGAAAGAGAGGTAGAAGTTGGCGCTGCCCAAACAGCCGCTTCATATAATGCCATCTTTCGTTTGATGGGTGCAGGGACACCAGCAACAACAACTGCCACATCAACAGGTCCAGCAACAACTACGCCAACAGCAACAACGACTAAGGTAATGTCACAGACCATTCTTTCTGTAAAAACAGATAAGAATGAGTATCCTCGAAACGCTGACGTTAGGGTAGAGTGGAAGACTAAGGTTGCTCCACAAAAGGGAATGATAGCTGAGCTCATTGATATGAAGGGTGGTTCAGTGGTTCAATTTGAGCGAATCGATTCAAAGACAAATTCAGGAAGCTTTGGTTTTGTTCTTGACCCAAAGAAAACTGATGAAGATGTTTTTCGAATTCGAATAAAGGATATTGCTTCTGGTGTTACAGCAATATCAAATAAGTTTTTAATGACTGCTCAGTCTTTAGTAAGTACACGCGCTATTGGTAAGCCTACGTTCTACTATCAGTATGAAGGATCAACAAGTGGCCCCGAAGTTGTAACAGTTTCATATAAGGTGAACTTTACAAACAATGATAGTGTTCCTGTATATTTCTCAAAGGTATACAAAGACTTTGTGAGCACAAAAATAAGTCGTAGTAGTAATGAAGGGGGAATGAAAGTATTTAACCCAGCAGATTTTAAGGGTGGCTTTGTAAGTGTTCGACATGAATGTGAAGGGGATACTCTTTACTCAACAAAGTTTGATGTGCTCAAGCCAGGTAAGACAATGACTTGTTATATTACTGTAGCCGCAGCTGGTTCACAGTTAACTATGAATGGTCATTACTTTATGCGCTTAGCTGTTGAAGGTTTTAACTTTCAGAAGAGTATGACAAGTGTATCGCCAGTTATTGTAGTTAAGCCAACAACTCCAATGACTCTTGATGTAACTCAAGATAAAGTATTGAGCAAAACAATTTCACAAGAAAAAGTTGCACAAGCTGCAATTGATCGAGCTGCTGTAGAGCAGACTGCAAACAGCCTCTCTGCTGCACAGTCATTGCTTACAGCAAGTGTTTTGCCAGGTTTGTCAGTCATTGCAGAAGGAGTGCTCGCAATGCTTAAGAAATAATAGAGTAAATAATGTGAGTAAATTCTGATATGAAAAAACTGATCATCGGTAATTGGAAAATGAATCCTGATACGAAAGTTGAAGCACAGCGAATAATTGCTGCTGTTAAAAAAGCTGCAACAAAGCTTGCTCGTACGTCCGTGGTGTTGTGCCCTCCATTCGTTTATATGCCTTTGGTGGCGGGAAGGGGTACATCATCGGTTGCGCTTGGTGCGCAGGACGTAGCACCAGAGGCTCAGGGTTCATATACCGGTGAAGTGAGTGCCAATATGCTGCGCGATAGTGGTGCTGCGTACGCCATCATTGGTCATTCAGAACGTCGAGCAATGGGCGAGACAGATGAGTCAATCTCTCGAAAAGTTGCTCGTGCACTCGAAGCAGGTGTGTCACCAGTCCTTTGTGTGGGTGAGAAAACCCACGATTCAGAAGGATTGTATATGGAGGAGTTACGCCTTCAGATTAGACATTCTCTTTCGGGAATTGAGCGAAAAGACGCTCATAAGATTATTGTTGCATATGAACCAGTGTGGGCAATTGGAGCCAAAGAAGCAATGACTCCAGCTAACATATTGGAAACAACAATATTCATTCGCAAAACCTTGTCTGATATTTTTGGACAAGATAAGGCGCTCAAGATTCCAGTTCTCTATGGCGGTTCTGTGAACTTTAAAAATGCCGGCGAGATAGTGAGTCTTGGAAAAGTCGATGGTCTCCTTGTAGGAAGGGAGAGCATAAACCCACCTGGGTTTGTTGAATTACTTAAGGTGGTAGAAGCATTATCAAAATAATAGCGCGTACGGTAACGATATGAAAACCATTCGAGACATAGCACAAATAGATGGGGTAAAGGTATTACTTCGCCTTGATCTTAACGTGCCTATCGAACACGGAGCTGTTGCGGACGATTTCCGCATCAGAAAATCTTTGCCGACGCTTAAGTGGCTTCGTACACGCGGTGCAAAAACAATCATCGTGAGCCATATAGAAGGGCCAGGGAACAGTGAGGATTCACTCGAACCTATTGCTCGCTATTTAGAAAAGCAAGGTCACCCCGTGGTGTTTATTAAAAATTATCGTACTGCAATGGAGCATATTGCACGTATGAATAATGGTGACGTAGTGCTTCTTGAGAACCTTCGCTTACATGAAGGAGAAAAAAAGAATTCTACAGAATTTGCAAAAGAATTAGCCTCATTAGCTGATATCTATGTGAACGAAGCATTTTCTGTCTCTCATAGAAAACATGCATCAGTGTCGGCGATTACTGATTTCTTGCCGAGCTATGCAGGCCTCTTATTCGACGAAGAGGTAAAAAATCTGAGTGTGGCTTTTCACCCTCAGAGACCGTTCCTATTTATTTTAGGGGGCGCTAAGTTTGAGACCAAGATCCCGCTTATTGAAAAGTTTATGGAGTCCGCTGATACGATATTTGTCGGTGGCGCACTGTCTAATAATTTTTTCAAAGAGCAGGGTAAGGAAATTGGAGTCTCAACAGTCTCACAAGAGAACTATAATTTAAAGCGTTACTTTAATTCTCCGAAGCTCATGCTTCCTATCGATGTGGTGGTAGTGAAGGATGGCGTTCGCAGTGTAAAGCGTGTCGATGATTTGAGTACAGAAGATTCAATCATGGATGCTGGACCCGAGACAATGGCTGCATTAAAAAAGAAAATTAATGCTTCTCGTTCTGTGCTATGGAATGGCCCGCTTGGACTCTATCAAGATGGGTACAAACAACCAACGCTCGATCTTGCAGCAATGATTGCAGATAGTGGAGCTCAATCAGTGGTAGGTGGTGGGGACACCTTGGCTGCAATTGCAGAACTAGGTATTGAAGATAAGCTGAGTTTTGTATCTACTGGTGGTGGTGCAACACTCGACTTCTTGGCAAATGAAACTTTGCCCGGAATAGAAGCCTTAAAATCAAATTCAATCTCTTAACCAATGTAATTTATTATCAAAACAAAAACCGCGAAAGCGGTTTTTGCATACTCATTTTTTATTCTTATTTTAAGCAAGCAGTAATTTTCTGTGCGTTTTCTTCAAAACTTTGAGCACCTGTTTGAGAAGCGTGTGGGTTAGGATAAATCCACACATGTGCGTGGGGAACTTCTTCGCCAACAATTTTAGAATGTATTGCTTCAACGCCAAAAGCTTTTTGTTGTGCCAAAGCAATTTTTTGCACCACTTCAAAATACTTTCCTATATTAGGCGTATCCCATACCCAGCGAATATGCTGCTTTGGAATAACAAGCGTATGCCCAGGGGACAATGGTCGTATATCAAGGAAAGCAATAAAATCATTGTCTTCGTAGACAATGTGGCTCGGTATTTTTCGAGCAATTATTTTACAGAAAACACAATCGTTCATAGTGCTAGTATATCGCATTCAGAGAGAGTGGTATACTCGTTCCATGAATAACCGCTATGAACTCCGCCCGCAACTTTCTGCAGAAGAACTTTTAGCATACGGCCCAGTTCATCCACTCACAGCTCAGCTCTTAGCAAATAGAAATATCCATGCAGAAAAGGCTCGCGCTTTTCTTGAACCGCATTATGAAATGCATACGCACGATCCACTCTTGTTGAAGGATGCTTCACGCGCAGCAGAGCGTATCATTCGTGCAATAGAGAATAAAGAAAAAATAGTTATCTATACAGATTACGACACTGACGGTATTCCAGGCGGGGCAATGTTTGCAGATTTCTTTGGAAGAATCGGATATACAAATTTTATTAATTATATTCCTCACCGTCACAATGAAGGTTTTGGTTTTCATGTACATACAATCAAAGAGTTTGCTGAGCAGGGTGTTAAATTAATTATCACGATTGATTGCGGCATAACCGATGTTGATGCAACTGCAGCTGCTCAAGCACAAGGTGTCGATGTAATTATTACCGATCACCATTTACCTCACGGAGAAATTCCTCAAGCATATGCAATCGTCAACCCACAGCAAGAGTCGTGTCAGTATCCAGAAAAAAACTTGTGTGGTACGGGAGTTGCTTTTAAACTCATTCAAGCAATTCTTAAAGTTCGCACTGAACAAAAACTTGAACATATTTTTACGTGGAAAGATGGTCATGAAAAATGGCTTCTTGATTTAGTTGCAATTGCTACATTGTCAGATATGGTTCCACTTGTCGGAGAGAATCGTGTATTGGCAAAGTATGGTTTGAAAGTTTTAAGAAAAACTCCGCGTTTAGGTCTCAAGAATATTTTCACACAAGCAGGTACACCGCTCATTCATGCAACCGAAGATGATATCGGTTTTACTCTCGGACCACGAATCAATGCTGCTTCACGCATGGGAGTGCCTATGGATGCTTTTAATATGCTCCGAGCTACAACAGAAAAAGAGGCAAAAGATTCTGTAGCACATCTTGAAAAGATTAATGCTGAAAGAAAAGTGGCAGTTGCCCATATTGCAAAAGAGCTTAAGAGTGTATTGAGTCAGCGTGGAGTTGATTTAAAAAATCCGCCCAAAGTAATTGTTGCGGGTAATCCTCACTGGCGTCCTTCGCTCCTTGGTCTCGTTGCAAATACACTTGTAGAAGAAACAGGTTCCGCAGTGTTTTTGTGGGGGCGCGACGGAGAAGGTTTCATAAAAGGTTCTTGTCGTGGAAACGGGGAATTGAGCATTGTGGAACTCATGGAAAATGCCACCCCCACTCCCTTCCTCGGCTTCGGGGGACATGCGGTATCCGGAGGTTTTACAGTTGATCTGGAACATGTGCATATGCTCGAGGTTCTGCTCAAAGAGTCATATGAAAAGATTATGACTCGAAAGCAAGCCATTAATTCTGTTCTTGGCTCTGAAAAGGTCTCATATATTGATACGACTTTAAATCTCGAAACAATTTCGTGGAACACATTTGCTGCAGTTGATGCTCTTTCACCATTTGGTATGGGTAATGCAAAACCGCTTTTCAAGATTTCTCGCGTTTCACCAGTCGAGGTTCGAGCCTTTGGAAAAGAAAAGAACCATACAGAACTTAAGTTTTCTCACGGTCGGGGCACACTTAATGCGATATCATTCTTTGTGAAACCTGAGGAGTGGGAAAAGGCCCTAGGTAGAGCGTTACACACAGAGATCGACCTCATTGCTCATCTTGAAAAGTCAGCATTCAGAGGTAGGCCAGAGCTGAGACTCAGAATAATTGATATACTATAGGAATGAAATTTCGAATATTTTCTGATGGATCTTCACGAGGTAATCCTGGACCAGGTGGTTGGGCGGCAATAGTGTGTGGCGACGATACAGTACAAGAACTTGGTGGCTATGATGCACATACAACAAATAATCGTATGGAGCTCAGCGGTGCAATTCATGGTTTGCATGCAACCCCACGCAGTAGCTCAGTAGAGATTGTCACTGATTCATCATATGTCCTTAAAGGAATGAAAGAGTGGCTTTCAGGCTGGGAAGAAAGAAATTGGAAAACTCGAACCGGTGAAGATGTTGTAAATCGCGATTTGTGGGAAGCACTTGCCGCACTTGTGCGTGCGCGAACGGTAACCTGGCTTCAGGTAAAAGGTCATGCAGGTAACCCTGGCAATGAACGCTGCGATGAAATTGCAACAGGATATGCGCTTCAAAAAAATGTCACTTTGTATTCAGGGCCGCGCGAGGGCTATTCAATCGATATTGTAACTATTGCAACCGATAATTCTCGAGCTTCGGGTTCATCACCAAAATCTTCATCTAAATCACGACCGGCATATTCATATATAAGTATGGTGAATGGCGACATTCAAACTCATGCAACATGGGCAGAATGTGAACGCAGAGTAAAAGGTGTTTCAGGAGCTCGATTCAAAAAAGCAATTTCTGAGTCCGAAGAAACCCTTATAATTTCTGAGTATAAAAAAGTTATGAAGAAATTATAAAGTTTTTGAAGTTTTCCTCATTTATTTTTTAGGCATTGTGTGTAATCTTTAATAATGAGATATGTATACACTTCGTACATTGCACTGTGTACTTTGTGTGTAATTGCAGTTGTTCGAGTATGGTATGCATATACTCATCCATACGTGCCGAAAGTGGCATTGAATATAACCACAGAGTGTCGTGGCCAGATTTTGCGTTACCCAGACATTCGAGAAAACTTTCAGTACCTCTATGTAAAAACGAGTGTAGATTCGCCATGCGAGGGTGAGTTGATTTTAGTGCGTGCAAAAAACTTTCATGCATTAATTCCTGGAGACACTATTATGTTTCGGGGTCGTATTGAACCTGTACAGAATTTTGCCTCAGAAAGTGATAGGGAATTTAATTTGAAAGGTTTTAGGGCAAAAGATGGAGTCTATGTAATCGCTGAAAACCCCTCTATTGATTATAGGGGTAGTGTTAAGTGTGGTCTGTTTTTATATAAAACTTGGTATATATGTACAATACGAAGTTTGTATATAATAAAGACTCATATATCCGAGCAATTGCAGTATGTACTCCCGTACCCAGAATCATCATTAGCTCTCGGTATTACACTTGGTGAAAAGCAAGGATTAGGAAAAGAGCTCCTCGAGCAATTTAGGGTTGCGGGTTTATCTCACATTGTTGTGCTGTCAGGATTCAATGTGACCATATTGGCATATGCAATTGGTACGATGCTCTACGGGCGTTTATACAGAGGTATACGCACCCTATCTATTGGTGGTGTGCTCATCGTGTTCGCTTTATTTGTTGGTTTAGGTTCAACCGTGGTGCGCACAGTAATTATGGCCTTGGTCTGGGCTGGGGCAGAGTTCTTTTATCGTCGCCCGCGTTCTTTGCGGGTAATTGCGGTGAGTGCTCTAAGTATGATTGTTTATGAACCACTTATTGCTCTCTATGATCCATCGTTTCATTTGTCATTCCTCGCTCTTATTGGTGTTGTGTACATATCGCCTTGTATTCACAAGGCCTCTAAAAAGCTTGTTACATTAAAGGACGGTAAACATTCTCACACAGTCATCAATTCGGTACTCGCTACGTTTGCTACAACACTAAGTGCCTTTATGATTACTGCACCATATATATGGTGGATGATGGGCGAAGTGACTTGGTGGGGTTTACTTACTAATATCGTGGTGATACCTACTATTCCAATTGTTATGTTTTTAACTGCTCTTGTAGTGCCAATAACAATACTATCCCACGCTGGTGGGATAGTATTGGCGTATCCATTATCACTTATATTGAGCTGGATACTCTATGTGGCACGTATTCCAGAGATTATAGCTTTGGAATAAAGCAGTGGGGTGGGGCTATTTACCTAGAATCGAGTCAAAACGCTTTTCGAGTACATTCCAGTTAAGATTCTTAAGATAGTCAGTTGCGTAGTTTTTCTTTCCCGAAGGTAGATAGTCGGCAACATATGAATGTTCCCACATATCAAGGGCAAGAATGACTGGGCAACCCTGTAATTGACCAAGGTGTTGCTCATCTACCCATGAAAGCAATAAGCGTTCGTCTTGCTTGTCATATGAGAGCATAGCCCAACCAATACCGCGGGTAAGGGCAAGACTCATGAGGTTTTCGATAAAAGCTTCATGGCTACCAAATTCTTGGGCAATTACCGTATGAAGATTGCTACCACTTGTGATTTCTTGTGGACCACCAATAAGGCTTTCAAAATAGATTTCATGGTTTCGAATACCGTTGTATTCAAAGCTCAAACGACGACGCAACTCTGCTTGAGTGTATGTTGTAAGGTCGGGGTTTAGATTACCAAGCTGTTTTTCATTGAGAGTATTGAGAATAAGATTGGCGTTTTTAACATAGCCAGCATAGAGTTTAAGGTGCTCAGCTATTGTTGTTTCTGATATGCCTTGTAATTGAGGAACACTGAATTGTCGTATTTCAAATTGTTTCATAGTATTAGTATATCATTTAACGTATGGCAAAATCTCAGAATCTTATACCTTGGAATTCCTATAGTATGGGTTTTATTATATCGGCCTTCATTATTTTGGCTGCTCTTGGTGTGTATTTTGTGCATCAAATATATGAATCGCATCACCAAGAGACTCGAGTAATATTTTTTAATGTAGGGCAAGGAGATTCTATTCTTATACGAACAGAACAAGGGCACGATATTCTTATTGATGGTGGCCCAAATAATACTGTACTCAAAAGGCTGCAAGATGAATTAGGCTTTTTTGATCGTACGCTTGATCTTGTCATTGCAACGCATCCTGATCTTGATCATATTGGTGGCTTAAGCCACGTACTTAATAGGTATACCGTAAAAACACTTATGGTTTCTGGACATGGTGCCACCACGACACCTGCGCGCATATTTACTGCTGCAATAGAAAATGCACTACAACATGGCCGCTTAAGCACAACAACAATTGCTCGTCGTGGCGACACTATTATAAGCGGAAGTGTTCGCATCGAAGTGCTTTTTCCTGATCGGCCAGTTAATAATGATTGGGACACCAATACCGCTTCTATTATTGTTAAGGTTCAAGAAGGTGATACTGATGTTTTACTTACTGGCGATGCCCCTAAAATGATAGAAAGGTTTTTAGTTGAGCAGGGTGATGTTCGTGACATTGAAATACTCAAGCTAGGGCATCACGGTTCAAAGACTTCTACAGATCCAAAGTTTTTAGATGCTGCACAACCAAAGGTAGTTATTGTTTCGGCAGCTAAGCCAAGTCGCTATGGTCACCCACACCCTACGGTTATGAAGCTTGTACAAGAACGAAACATCCCCAGTTTTGAAACAGGGGATGGTAACGTTGTCTGTTCTTTAAAAACAGTACAGTGCACTAATACTCGAGGTATTAAATAAGACCAGCTTTCTTGAGTGTAGCAAATGCACCACGCTTTTGAATTGTCTTCAAAGCACGTGTAGAAACTGTAAGAACGATTGTTTTTTTGAGTTCAGGAACGTAGATTCGCTTTTTCTGAAGGTTGACGTACTTTCGAATTTTACCCGATGGGTTATATTGAGTAGCACGAACAGCGTTAGAGTATCGTCCTCCGTTGATTGAACTTCGCTTTGTAATTGCGCAGACTTTGGCCATATAAATGAAATTAACGTATGCACCATACTATCAACTCTTTGTATTTTTGGCAAGTGGCCTACTATCGTATATGATAGATATATGATTGATGTAATCTTTGGAATTGCAATTCTTATTATGTCGGTAGTGGTGCATGAAGTGGCTCATGCCTATACTGCAGTGCTTTTAGGAGACCCTACACCACGTTTACAGGGAAGGCTTACTCTTAACCCCCTCAAACACCTTGATTTTATTGGATCACTCCTTGTGCCGCTCCTTACCTATATGGCTGGGGCCGCTTTTGGTTGGGCAAAACCTGTTCTTATTAACCCGTATAACCTTAAATATGGTAAATGGGGCGAGTTATACGTAGCTCTTGCGGGACCAACCTCAAATATCCTCATTGCTCTATTCTTTGCGGGTATTATTCGTATCATTGCCCACTTTGAGTTTTTGGCTCTAATACCATTTATTCAGATTACAGCCTTGATCGTTCTTATTAATATTGCTTTGGCAGTATTTAATCTTGTACCCGTGCCGCCGCTCGATGGTTCAAAAATACTCTTTGTATTGATACCAGCCCGCTATATGTATATACGCGAAACACTCGAGCGCTATTCGCTTATCTTTGCAATTATTATCCTTTTCGGCCTCTGGCGTTTTATTGAGCCAATTATTCCTATTCTGTATAAGATTTTACTGGGGGTGTAGGTAGGACCCCATTAGAAGCGTGGAGTGTTGCACTTCAGGGTTGAATGTACCTTACGATATATTGACAAATAGGTTCTATTGTGATATCCTTTTTGGTAGGAATGAACCTCGATAGATACTTGCTTGGTCATAGCGACAAGTGGCTCAATATTGGGCCTCTCCTTGCTATGACCACTCTGGTCCTGGTAGTTATCTCTAATAGGGATAGCTAAATCACAACTAGTAGTTGTAGATAGGATGTTATGAAGTATCCCAGAATTCAATTTGGTGATGTCGAGGCCGTGTGGAACAAACTCGGAGGAGAAAATGGCGTCGCTCGCTTCCTACGAGGTGAAATGATGGTCGTTGAGGTCGTTGCGACCACAACCTCGATCCTTGAATTTGTTGGAACGGTTACAACGGCG
>CAZWGR010000002.1:12240-37318 GCA_964633555.1 uncultured Candidatus Saccharibacteria bacterium | reverse complement strand
CGTGTAATAGGGCCAAAGTAACCTGATGCTGGTGTAATACCAACAGATGTTTGGAATCGTGCGAGTGCTGCTTGTGTACGTGAGCCAAATACATTGATTTCATTACCTGGAGAACCTGGTCCTGTAGTAGATACTGTGAAGCCTCGAGAGTTGAGGAAGCGTTGGAGAGCAATGACATCGGTTCCTGTAGAGCCAAAGCTGAGGTCGCGGGTGAATGTTGTTCCAGTTTGTTGTGTAGATGGTGTTGTGGGTGTAGCTACAGGGGTTGGGAGTGGGGTTGATGATGTAGTTGGTGTTGATATGCGTGAGCCCCCTCCTCCGCGGCGGCGGGATGGGGTTGGTTCGGGATCTGGAGTTGTTGGGGAATCAGGATCAGTTTGTGTACTGAGGTTTGTAACTGCTGAAGCTGATATGTTGTGAGCTAGATTACCTGAATAGTCAGTAACTGGATATGTTCCTGCTGTGTATGTAAGGGTTAGTGTATCTGTTGAGTAGATAGTTGATGATATGGTAAGAATAACTGTTGCTCCCGATATTGATACTGCTGTAGGTGAACTTGTGGCTCCATTTACTGAAATAATGAAGTCTGTGGTTGTAGGGAGGCTGTTTTCATCGAGGGGTTCGTTATAGGTAATGTATATGTTTGTTCCATCAGTCGATGTTGTTGCTGCAGTAAGCGTTGGAGCTGTGATGTCGGGGCCGGCGTTGAAGAGGGAGATACGGTTGCCGGCACCAGAAATTTGACCCGTATAGAGCAGCTCATTATCACTATCATACTGAACATACATAGCTCGAGCAAGCGACGATTGTGTTGTCGGATATGATGCTTGACTATTTATCCATGTCGTAAAATTACTTTGTCCAAGAACATTAATTGCTTTCTCTCCATTAGTTGTTGTTGCTACGTTATACACCACAACTCGAGAGTTATTGTAATCTGCAACAAAAAGTCTATTGCTACCGTTATCATATTTAAGACCTCGCGGCGAATTTAATCCACCCTGAGTTGCAGTAGTGGTACTTGTTGTAAAGTCTACTTGCCCAAGGACTGATATTGCATCCTCACCATTTGTTATACTGGAAACATCAAAAACGAGAACGCGGTTCTTTCCATAATCACCAACAAAAAGTCTGTTATGTGTGTTGTCCAACGCTATACCCATCACTCCGCCAGTTGTAGAAGCTCCAACAACAGAAAACTGATTTGTAGTGAAATTTACCTGACCCAAAACTGATACAGCATTCTCGCCATTGGTTATTCCATCACCTAAATTATATGTAGTCACACGCCTAGACTGTTCTTGCCCAACGTACAATATTCCGGTTGTGGTACTGTAGGCTATTGAATATGGACCGGCCATTCCCGCTTGTGTTGTTCCACTTGAGGAAGTCGTAAAACCAGCTTGACCAAGAACCGCCACCGCCTGTTCACCATTTACAATTGATGAAGTATCATAGATCACAACTCTGTTATTTGCTTGATCAGCAACAAACAATCTGTCACCCAGTTCGTCATACTCCAGCCCAGCCGGTTGACTGAGTCCTGTCTGTGTAGTGGAAGCTGTACTTGACGCGAAATTAGATTGCCCTAGAACATAGTCAGCTTCAAAATTTGTTATCGTATTATCATTATTCAAATTAAATACTAGTACTCTATGACTTAGACTATCAGAAACAAACAATCTATGTCGAACCTTATCTATTACTATTCCACCCGGACTATTAAAATTATATTTATCTATCTGACCGTTATTTGGCCCTTTTTTATTAAAGTCCACCACCAAATTACCGACATCATGAGTTGTGTATTGTCCGATCAAATCAACCGCCCCTTCTCCATTTGAAATACTCGAAACGTCGAATATACTTATTCTATTATAGAGAACTGAACTTACATACAAGGTACTACTAGCATAGGCAAGTCCGTAGCTGACATAAACAGTAGATGAACTGACTCCCAAGTCGCCCGATGAACCACCGAAACTCGGCGCTCCTATTACATTGATTGCTGATTCACCTGTAGTGATTGCGGAAATATCAAAAACTGAAACGCGATTTCCGTTTGACACAAACATATATTGCCTCACAGGGTCATAAGTTATACCTGATGCGGCACCTATAAAAAAACGGGCGTCTCCAGATGATTGTCCATTTGATGTGTAATTTGACTGGCCGAGCACGTAAATTGCTGGTTCTCCATCAGTTACTGTTGTCATATCATATACAGTCACACGCTGACCATTTGCTATAAACAAATAGTTTCTATTATATTCGTAATATAGTGCCGTAGGATTACCCACGGTGGTCTGAGTCACACTATATACTGCTGTATTAAAATCTGTTTGACCCAAGACATTTACCGCTGACTCACCGTTTGTAATGGTTGAAATATCAAAAACAAGCACTCTATAATTTGATCCTTCAGCAACAAAAAGTCTATTTCCGACTTCATCAATAGCTACACCGTGGGGTGAATTCATCGTTGAGGCAGATGTTCCTGTTATCCTTGTGGTAAAATCAGTCTGTCCTAGAACATATATAGCATCCTCTCCATTTGTAATGGTGGCCACATCATAAACTAACACACGATAGTTTTGATAGTCAGTTACATATAAATAGTTTGTAGTTGAGGCGTAAGCCATTCTTTGCGGATTATATAGTTTATTTTGCGCAGTACCAAAATCATTCGAAGTGAAATTTGGCTGACCCAAAACGTAATCAGCTACCTTGTCTTGCAAAGTAAGGTCTTCATTTAGATTAAAAACAAGTATTCGGTGGTTTCCAGAATCAGAGATAAATAGTCTTTTATTAACATCATCTATCACCGTGTCGATTGGAGTCGTGAAGCCTATTGTGCCTAGCTTACCTCCACCAATGTTCTTCGCTGTATAGTCCGGTTGCAGTGGATCATCCGTCAGATTCTGATACTGACCAATGAGTCCAACTGCATCTGCACCATCACTAATTGTGGCAGCTTGGGTAATAGAAAAACCAAAAAAGAATACAAGGAATAGGTATGCTAAAAATTTTAGTGTACCGATTTGAGACATTTGCATAAATTATAGCATACCCTTTTTATGCTATTTCCCCACCACTCCCCTTGTCTTAACCCCAAAGTATCCGAGAGCAGGACTAATGTTGTTAGCTTGCTGGAATTTAATAAGAGCAGATTGAGTTAATTGGCCGAAGTAACCAGTTGCATAGCCTGATTCAAGGTAGCCTTGTTGTATGAGGTAATTTTGGAGTGATGTAACGTCAGAGCCACGAGAACCGAGGAAGAGGTCACGGGTGTAGGTGGTTTGAGATGGCGTTGTGGTTTGTGGTGCAGTTGGTGCAGCTGGAGCAATTTGGGTTGGAGTACCAAGAGCATTCACGAAACTACGTGTAATAGGGCCAAAGTAACCTGATGCTGGTGTAATACCAACAGATGTTTGGAATCGTGCGAGTGCTGCTTGAGTTTTAGAGCCGAATACATTGATTTCATTACCTGGAGAACCGGGTCCTGTAGTAGATACAGTGAAGCCTCGAGAGTTGAGGAAGCGTTGGAGAGCAATGACGTCAGTTCCTGTAGAGCCAAAGCTGAGGTCGCGGGTGTAGGTAACGGTATTGTTTGTCGATGTAGTTACGAGTGTTGGAGTTGTTGTTGAGGGTGTAACTGGGGTTTTTATGGTTCTAATACCACCACCGCCTCCCCCACGACGTGAAGATGGTGTTACTACTGCATCACAAGCAGATGTTGTAAATGATGTTGTTTGTGTTGTTGTTCCGTAGGTGTTAACTGCGAAAGCTTGTACATAGTAGGTAGTGTTGCAGGTAAGGTCGGTCATGTCGTATTCGAACGTACTAAGGCTATAGAGACCTGTTGTTGATGTTCCACTACCATATGCAAGGGTTGTTCCATAGTTGAAGCCTCGTTCGGTTGCTCGGGCAAAGCCGACGTCGGTGATACTTGTAGATACTGTGGCTCCTGTTTTTGAAATGCTCGATGTGGTGAT
The DNA here is from genome assembly GCA_964633555.1 of uncultured Candidatus Saccharibacteria bacterium. Lineage (GTDB taxonomy): Bacteria > Patescibacteriota > Minisyncoccia > Phycocordibacterales > PALSA-1337 > CAZGUZ01. Next base: position 33,323 of record CAZWGR010000002.1, on the reverse strand, counting down.
TGAAGAGAGGGTTGTGGTTGGGGCGAGAGACATAACATATAATTCAGTGCCGTACTGCGGAGTACTTGCAGCAAAATAGAGCTTATGAGTGGTTTCTTGAAAACTAAAATACGGCAATGCCAATGAAGAACTTATTCCTTCTGAAATGTCTGCGGCTAAATAAGTACCTTCTGGAGTTCCATCGGTCTTCCATAGTTCTCTACCGTTCTCAGAATCAAAACCAACGAAATAGAGTGTCTCACCTACATTCTCATATTGATTACCTCGAGAGTTATAGCCACTACCTGAGCTCACGATTGAGTTTGAAGCGTATGCACCATCAATTGTGTCAGAACCGATGTCTGCGAGTGGTGTGGAGGTTGTAGAAAAGCCATCTGTATACCACCATTCATAACCATATAATGGATGATCGAAACTATAGTAAATACCGCGGGTAGTTGGAACTAGACCAATATTTGCAGATTCACTCGAAGTAGTTTTGAGTTGATGAATTGGAACAGTTCCCTCTGTTGTCCCGTCAGATCGCCATAGACTGATTTCATTACTATTTCCTGCATCTGAATTTCCTACAAAATACAAGTATCCATTACTCGAGACAATTAACCTATTAACAATTGCATCAGACGAAGTATTTGGTAAATTCTTTACTACATATGTCCCCGCAGATGTACCATCTGTTCTCATAAGATCAAAAGTGCTAACCCCCTCTGACATTGAAAGATAAACCACCCCATTTAGAACATCACCTTGAAAGTGCCCTGAATTGATTGTTTGTCCACTTGCTCCTGCAACTAAGTTCTTTACTAAATACGTACCGGCATCGGTGCCGTCTGATGTCCATAGTTCTCTACCATTGGTTCCATCGTTTGCAAAAAAGTACAGTGATGATGTGCCAGCAACAAAACCACCCGGACTTGAACCTGTTGAGCCACTTCGTATATCTTTTACCATCACTGTTCCCACCTCGGTACCATCACTTACCCATAATTCAGCACCTGATGTTGCGGTATTAGCAATAAAAAACAACTTATTATTAATAATTAATGAATTTCTATCGTTAGATGAGCTTGGGTATGAACTTGCACTTCCTGCATTAATATCTTTTACCATCATTGTTCCACCTTCTGTAAAATCGGTTTTCCAGAGTTCTGTTCCATTAATGCCGTCATTATTAAAGAAATAAAATTCTGTACCAATTTTACCCAAGACTTCAGTTGGAAACACATTTGGTACTACCAGAGAAGTGGCGCCTTCAGTACCATCAGTCTGCCACAGACCATAGCTTAATACCTGATCATGTGCGTAAAAATAAGTTTCATCATTCCTCAATAAAAATCGAGAAACACCTGAACCCACATCTCCATTTGCAATATTTTTAACCATTACGGTACCTTCCTCTGTTCCATCTGTCTTCCACAATTCCCTACCAGCAACTCCGTCATTTGCCGAAAAATAAACATTCGAGCCAAATGATACGAACTGAACAGGCGGAGAAGATGGTGAGAATTGCGAGGGGGTAAATGCAAATGTAGTCAAAGAACTCGAAGAGCCTGTATAAATATCTTTTATCCGAGTCGTACCGAGAGCGGTTCCGTCAGTCTTCCACAATTCTCTACCAGATGTTCCATCGTCAATACCGAGAATTAAACTTGTTCCGTTGAGAGTGGCACTTGGAGAAAACATTGAGATTCCACCAGAAGCATTAATATCTTTAATCATAACTGTACCTACTTCAGTACCATCTGATTTCCATAATTCTATACCATTCACTCCATCATCGGCAGTAAAAATTATAGTATCACCAAGTGCAGCAATAATTGCTGGACTAGAACTTGCTATGCCAGGATTAATATCTTTCACCATAACAGTTCCTGCCTCGGTTCCATCAGATTTCCATAATTCTATACCGCTTGTACTATCAGAGGCACCAAAATAAACCAGTCCACCATGCGCTTTGAAATTAGTGAAAGTTGGACTACTACTTCCAGTATTAATATCCTTTACCATATAAGTACCTGTGGCAGTACCGTCGGTTTTCCATAATTCATTTCCGAATAAATTATCATTCGCAGTAAAAAATACTGAAGTTGTAGATACAGTGAAATTTGCTGGACTAGAGCCCTGAGAACCTGCCCTAATATCTTTTACCATAACTGTACCCGTCGCAGTGCCATTTGATGACCATAATTCATTCTGATTTCCCAGAGCAACCGTCGCACTAAAAATAAGCAAATCGTTGAGATTTACAAGTGAGTATTCAGCCATGCGTAGTGTAGTATTCGAAACCAGCACCGTTCCACTTGATGTTCCGTCAGTTCTCCATAAATTTATTGCGCTAGTACCATTATTGTTTGCGGCGTAATATATCAGATTACCCACCTGAACGATATTTCCGGCATTGAGACTAGGACTCGGCGTGCCGGGGCGGGAATCAAGTATGATGCTCGTACCAGATTCCGTACCATCAGTTCTCCAAAGTTCTTGTCCGTAAATACTTGAATATGGCAAGAGAATCCAGTACGGGTCTATAAAACCATAGTAAGAACCCCCAGCGCTATTACTACCTACTTCTATATCCGCAATCAAACTTGTTCCTTCAGCAGTACCATCTGAGCGCCACCATTCAGCGCCTGATTCTATGTTATCAGCAAGGAGTAGAAAGAAACCGGCCGAGGTTGAGGCTGTATGCAAGCTTAAATTTGAGCCATTCGCAGTAGTTGCAATATTTTTTACCAATTGAGGAACCGGAGCGGCATGAGCATAGTTAGTTTCGCAGGCAAAAAATGCAACTAATATCAACAGTATTAGTATATATTTATGCGCAATAGCAAAAAATCGAGAAGTAGCAAAAATAGACATGAAAAAAACTTAGCTATCTAACAAGTCTATTATACAGGTTCGATTAAGTAAGACTCTATACTTATCAACAATTATTTGAGTGCATGCACTACCACACCACAACTTCCCTTTTTTCCAAGGACGGTAAATGATAGCTTGTGGGTTCCAACTTCTTTGAGGGGTTTAATGTTTCCAAAGGCTTCGGCAGAAATTTCTACACTGAGCTGTTTTTTGAATTCGGGAATAATTTCATTAATATGAATTCCAGCAAAAAGGTGGCCTTTTTCATTGGCTGGTAGTGTAAGAGTGATTTCTTTATCGCACAGTGCAGTAAAGTTTTTAAGAGCTAGTTCATCATGAACTTTCTTTTCGCCAAGAATTCGAGCCTGTTCAAGCTTAACTCTTTTAGAATTTTCTGGAGTTGCAGGCAACGCTAAACCACGAGGAATGAGCGAATTGAGCGCAAAACCTTGGGCTACCTCTTTTTCTTCGTACTTCTTACCTACCTTAGGAACGTCTTTAATAAGAATGATTTTCATACCTATACACTACGGCATTGCCTTTAATAATTCAATAGCCTTGTCTAATTGAGGATCTTGTTGTGCTTTAATCTGCTCTGGAGTGATTTTTACTTCATAGTCTGGAACAAGACCGTCTTTAGAAAGATTGTGGCCATTTGGTGTAAACCATCGAGCTACCGTAACTTTAAGCGAAGTCTCGGGAGTAATTTTAACAAGCTCTTGCACAGAACCCTTTCCAAAAGTCTTAGTACCTACAAGCTTTGCTTTGCCGTGTTCACGGAGTGCTCCAGCCAAAATTTCGGCAGCTGAGGCTGTTCCCCCATCAACAAGAATCATCATTTGCAACTTTTCATTGAAAACATTGTAGCCTTTACTCTTGTATAAACGCTCATCATGATCTTTTCCAAAGTCTTCTTTGAGAATTACTTTTCCTGCAGGTAAGAACCATGAAGCCATATCCCACGCAGCTTCCAAATAACCCCCAGGATTACCACGCAAATCAAGTATGAGCTTATGTGAACCTGAATCTATAAATTCGCGCAATGCTGAGCGGAATAGCTTTGGAGATTCAGAAGTAAAGCTAAAGAGTCTCAAAACAAAGACACCATCGTGAAGTTTTGAGCCACTTTCTGCAGTTGCAATTGTTGAAGATCCTGTAGCATTTGGAATACGAACCTCGGTTTCGACAGTTGGATAATCAATAATGTCGCGAGTTACAACAATATCAATTGGCTTTGGTGATCCTTCACGGTTTACCGTAAGCTTTACGGTTGTTCCCTTTGGGCCACGAATCTTTTTAATTGCTTGATCAACAGAAACAGATACTACGTTTTCGCCATCAATTGCAATAATCTTATCGCCAGTGAGTATTCCCGCTTTTTCTGCTGGACTATTCTTAAGTGGAGCAACTACGGTAAGATATTCATCTTTTTTGCCGACTTCCATTCCTATGCCTTCAAACTTGCCTGAAATATCTTGAGCAAAAATCTTTGCTTCTTCAGGAGGAAAGAATACGGTATAAGGGTCACCCTGAGCGGCAACCATTCCCTTTATTGCTCCCCACAATTTATCTTGCTCTGTTGTTGATGCAGCATTTGCACCAGCATATTTTTGTTCGAGCAAATTCCAGGTTTTCCAAAATGGAGCAAATTCATCGGAACTGAGAGCGGGATCACTAAGACCTTGAGCAGCAAGAGCAGCCGCAGCAGCTGCAGGTACTTTTGCTTGTTTAGTTGTAGCTGTGTATTGGCCAAAAGAAAAAGCTCCAGCAACAAGCAAAATAACTACGACAATTTTAACAACAAGTGCTTCAAGTTTGATCGGGGTCATGCATATAGTATCTCAAACTTTATGCATTGCGCCTAGTGTGGATGACTTAAAATTACGGTATACTATGCACATGAAGAAATTACCGGCATTGTACATATCAAACACACTCTCTGGAGCAAAAGAAGAGTTTATTCCCCTATCACCAGGGGCTGTAACTATGTATCATTGCGGGCCTACCGTATACGACACAGCACATATTGGTAATTTTCGCACGTTTATTTTAAACGACATTATTCGCCGCACTTTTGAATTTGCTGGCTATTCCGTTGATCAAGTAATGAATATTACTGACGTCGATGATAAAACAATTCGCCGCTCACAGGCCGAAAAAGTTCCCCTCCTTGAACTTACACGAATGTATGAAAAGCTTTTTCTTGATGATTTAGCTTCGCTTAATATTCTTACTCCAAAGCGACTCTTGCGAGCAACTGATCATATTGAAGAAATGCAAAATATGATTGGCAATCTTATTGAGCATGGCAAAGCATACATTTCGAACGATGGAATTTACTACAGTATTGGTATGGACCCGCACTATGGCGAACTTGCTGGCATTAAAATGCAACAGATTGCCCACTCTCACAATGATGACAATGCGGAACATTCGCGCATAGCACACGATGAATATGAAAAAGAAAACCCTAAGGATTTTGCCCTATGGAAATTTGCCACACCCGACGACGGCGAGGCTGTTTGGGATGCCCCTTTTGGAAAAGGTCGCCCGGGCTGGCACATTGAGTGTTCAGCAATGGCAACAACAGCATTAGGCCCAACTATTGATATACATACTGGCGGAGTCGACCTTGTTTTTCCGCACCATACCAATGAAATTGCTCAATCAGAGGCAGCTACCGGTAAACAATTTGTTCGCTATTGGATTCACGGTGGCTTCATGAATGTCAATGACACCAAGATGTCAAAGTCTAAAGGCAATTTCTTCAAAATCAAAGATTTAGAAGAGCAAGCAATTGCCCCACTCGCTTTTAGATATTGGTTACTTGGCGCACACTATAAAACACAGGTTAATTTTACTCTCGAAGCTCTTCAGGCTGCACAGACAGGTTATATTCGGCTCGTTTCTACCCTTGCCGAATGGAAAGATGCTTTGGCGCAGAATCCTCAGATTAAACCTATGACATCGGCCGAAGAATCTATTGCTACAGAATTTATTGAAAAGTTTACCGAGCACATTACCAACGATTTTGATACACCACGCGCTTTGGCTTTAGTATGGGAATTTATTAAAGATAAACGCCTTGACCCTGTATATAAACTCCCTCTTATTCTTAAAGCCGATGCTGTCTTTGGCCTCAACCTTGATAATTTAAGTACATTATCAGAACATGCCCATACCGAAATCCCTGCCGAAATCACAGCTCTTGCCGAAGCTCGCGAAATTGCCCGAGCAAATAAAGATTGGGCTCAAGCAGATGCTCTGCGTGCCGAAATTTCTGAGCGTGGCTTTGAAGTAAAAGATACTCCTGAAGGTTTTAAAATCGTGGAGCTATAAAAATATAAGAGTAAAAAGAAGAACCCCGACCGAAGTCGGGGCTGTTTGTTTTGGAGTGCGCTCAGAGGCCACACTCAGAACGTAATCCTACCAGTCCGGTTTGAAGCCTTGTGGTTGGGATCATCCGTGGTGTAATCGATGGTAACTTGAAGGCTTTGATCGCAAACAAAACCGTAGACAGTACATTTACCCTTCCGGGAGTGGTCGTACCACTTCAAACCAGTCACAGCAACGTGTAATTGACTAATGTGTCCAATAGCCACGAACACCCTGAAGTCAACAGTTCTATAGCCCATCGGCCAATCAGGGTGTCGAGCATCGAGTGCCTCACCAAGCGCCTTACACAATGCATCAGCATCTGGCCCGTTCGTAACAGCGAACGTCTTTCCACGAACCGCATCAGACCAGAAATACTCCTGATCTGAATCTCTTTGACTCTTTGACACAGAGCCTCCAATTACAATTGCGAATTAGCTTGAGAACTCGCTACTCCTATATTCAATGCACCACACGGTGCATATGAACGACCGCAGCAATATACTACGGAATTAAATTGAGGCTAGCACAGCATAGTTTAAAGGTAAAGGGGTAAAAAATTTATAAAATCTGCCGAATTGAACACAGCTTATTAACATTTCATACACTTTTTGAAGGATAGTCGAGTGTACGAGAGTTTTTTGCAGTGTACAATATACACATGTCTGATTTGCAAACACAACATAACTGGAAGCCTCGCGATTTGCGCATTCCCCCACAAAGCCTTGAAGCTGAAAAAGCAATGCTTGGTTCTATTATGCTTCGCCCCGAAGCAATGCACGATATCACTGACATCGTAAACTCTGGAACTTTTTATAGTGATCGACATCGCATTATTTGGGATGCAATGCTCGAGCTTCATCGCAAGAATACTCCTATCGACCTTTTGTCGGCTTCTACTCGCCTTAAAGAACTCAACCAGCTTGAATCAGTTGGTGGAATGAGTTATCTTACTGAACTCGTTCAGGGTGTTCCTGTGGCAAGTAACTCTACTTACTATGCGCAAATCATTCACAAAAAGAAGCTCATGCGCGACCTCATTAATGCAGCCGAGCATATTGGTGAGCTTGGCTTTAATGAAGCCGATGACGTTGAAGAAATTCTTGATGCTGCACAGAAAAGAATATACGAAGTAACAAACTTTAATGGAGCTCATAAGTTTATTGCTTTGGGTGATACCCTTACCGAAGCTTTTGAGCGTATTGAAAAACTCCACAAGTCTAACGGTGAACTCCGTGGTGTGCCAACAGGCTTTAAAGATCTCGATGGTAAGCTTGCTGGCTTTCAGGAATCAGACCTTATTATCCTTGCTGCTCGACCTTCTATGGGAAAGACTTCCCTTGCCCTCGATTTTGCGCGTAAAATTGGTATTAACCACAAAGTGCCGGTTGGTATATTCTCGCTCGAAATGAGTTCACAGCAACTTGTTGAACGTATGCTTGCCGCCGAAGCGCAAGTAGATGCTTGGAAAATCCGTAACGATCACCGTCGCCTTGATGATAATGACTTTGCCAATATTGCTCATGCTATGGGTCGCCTTAACGATGCTCCAATTTATATCGATGATCAACCGGGCAATAATATTCTTAAAATGCGCTCGGTTGCTCGCCGCCTTAAAAATGAAAAAGGTCTTGGCCTTATTATTGTCGACTACTTGCAGCTCATGGTACCAACACAGTCACGTGGTTCAGACAATGTAGTGCAACAGGTTACTGAAATTTCTCGTTCCCTTAAGAACCTCGCGCGTGAACTCAAGGTGCCAGTAATTGCTTTGTCACAGCTTTCTCGTGCCGTTGAGCAGCGTGGAGGCAAGCCTCGCCTTTCTGACCTTCGAGACTCAGGTTCTATTGAACAAGATGCCGACGTTGTTATGTTTATTCACCGCGAAAGTAACGAAGACGGCGGAGGCCGAAAAATGGCAGCCGAACTTTTGATCGAAAAGCATCGAAACGGTCCTACGGGAATTGTTAACCTCTTCTTTGATGCAGCAAAAACATCGTTTATGGATGTTGATAAGAGTGATTTTGGTGGCTTTGCCGGTGGTGGCTCAGGAGGCGGTATGGGAGGCTTTTAATACTGCACTGTATGGACCCACTCCACAAGCTTGTAGAAATGTTTCGAGAATTCCCTGGAATTGGCCCTCGCCAAGCTCGCCGTTTTGCTTTTTTTCTTTTGTCTCGCCCTAATAACTTTCTTGAAGATTTAGTAAACACAATCCATGAAGTAAAACGTACAATGCGTTTTTGCTCTTTGTGCAAACGACATTTTACTTCAGAAAAACCACAAACACTGTGCTCAATTTGCTCTAATCCTGATCGCGACACCACAACACTCATGGTAGTTGCTCGCGATACCGACATGGAAGCAATCGAAAAAACACGAGCATATCGAGGCTTTTATTTTATTCTTGGTGGGACCATTCCTATTCTCGACAAAGATCCCGAAAATAGAATTCGCATTCGCGACCTTGAGCAGCGCATACAAAGTACCCCTGCCAAAGAAATTATTATATCGCTCAATGCAACACCCGAAGGCGAGCATACAGCAGAATATGTTCTTAATTCGCTTAAAGACTATGCCGCAGAGCACTCAATTGCTGTATCAGTTCTTGGCCGAGGTCTTTCTACCGGTAGCGAGCTTGAATATGCAGATGCAAGCACCCTGACGAGTGCCCTAGTCCACCGTACAAAAGTTTAAACCCCCGACACTGTCGGGGGTTTTGTGGGGTGAGTGAAAAAGCTACCCCATGTGGGCATCAAACCACGGTTAGCTCGCCTCGACCTGTATTGAAGTCAACAATGATCGTAGCCTGCCTTTCTACCGGACTACCTAGACCGGGTAACGACGCCTTTCCAGTGATGAGCATTTTCCGCGGCTCCAGATGCGTAATTGTCGCGTATGCCACCAATTGAACATCGACAATGTTCCTCTGTGCATCCCGCACCCCAAAGCAGACGGCGGGATACTCAGTGAGCGTGTGATGCGCAACTCCAAAAATCAAATCGAGCAGGGCTTCGCGGCTAAATCTACCATTCGGTATTAACTCGTAATTCTTCATGTAGTTCCTTTCTGTGAAAAATCTAGCAGATTGTAAGAAGAATGTAAATAAAAACAACCTCCAGATGGAGGCTGTTTTTATTATTTAATGTCTGCAATCTTTACTTCAAAGTATGGCTGGCGATGACCATTTTTCTTAAAGTAACGACTCTTTTGCTTGTACTTAATAACATCAATCTTTGCTGCACGAGCTATTTTTGTAAGAGTACCAGTAACTTTTGCAGAGGCAATGTAAGGAGTACCAATTGTTGCATCTTTACCATCATCAACAAGCATAACCTTGTCGAAAACGATAGAATCACCTTCTTTATAATCTCCTACGATCTTTTCAACTCGAATAGAATCGCCTGAAGAAACCGTATATTGCTTACCGCCAGTGTGAATAATCGCAATTTGCATAGTGGAAACATTCTATATTATTTGCTCAAAAAATGCAAGGGTTTGGCGTCAAAATCATACACCTCCCCAATATACTGCCTGCTTTCTGTATATGAACCTTGTGGAAGCGTTCCGTCTGTTACTGGTATAGCAATATGTTGGTTTATTATGAAGTTCTAATTTGCCAATCTTTTAAGTAAACCGATCACACCTCCCGCAATCAACACAATCACTGTAATCCTTAGAGCGGGTAAGATACTTTTTTTCCAATCACCATAAACCGTGTACTGCCAACAGAACATACCTAAATACAATGTAAAAACCATAGATACTATAAATAGTTCTGTAGAAATGGACTGCCTAAATCCAAATTCAACAAATACAGTAGTAGCACTGAAGATCATTCCAAATAGACCAATATATTTTTTAGATTCCATATAATTATTTTCTAGGCTTACTTTTATTACCAATAAAAGACTTGGCTGAATCAATCACCACTCCTGCAGTCGTTCTATATAAATCTGCAGCTTGTGAGCCAGCAAAAGACTTGAATGCTGTATTTACTGAGATATTACTAATAGTACCATTTACCGCTTTCGTACGCATCGCCTGGCCAAATCTCTAACCGCTCTTCAGACGACAAATTATTATTTCTTGCAAAATCAAAAGCCTGATTACTGATATCTGTAAGACGTTCGTAAAGTTCTTCGTATATTTTTAACTTCTTTTGAAAAATAATTTCTGAAAACAGTCCCTCTTGCTCTTTTCTTTTAAAGAACTCGCCAAGCGCTACACCTGATAATGCACTAATAACTCCTACTCCAGCAATAACAATTTAGTTCCAATCAATACTCATTTCTTTCTTGATAAAATTTTCTCAGCAATTGAAATATAGACATCTTTTGATCCGGCCAATTCGGCATTAAAGAATTTCACAAAGACTGCGTAAATCTTTTGGCCTAACTGCTGTTTGTCTAGCTTAGAAATATCTTCTTGAAGAATTTCTCTTATTTCAGGATTGTACTCATTTAATGATTCAGGTATGTCAAAATCGATAAGTCCTATTGGATCGACTTCGTTAAATATTTCTCTTAATAATTTCTCGTCATTTTTATTATTCATTCTCTGAATATCAGTTGGTTGTCTCAAGAAAGCTCTGGGCCATGCAAAATTATTTGAACCCTTCTGGGATTCTACCAAGCTGCATCTTTGGATTCCAGTTTTTAGGTTTAGATTCTGTTGACCACCATTTCATTCCCCCGTCTATCCAGTGCTGTCGCCAAGATTTCATAATTTTTACGTGATTTTCATCACCAAATTTCCAATCTGAATATGTCAATTCGTCAGGAATAATGTCACCGCCCCCATCATCGTCGTAACCATAATGAATACCACATGAGGAGCAAATTACTTCGTGGTTAGGTGTTAGATGTACTGGATCATATGGATAATCGCGCAATTCAAAGCCGCATGCATAACATCTATTTTCTGCCATTAGTTTATTGTTCATTATTTTTTACTATTATATCTGACTTTCTGCTTATTCCAATAAGCCAAAGCTTTTTTATGATCGCCACCCTTAGGCTTGTAAGCTGTTGCAGTAGTCCCATCTGCATTTTTTATTCCAAATGTGCTTGTCTTCTTATTAAACAAGAGAGTCCTGCCGTTAGGGTCAACAAAGCTTTCGATGTTTTTACTACCTCGTCTTATTGCAGTCTCCGCCTCTGAAAGGAAATTATTTGCAGCTTTTGCGTATCCTGCATAATCGGTTTTCTTAAGCCCAAAATCTGCAGCATGATCAAGCGTATGCTTCACAAGCGAAGCAGGATTCCCCCAATTAAATGTTTTTGCCGCATCTTTTGCTATCCTAAGACCTCTATACGCATCATCTCCATACCTTAGCCCACCAACAACCGCTGGAATAGGAAGAACAAATCCTGCCCCATCTGCAACAACAGCTAGACCATTCCACAAACCAGGGTTTTCTTTAAAGTCGCTTACTGACCATGCAAGCATTGCTAAATCAAAAGCAGTCTCCCAATATCTTCCTTCGGGATCCTTGTTCACCACAGGACTATTTCTCGCATAACTATATGAATTCTGAGATTGTGGATCAACAATTATTTTCTTTCCATCATCTGTCTTTCCGATCTCCCAAAACACCGGATCTTGACTCAAGAACTGGCCTCGCACACTGTCATAATAACGAGCGTTGAGGTAGTTGAGTTTAGTGTCAGAGTCATACTCCTCCCCAATATACTGTCTACTTTCTGTATATGAACCTTGTGGAAGCGTAGAGGCAGATACACGTGGAGTACCGAAGGTTGTATAGTCAAAGGTCTGTATGAGGTTTCCGAGTGAATTGGTGGTGCGAGCAGTACTATTGAGGTGATCGTTGTGTATATAGAGTACAGTTGGGTTTGTGGGGCTCTGTGGAAGCGTTCCGTCTGTTACTAGTGTAGCAATATGTTGGTTATTGGCATAGATGTTAAGAGTGTGGTTAGTGGTGGTTTGTTGTGGAGTACCAATATTAACAAGAGTAGTGTCGTATGAATCACTAATGTAGAGAGTTGTAGTTGCACCAGACTGTGAACGAACACGAGAATTGTTGTGGTCGTAAAGATAATTAGTTGTACGTGGTGTTGCTGTGCCCGGTGTACCACTTGTACCCGTATCGACAATGCGAGTTAAACGATTGGCATGGTCCCAGGTATATGTTTGATTGGAATAGGTAAGGACATTTCCCTTTTTGTCGTAGGTCAGAGCTGCATTAGCAATTTTAGTTGGAGCATGAGGGTTTGCAAAAGCTGTACCAGCTGCAACACTTGTTGCACCTTCATATAAATACACCCCCGCGCCGCTACTTACAATGTTGCCAATTTTATTATATGCAAAGTTTTCTGTAGTTATGGCTCCGTTAACAGCAGTTGTCTTTGCCGAAGTAATGCGATAGTAACCATCATACACATAATCAACTGTGCGACGAGCCAAAGTTGAATAGCCCCCACCTCACAAGGGAGTAGGCGGAAAGTGAAAGATCAGAAGTTATTCACTAAGTAATCTCATACTTACGTTTAACTTAGTTCCAGTCCTGTTCGACTTTGTACCAGCTCTCGTTGATAGGAATGTATTTAATTTCCACCTCGATATTTGGAGGTAGTTGAGTATAGTGTGGCCAATAAACGTAACGCGTTCTACAGAATGAACAATCGATATGAAAAGCTGTCCCAATTGACTCATGAGGGATATTTGCCTGCTCTGGTCTATAACTAATTGGATATTCTGTATCAATCTGTCTAAATTTTTCTTCAGCAACTGAATTTAGCCTTTGACTAATTTCATTAAAAACTAATCGATCGGAATCACTAAACGTTGTAGCACTAGCTACACAAGGGGAATTATTACTTGAGCTCGATATTTCAACCACAGAACGAGAATTGTACTGGAGCCCTTTACACCAGTTCCTGTTAAAGTAGAAAGTGATTATATTTTCTTGAACATATGGGAGTACCTTCGACTCCAAAGACGCAACAATTTTGGCATCTTTTGCACTGTTATTTTTGAAGAGAAAAGAACCGGTAATAATAACAATTAGAATTGTTAAACCGAGTATTAATATGTGTTTTTTTGATATCTTTTTCATAATTTTATCTACCTATTTTTTTCATTAAACTATTTACTTGTCTTTGGATGCTCTGCAATTGCCGGTAGATCGAATTTAAAGCTTTGCTATTTGCAGTAGTCTGGACACCGATCTGGAAAGCACTCGCAGGATTAGGCCTGTTGCTACTATTATACGACGAGATTCCTATTTGGATATTAGCTGTATCTTTTGGATCATCGAAATATGTTCTGGCATCTTTTAGCTGTGCATTACTAGATCTTACTTGTGCATAGCCAGCTGCACCTTTAAGTAGAGTCTTCCCGAATCCTGCTGCAGTGCCAGCATATCCATAATTTCTGTTTCCGAAAGTTTCCTTATCAACTACTTCATCTCTGTAGAAGTAGTACGATCTGCTTTGGTTTTTATAATCCCCTTCTGCACCATTACGAACCCGATCATAGAATGCACCAAGGTTTGCATAATTACCTGGAGAACTCATTACTGCAGCATTGTTTTGAAGTAGTGCCTGATCTTGAGATTGATAATAAGTATTCGTATCCCAAGTATCGATACCAGACATACTGGCACCATTATTCCAAATATAGGTAGCATTACCCGTCGGGTCGCTATTTACGATTGGGTTATTTCTCGCGTAGGAGTATGAATTGAGAAGCTGTGGATCAGCTAAGTACTTCTGCATATCCATTCCAGTTAAAGCTTTCACTTTTCCTGGATCACCGATTGCAAGATGGCTCGGGTCTTCCGAAAGGAACTGTCCACGAGACCCCTCGTAGTAACGCGCATTCAAATAACTCATTTGAGTTTCTTCATCAAACCGTTCGCCGATAAAGTGGCGATCGACTGAGCTGTTATTCTTCAAGATCAGCTCTTCTCCAAATGGTGTGTAGTTAAAAAGACTAAGAATATTACCACTAACATCAGTTATCACTTTCGTTGAACCAAGGTGGTCTTTGTGAATATACTCAGTTGAATTAGAAGTATTATTCTTTGTTACAGCAGACACGATCTGATCATTTGCCCAAACATACATAATTACAATTTCTCCTTCTACTTCAAAGTATTTATTTGGGTATAGAGTGGTGGTAGTACCAGATACCTTTCTAACTCTTTGGCTGGCATGATCGTAAAGATAATTAATTGTACGTGGTGTTGCTGTGCCCGGTGTACCACTTGTACCCGTATCGACAATACGAGTTAAACGATTGGCATGGTCCCAGGTATAGGTTTGGTTGGAATAGGTAAGGACATTTCCCTTTTTGTCGTAGGTTAAGGCGGCGTTTAATAAAACTTAATTAGTTTAGAAAGTATGAGTTTATGATCAAATCATAAATTATTTTTTAAATTCAAGAACTCTCTTCATGTGATCGATTGCTTCTTTTCCATATGCTTTTTCTCCCACAGTAAATGCCTTACGTCCCTTAGAAGTCCGAGCGAGTATCTTAAGTCCCTTTCCCACCCCTAATCCTAACCGAAAGAGATTACCATATTCAAGAACTTCAACATTCGAAGCTTCAATCTTTTCCCGAGAAAAACCAAAGAAACCTGGACGAATATAATCTATCCCTACTTCCATTTTTGAACCTGAAAGCAGTACAAGGACGAGTATACCAATAAGCCAGAAGATTCCTACTCCTACCCACTCATTTTGTTGTGCACCACCTTTTTCAATTAGAATTACAAGAGTCATTACTAATGGAAAGATTAGATACATAGAATTACCAAGAATATGTATTTTTTTGATTTTATAAGTTTTCATATTATTATTTATTCTTCTTTTTTGTATTTGAATTATATTGCTTCTTAAGGTCATTGATATATTTTTGCTGATCCTTGATTTGCTTAGATATATCATTCATTATAGCTGAAATATAATTAGTGCCAGTATCAACCCCAAGATTCATGGCACTTTGCTGAGTATGCTTACCGAAAAAAAATGCATCGGTCCCGAAACCTGGCAATCTTCCAGGGGTCTTCCATACCATACTTGAGGCTCCGAATGTTAGTGCACCTACCACCGAGTCAAGTGCAACAGACCCTAGTCTTACTGGCTCTCCAAGAAATGCATTACCTCCTGCGCCGACTACTCCGGTTACACCACCCATAATGACCGACTGTCCTACCGCACCAATACCTACCGAAGACCCGGCGGCGGCCACCGCGCCTCCTGTAGCTGCGATAATACCGCCTTGAGCAGCCCTAGTTAAATATGTTTTGCCGCTTGACAAATTAGATACGAGCGTCTTGACGCTGAATCCCTCGTTCTGAACATTATTGTAAACGTCATAGCTATACTGCCCCAAAATACCAGCACCTGCTCCGATTGCTATATGTACCCACTCTCCGCCTGGATCTTTATTAACCATCGGGTTGTTTCTTGCATAACTATAAGAGTTCATTAGCTGTGGATCGTGAAGAGCTTGAGTGGTTCGCTTATCTACCCCGAGATCAATAAACACGGGATCCTGACTCAAGAATTGACCTCTCTTGTTCTGTAGGTAACGCGCATTCAAATAACTCATTTGAGTTTCTTCATCAAACCGTTCGCCGATAAAGTGGCGATCGACTGAGCTGTTATTCTTCAAGATCAGCTCTTCTCCAAATGGTGTGTAGTTAAAAAGACTAAGAATATTACCACTAACATCAGTTATCACTTTCGTTGAACCAAGGTGGTCTTTGTGAATATACTCAGTTGAATTAGAAGTATTATTCTTTGTTACAGCAGACACGATCTGATCATTTGCCCAAACATACATAATTACAATTTCTCCTTCTACTTCAAAGTATTTATTTGGGTATAGAGTGGTGGTAGTACCAGATACCTTTCTAACTCTTTGGCTGGCATGATCGTAAAGATAATTAATTGTACGTGGTGTTGCTGTGCCCGGTGTACCACTTGTACCCGTATCGACAATACGAGTTAAACGATTGGCATGGTCCCAGGTATAGGTTTGATTGGAATAGGTAAGGACATTTCCCTTTTTGTCGTAGGCCAGAGCTGCATTAGCAATTTTAGTTGGAGCATGAGGGTTTGCAAAAGCTGTACCAGCTGCAACACTCGTTGCACCTTCATATAGATATGCTCCTGCACCACCACTTACAATGTTGCCGATTTTATTATATGCAAAGTTCTCTGTAGTTATGGCTCCATTAACAGCAGTTGTCTTTGCCGAAGTAATACGATAGTAACCATCATACACATAATCAACTGTGCGGCGAGCTAATGTTGGAGCAGTATCACTGATACGCGTAATATTACCAACCTTATCGTAAGTATAGGTAACATCTTCATATAGAGCCGTGCCCTTATTTACCTTTCTATTGCGCAAACGATAGAGTTCATTAGCATCATAAGTATAATGAGTTATAACTCCCGAAGCTAATTCTTCTCTTAGAGGTGCGCCTGAAACATGATAATCGTAGTTTGCTACCAAATTCTGCACCGCAGCAGAAGCACTTGCTTGTAACTGAACATTCTCAACCTTTCCAATATTATTGTATTTGTAGAATACCTTTGCTGAATTTGGATACGATATTGTTACCGGATTATTCTGAATATCGTATGTAGTAATTGTTGTATATGCAACTGAAGATCCTGGAATTGTACGAGACTCTTGAACAATACGACCCCGAGTATCATAGGTGTAATTGGTAATAACACCTTGTGCATTAACACTACACAAACGACCCTTACCCCACGAACCACACCAATCATATGTATATATAGCCTCTACATTTGGAGTGAGTATACTGTCATCGCTCGTAATACGACCAAGAGCATCATATACAAATGTTCGGCGAGTATTCTCTGGATCAGTAACGGTAAGAACGTTGCCTGCAGCATCATAAGTAAACGAGTACTTACCAAATGTCGTATCATTTTTTGCATGAAGATCTTCGGCAGTTATTCTGCGACCCAAAAGATCATAGGTAAAGTAACGCTCATTACCGAGTGCATCAGCAATTCCTGTTAAGTTTTTATTACCATCATAGCCGTACCAGGTAATATCGTAGTGATTTGGAGAAAACTCATCGATACGAGTCATGTTTCCATATGCATCATAGTAGAGCTTTTTACCGCCCTTCTGCGTATCAGTTACTGTTGTTGTCCAATCATTATAGGCATACGTAGTCTCGCCCATAACATTTACTTCAGAAACCACACGATTAAGAGCATCATAGCGATATCGAGTAATGAGCGCTTCATTTGCTTGAGCTGATGTACGATTAAGACCACTGCCTGCATATGGCATTGAACGATAACTTACCAAAGAAGGCCAGCTATAACCCGTATCACGGACAATCATTCCCGTATTACTTTCATTGTACATTCTATGCTGAATTTCTTGGCCGAAAGCATCTTTATACGAAATCTGGAAAATTCGAGCAGTGTCATCAAGATAATTGAGTGTAATTATTCGAGGATTTGTACGAGAATCATCATACGTAGTCCGTTCTGCCAATACCGTAGCCGAAAGTGAGCCGCCAGAGACATACGTATCCCTCACACGATCAAAACCATCGTAGGTATACCTTGTTGCCACATTCATTGAATCAAGTATCTGCAGTGGCTTACCCGAAGAATAATCATACGTTGAGAGCGTACGCTGATTTAAAGGATTTGTAACGGTTGTATAGAATAGATCCGTAGCATCAGTTACATAGCGCGTAGTATTACCGCGAACATCGGTAACTGTTGAAAGCATTCCTCGTGGACCATATGTAGCGGTAGAAGAGGCAAAAGTCTGTGCATCAATTCTAAACTCTTTGCGTGTTGGCAAACCAACACTTACCGTACCAAATGAACCGCCGTCGTAACTTACTTTTTGCTCACCAACAATTTTATTGTTCGCATCTGTACGAATAATAGAATTAACTGCATATAAACCGAGCTGTGGGTTGAATGCATATGTATATGAAGTTACATATTTATCAGCCCCAGCACCCGAGCCATAGAGATCAGTAAAGGTGCCGTTTTCACTACCGACCACTCTACCCCATTCTGTATATTTTTCTATATTACCGTTCTGTTGATTATATGTGTATGAAAAAGCTTTTGAAGCAGCTGTGGAATCGCCGTCAAAATCCATTACAATTTCTTGTGTTGGAAGCACCATTGTACGATTACCATTCCTATACGAAGTCCAACCAGTAAGAGTTTGCGTAATCTTTTGCCCTGTCGCAGAAAAAACCTCTTGTCTGAATACTTTTCCTATTTTTGCATATTCATCAGTAGTTTCGCCAAGGGTAGAATTTGTTTCATTTCCTTGGTGGAAATAATATACAATTGTTCGGTGCGGAATTTTCTCTGTTACTTTTTCAAAGCCTGCAAAACGTCGCTCAAAAGGACCATCACGGCGTGATATACCGTTTTCATATGTATATGACGTAGTAAATACCGACCCCGCTATCGTGTCTTTCTCTTCTATCTTTGCAACGACATCAATTGGCCATTGAAGCTTTGGATGTGGAATCACTCCTTTTGCACCAAGCTTTTTAACACTGTCATAGGTAACCGAAGTCTCTAAACCGCGAGCATCAAGAACTTTTACGAGACTATCTTGAAAGAGTGCAGCATTTTCATAGAGCAGGTTTCGAGGCGATGCCTTATTTGTCTGATTGCTGTAATACTGCTCTTGTTCTGCGGCCTGAAATAAATCAATACGACCGTCACCATTCATATCAATAAAACGTGCTCCCCAATCGGTACGTTCAATTGTTTGATACTCAGGCAACCATGTGTCTACTGACTGCCAGCGAATTCCCTGAGCAGTATTCTTTCCGATAAGAAGCTTTGTCGTGAGTATTCTTGATTGAACACCAGCCAATCTATCGCCCTTTTTAGGCCAAATATCGGTGTATACAACGTCGGTCAAACCATCACCATTAAAATCAAAGAATTGTGGCGCATAATCAAGTCGTACATTTGATACCGCTGAGCCAGTGTATTTATAAACAGCAATATGTACCGGTGGAATCATACCCTCATCAGGAATCCATGTACCCGTACCAGTATTTACATATACCAAGCGTGACATTGAAACCTCAGGATCAACGAGTGAATTAGTGGTTCTTTCTTGAGAACCCTCTGAATACACAATGTCGTTAAGGCCATCATTATTAACATCGACAAAACGGACGCCACCATCGCGCTTTGCAGAATCACGAAGTGGTCGGGGCAAAACAAATTGCGGATTATGAACCCAATCACTACCATTATTTATATAAATTCCATTCTCAGAAACAACATCGGGCAAATTGTCACCGTTAACGTCTACGAGTTGTGTTTGTGTATCTGCTTCTCCTCGCTGAATTTTATCAGCTATCATATCTGCAGAATCAATAAACATGGTTGGCATTTTAAAGTTCTGCACATTACCCCAACCATTCACACCAGCAAGAGCGGTAGATGATGCAATGTGAATCTTGCTTTTTTGAGTATAGCGACGAGCTTGTAATATATCAGCGAATCCATCTGCATTTAAATCACCGAGTCGAACTCCATTATCATAATCCTGCCATGTAATAAATTGCCACGGATCTCTGAAAACACTTGAAAGTGCAAATCCATAGCCTGTATTAAGATAAACTCCGCTACCAGGAATTTGATCGTCTTTATCAATATAGCCTGAGTACACAACATCTGGATAACCATCTGCATTTACATCAGCTAAACGTGCCGCTTTATCCTCGACTTTTTTAACACCTTTAATTGGAGAGTCTTTCCTTGATACCAAAAACTCAACGAGTGTAAACGGCTTTGGTGAAGGTTCTTGTACTGTATTTTGTACAAGTAACTGTTGTGGCTGTTTTTGATAAGTAAATTGAACCTCGGGTAACGTTGTGGCAACATCTGCTTCATACCCGATTTCTGTAATACCCTCAAGTAGCGTTCGAGTGCCGTTTATACCTGTACCGTAGCGCAAATCATATTCTCGAGCCAATACTCCCTGCACCAAGACTTTAATTTCACTAATGCGATACTTTGTCGTTACAGCAAAACCTGTAGCATATGAAGTAATAACATCTTCACGGGGTGAACGTGTAAATTGAATTTCGTAAATTCCTTTAAGTGACGAATGGTTTGTATACGTTATTGATTTTGGATATACATTTCCTTCGATAAATTCATAGCTATAATCCACTGAATTACCTAAAGTGTCCTCAATGCGCTCAAGATACCAACGATGTGTGCGTGTAGAATTCTGCGCATCACTTAAACGAGCAGAAGCATTCTGACCAAAATAGTATGAATTACCTTCGGTATCGGTGATTTTCCATACGTTTCCAAAATAGGTATACCAGCGATAATCACCAGAATCTACGCGAGGCACAAAATGACTTGAATTAGTTGTTGTAGCAAGCTCACCATCTATTGAAGAATAAAATGTGGGTACAGAGTAGAGCTTTTCTACGCCAAATTTATTCGTGCGCTCAATGTATGGAATTGAGAGCGACCAGCCATAGCCAAACTGACTTGCATCATTCTTTTCTTGATTGTTGTATACCAAAGAAATATCAGGCTGCATGCCATTGCGCCCTTCAGGAATAGTAAGCGGATACTCATATACATAAGCACCCGAAAAAGTATCAGCTTTACCCTTTGGTACAGAATTACCCTGAGTTTTTTGAGCAGTATCAGTTGCTCCATAATCTTCGGTAATAGTTGGGAGTGGGTCTGCAGCTGGTAAAGCATTACGATCGTCGTCAGTAAGAGTGGTAGCGTCTGTATTTTCAGAGGTATCAGTAACTTCAGAGTTCTCAGTATTTTGTGATTCAGGAGTAGGCTCAG
>CAZWGR010000002.1:10590-12140 GCA_964633555.1 uncultured Candidatus Saccharibacteria bacterium | reverse complement strand
TGAGGAGTTTCTTGAGCATATGCAATAGCGAGAGGGTTTCCAATATGCACCGCAAGTAAGAGTGCGGCAAGGATTCGAGCACAAAGCTGTCGAACCTTTGAAAATTGAAGCATGGATTCACTCTACCAAACCAGGATTGTTTGGCAATAGGTTCTCAAAAAGTTATGAAGTTTTTGTTAATCCTGTAAATCTTCAGGTTTGTCAAGGGCAACCGTATCAAGACTCGGACTATCCCCTGTTATGCGCA
This sequence comes from uncultured Candidatus Saccharibacteria bacterium, assembly GCA_964633555.1. Classification (GTDB taxonomy): domain Bacteria; phylum Patescibacteriota; class Minisyncoccia; order Phycocordibacterales; family PALSA-1337; genus CAZGUZ01. Next base: position 11,893 of record CAZWGR010000002.1, on the reverse strand, counting down.
AAACATCCTTATCAATCTTCTTAAGTTCTTTGCCCGAAGCATTAAAATGATTCACCACGGTACCCAAAGAATTACCAAGCTTTACATGATACTCTTCAAAGTTCTTAAGGTGCTTACCAAGCTCTTCGACACGCTTAATAATTTCTTTTGCAGTTTCTTCAATCTGAAGAGCCTTAAGACCTTGCAAAACTGTTTGCAAATAGGCCAAGAACGATGTTGGCGAAACAATAATAACCTTATATTTACTTGCCGCTCGCTGAATAAGATTTTCAGTGTCTTCGGTTAAAGCGCCGATTTTATTAATAATTAAATCGTAATAAATGGCTTCGTGAGGAATAAACATAAAAGCAAAATCCATAGTGCCTTCGGCTGGGCGAATGTACTTAGAAGTTTCAACAATACGATTTTTGAGGTCATTCACAAAAGCCTTTTCGAGCTTTTCTTTTTCTGCAGGATTCTTTTCTTCAATAAGGCGATTGTAGTTTTCGAGACTAAACTTAGAATCAATTGGAATTACTTTATCGCGCACAAAAACAGCAGCATCAACAATTTCGCCATTAGAAAATGGGTACTGCATTTGAAAACCATTTGGTGGAAGCACATTTCTGAGCAAAGTCTCTAAATAATATTCACCGAGAATTCCTCGCTGCTTTGGATTCTTAAGAATATCCTGCAATGATTGCAACTGATCAGCAAAAGAAACAACTTGTTTACCCGTTTCTTTAACCTGAGCAAGCTCGCTCGTAATATCTTTAATGAGGCGCTGCGATTCAGTAAATTGCATGCGAACAGCATCGTTCATAGAACGAGTCGACTCACCAATTTTATGATCAACCGTTCGGTTAAGGTCAGTAACTTTAGAATCCACCGTTCGGGCAAGCTCATTAACCTGTTCAAGAATAAGCTTAAGGCCAATTGCTTCGCGCTCATCATTCTGTGTACCATTCTGAGCCTGAGAAAGCTTGCGCAATATGAGTACAATGGCGCCAATATTAATACCCAGAAAGATAATTGCTCCGATACTTACGAGGATAATTGTTGAGGTTTCCATATCACTAGTATATACTAAATATGAACAAAACTCATAACAAACGTGAAACCTGGGGCACAGAATAGAGGTCACTCGAACTGTGATGAGGGCAAGTAACGTCCCTTTTTGAGTATACTGTATGTCTCCTTTATACAGCCGTTCTATGCTTAAGGTGCACAAAGCATGCTTCGACCGAAACAAAGGAGCCGAACCATGTGGTTCGTGGACTGTTCCGTCTGGTGGGGGGGGGGGCGGGGGGGGGCCCGGGGGTGT
>CAZWGR010000002.1:0-10580 GCA_964633555.1 uncultured Candidatus Saccharibacteria bacterium | reverse complement strand
CAAACACCGCCCCCGACCATGGGGGTGCGTGGAGGGTCCCGTGGGGTGGGCGCCCGCGCGGGCGGCCGCCCTTTTTCTTTGAGTACTTACGAGTTCAACTAAGAAATCTTTCTATTTTCTTTCCACTGTCGAATACAGCCGGCCACCGAATACTTCCCCGCTCCTGTAGCAATGAGCGATAAAGCCAAAAAGAAAAGTACGAAAGTATATTCGTAACCGCCATTTGCCAAACTAAATCCCTGAGCCCAATGTGCCTTAAATGTTGCAACGAGCATAATGATAGCTAAAACTATTCCAAAATAGCGAACAAAGATTCCCATAAGAACAGCAATACCTCCGATGAATTCTGCATAGGTAACAAAATATGCCAAGAAAGCTGGGAATCCTATAGAAGCAAAACCCTGAACAACAAAATCAATATTGTTAATCTTCATCCAGCCTGCATTAATAAAAACAACTCCTACAGCAATACGAACAAAGAGCATTGCTGCATCTTTATTATCAAATTTGTGAATAATTTCGTGCACTTTATGTAAATATTTCATGTACACAGTATATTCCTTTTAAAATTATTTGCATTATAGAGCACTTGTAATAAGCCATATTTGTGTTATAATATTTACAGATTGGAAATTGCACAAGGTATCTGATTCTATCCAATAAACGGTATACCTTGTCCAAGGTGGTCTTAGCAGCTGCTCTACCTAGGAGTGCGGCTGTAGTTGTTTCCTGAGCAGAGCGACCTGCTCGGCATGCGGCGTAGCTAGCCGAAAGACCACTCTGTGCACAGAGTCGAAACTGAGCATAAAAAGGTTCCCGAAGGGGATGTTGACCAATCGACCAAAGAATCAACTGTGAGGGGGAAGCTTCGGCTTCTCCCTCCTTTTCTTTTATAGACTTGCAATAATTTGAAAGTGTGGTAAAGATATACAAGGCGCGTTATTGCATATAGGGTAGGTTCTCATCCTTATGCAAGGTGTAGGCTATGTACCATCGCTGGATACGTACTTTACCCACGAACCGAAAGGAATGGGTGTCGTGTGACGTCACATGACAAGTCTGCACAATGTTCAGTATATGTCTCGGGCGTACCTGGGTATTACTGATTGTTGGTAAGATAGTGACTGAATGTTGAATGGGTGTCCTGGGAAAATGCCCGCGAGTTCAGCCGCAACGCGTTTATCAGAACCATCCCATGGGGAGGAGCTCCGGCTCTTCCCCTTTTTTTCTTGCCATTTTTTCATGTATACTAATTCTATGAATTCAATACACCAAACAATTAAAGCTGGCATCATTGATGCTATGCGCGCAAAAGATAGTATTCGCCTCGATGTGCTCCGTGGCCTTTCTGCCCTTTTTACACAAGAACTCATTAACCTTGGTTCAAATGAACAATTCATTGGCGATGAGGCTGCCCTTACCCTTATACGCCGCAGCGTAAAGCAGCGCAATGATTCAATAGAGCAATTTACCAAAGGAAATCGTTCTGACCTTGCAGAGAAAGAAAAGGCCGAGCTCGCTATTCTTATGGCGTTTCTTCCTGCACAAATGTCTGATGAAGAAATTACTGCCTACATTAAAGAAAAAATTGCTGCCCAACCTGTCGACAAAACAAAGATTGGTGCATTCATCGGCACCCTCATGAAAGAGCTCAAAGGAAAAGCTGACGGTGGAAAAGTCCGCACCATTGCCGAGAGTCTTGTGCAGTGATATTCTTAATGAGGATATGAAAACTTGCATTGAACCGAACGGTCAGGTGCAGCGTGAGTTGGAATTGGGTTTAGGCCCAACTTCTGGTGGCACCCATTCAGGAAGAAGCTTTCTCTACGATCAAGCTTCAACCGAAGAAACACCGGCTCCGCGAGAGTCTTCTGGAGGAGAAGACCTGTTCACGCGGAGAGGAGCTGGCCATGTTGCGCGCGGCTGCCCAGACAACTAAGCCGCGGTTGCGGCCTATCGACGAGCGACTCAATTTAAATCGCTCAAAAGCACGAACACCCCTTTCGGGGTGTTCCTTTTATTATATGTACGCCCCCCCTTTTTTTCTTGTACCGACTAAGCCAATGGCAATTCAACAGTAAACTTTGAGCCTTTGCCTTCACCAACAGATTCTCCAAAGATGCGACCCTTGTGTACGCGAATAATTTCGCGGGCCACGTAGAGACCAAGACCTGTTCCTCGAATATTTGCTTTATTAGCATTATTAGCTCGAACAAACTTTTCAAACAATTTTCCTAAGACATCAGGAGCAATACCGATACCGCCGTCTTCAACTGTAAAGCGAACAATGCCGTTTTCTTCATCACGCTTGAGCGAAACCTTTACATGAGTCTTATTCGAATACTTAAGACCGTTATCAATAAGGTTACTAATTACTTGCTTAATGCGTTCTTTATCAGCATTAATCATGCATGGAGAATCACAGGTTTCATATGTCCAAGCAACACCAGAGCGATCAATGTTTGGTTTGAGTTCCCCTACGGTTCCATCGACTAAATCTTTAAATGAAAGTGGAGCGAAATCATACTTCATGGTACCAAGCTCAATGCGCGAAATATTCAAATAGTCATCAACCACAGCATTCAATGTTATAGAAGAATCGTAAATGCGCTGAATAGGCTCTACTGCTGCATCGGGTAATTTTCCGTATTCCCCTTCAAGAATGAGCGAAGCATAACCCTTAAGAGCAGTAATTGGACTGCGCAATTGATGTGTGGCAAAAGAAACGAACTCTGATTTTTGTTTGTCGAGTATTACCAAGCGAACATTTGCAGCCTTAAGCTCAAGGGCAAGTTTTTCCATTGATTCTTGTTGCTTTACCTGATTCTTAAGATTGCGCACAAGAACGAAAGCAAAAGCCATAGTTACCACAAGTGTGATTGAGCTCAACAAAATGTCGGTAAGGTTTTGCAAGAAGATAAGCTGACTCGCCACGAGAATCACCAAAATGTATGCAATAAGGCGAGTTCCTGCCATTCGGATTTGGAATATACTCAAATTGGTAATTGAGTAAATAATGACGCCGAGTGTTATTGGTAGAATAAACAAACTGTACAAATTGATTTCATATACATCAAAGACCGATGACCAAAATTCTGTTGTAGAAAAGATCAAAAAGAATGTAATGAGAGCAGCTCCTGGAACAAGACTCTGGCTTACACGCATTTTAAGGCGACCAGTAGCAACAATAATAGTATGAACAACACCAAGAATCACCACCGCTTCGACAAAGAACTTATAGTACGTTAAGAGTGTGTTTTCGTAAGCTTCACATTCTACTTGATTAAAGCCATCGATCGACATACCTGCCATTGTCATATATACCGATGGAGCCAAGAGTGCAATATATACAAACTTTTCCCACAAACTCGTATCGCGGTTGAGTACAAGTACTCTAAAGAAATGAAGACCGATAATAAAGAAAGCAATATTAACAACGTCGAGCAAAGACCAAATATAAATTACTGCTCTGTAGCTTTGACCGAGCCACAAATATAAATCACCAGCGAGCCATAAACAGAATAGGAAAATAAAAGCGGCAAAGATGCGCGCCACCAAAGAAAACCTAGTTTTAATAGCAACATACCCTGCCACAAAAAGACTAATTGCTATAGGAACAGCGTGTGAATAAATCGCTATTTGGTGGAAATCTTTAGTAGTTTCGTAGCACGTATTTAAAAACTCAATCATAAAGTTATACAAACATCATATCATAAGAGATTCTGTATCCCCCCTTTTGTCTGTGAATGAAAAAGCCAAATATCATCATGCTCATATTCTGCAGGTAAATGTGGAACAATGAGCGGGCGTATACCGTACTTTTCTTCAACCAATTTAAAAGCCGGGACAATTACCTCCCGAGTAAATTCGGCCTCGAGCGGATCTTTCATAACAAAGTTCTCGCACAAAATAACATCCTTAATACTCATTGCTAAATAATCAACATAGTAGTTATGAGCCAGCTCGCCATGCTGGGCAAACCAGGGTGAAGCATCAAATAACGTATAGGGCACACGATTACCAATTTCTTTATGCAAGCGACCATGATGAAAATCAAGAAGTGATTCACCTTTCTTAGTAAATATATCTTTAATTTTTTTACCAGACTCAGTATTAAAATCGATAATTGTTTCTATTTTAGTCTTGAGGCCTCCCTTCTTGCCCCGTTCAGAAACATACGTGATTTTTCCCCAAGAATTTTTGAGTGAATTTTGTGAAGCAAAAATATCATCATGGTATTCACAAAAAATTGCGTGGCCATCGTAGGCATCAACTAATTGTAAAAATCGCTCAGTTTCATAATTTGCTGTAGCAATTTGACGAAAGAGTAAAAAAGGGATTCTGCCTTGTGTGTCGGGCAAAATCGTAGCTTCGGGTAATGGAGTTTTTGGTACAAAGTTTTTTCTTCGCAAAAATTCCTTCACCGCATCTTCTGCAGTAGTGTAAATAAATCGAATTTCAGGATCAAAATTGTCGAGCTTCATGGAAGTACTACGGCACTAGACACGCAGCAGTAATATCACCTTTACTCTGACACTGATGAAAAAGAGTAGAACTTGTTTCAACCACACATGATTCTGTAGATTGAGAATCTACGCATGGCACCTCAACTTCATATGTTACATTTTCTCGGTGAAAAAGGACAATGTACGAACCAACAAAAGACAAAGCTATGAGAACACTATATGAGCCAACGAGAATATAATCCTTAAAGAAATTCATACGAGTAAATTATGCCCCTAGTATACCACGGAATAAATGTACCCTGAAAGCTAGAGAAGCATTGTTCCAATAAAGATGATGATGATACCAACGATTTTTTGTGTAAGGGCTCCAATTTGAATTTTTTCTTCAACAAGCTTTGGAAAAAGTAGCGTAAATGCAACACCAATTATAAATACTGCGAGTGGTTGATAGCCGTATATTGTAAGTACCACTCCAATTGGAGCAAGGAGTGATGCTAAGTTAATTGCAGCATTACCTAATGATGTTAATAATTCTGAACCAACATTGACTCCAAAAATTGTTACGGAGTTATTTACGATAAGTTTTTTGAATTCGCGGCGATTATTCTTTGATACCGATAGTGCGATACCAAAAATAAGTAGACCGACATGGGTCCAAAACAACGTCATCATAAAGCTTGATTCAAGTGCTTTATACTTAAACAATACATCTTGAAAAGCCAAAATCATAGACGAGCACAACATAAGAAATACAACTCCGGCTTTAAAGTGAAAATGATTCTCGCGCGATACTTCTATTGATAAAGAAAGGGCTCCAAGTATAACCAAAGCCATTCCTGAGATCTGAAGAATAGAAATCGTTTCGCCGAGCATTAAAAAACCAAAGACTGTAGCAAAAACTGGTACAAGCTGAAAGAATGGTACAACAATCGAAGCTTCATCTTTATCAAGCGCTAACAAATATAAATAGATTGATGTTGCATTGAGTATGCCACCAATGATAGAGATACTTGCTACGCTCATAGGCAACTTAAGGAGCTCGGGCATAAAAATAGCTAAGCCCGCAACAACAAGTGAAGAAAACAGTGTAGAGAACATCATAAGTGCCCCCACTGTTGCTTTGTGTGGCAATTTAGAAAGCAAAAACTTATCAGTGTGATTAACGATTGCCCACAAAATTGGAGCAAGGAGAGCAATTCCAAACCAAGACATGTATTTTTTGCTTAAGAGTAATATCTCTATTATACAGTATGCGCCCGCAATGCTACATTGAAAATGTCGCCTAAATGACGTACACTGTTTTTATGAATACTTTGCCCCATAACAATGAGCTCATAGAGCGTATCATTGCCCATATTTTTAAAGGTCATACACTAACGTCGGCCGAGCTTGAAAAGCGTTATCCAAAAAGAACTTTAGCCGAAGCAGGAGCGAGTGTTACTCGCTTTGCCCCTAGCCCTACTGGCTTTATGCATATTGGTGGAATGTACAATTCACTTATTTCTGAGCGTATAGTTCATGCACAAAACCTTACCCTTAAAGATGGAACTGTAGCGCATAATCCACGCGGAGTATTTTTTCTTCGCATTGAAGATACCGATTCAAAGCGCAAAGTAGAAGGAGCAACTGAGCTCATCGTAAATTCCCTTGCAAACTTTGGAATCGAAACTGACGAAGGTCCTGATACTGGTTCATATGGCCCCTACTATCAAAGTCAGCGACAAGAAATTTACGACACTTTTTGCATTGAGCTTTTGCGCAAAGGTTTAGCATACATTTGTTTTGCCACTCAAGAAGAACTCGAAAATAATCGCCACACACAAGAACTCCAAAAAATTCGCCCTGGCTATTATGGTTCTTGGGCAATATATCGCAATACTTCACTTGAAGAAGTTATTGCTAAGCTCGAAGCTGGAACACCTTTTGTTATTCGACTCAAATCACAAGGAAACTTTGATGCAAAAGTAGAAGTTAATGACATTATTCGCGGAAAGCTCCACCTTTCACAGAATGATCAAGATACCGTAATTCGCAAAGCTGATGGCCTACCTACATATCACTTTGCTCATGCTATTGATGATCACTTTATGCATACAACGCATGTTATTCGTGGCGATGAATGGGTGGCATCAACAACACTTCACCTTGAGCTCTTTAATGCGCTTGGCTTTACCCCACCAACATATGGGCATATTCTTCCTATTCAAAAAATTGATGGGACAAAGCGCAAGCTCTCAAAGCGTAAAGATCCAGAAGCAAACATGCAGTACTATATCGAAAAAGGATATACACGCGATGCAGTTATTGAATACCTTCTTAACCTTGCCAATTCATCATTCGAAAACTGGCGAGCAGCAAATCCAACTCTTTCATGGAAAGAATTCCCCTTCTCTATCGAGCTCCTTTCACATTCAACTGGTCCACTCTTTGACCCTGTAAAGCTCAACAATGTTGCAAAAGAAGTTGTTGCTCGCATGAGTGCGCATGATGTTTATACAGAATCACTTATTTGGGCTCGTACATACAACCCAAATTTTGCTCAAATTATGGAGCGTGATTCAGCATATACACAGCAAATTCTTTCAATAGAAAGAACTGGTCCAAAAGTGCGCAAAGATATTGCAATGTGGAGCGAAGTAGAAAACACTCTTGGATATTTCTACGATGATATATTCGCAAATACTATTGCGGGCACAATTGGGGCAAATCTACAAACCCTTCCTAACGTTACTCCAGAAGTCATTGCCGAAGCATTAACAAAGTTTGCCGATATTACCAATAAAAATCTTGGAGCCGAAGAATGGCTTACTCAAATCCGAGAACTTGCCGGTTCATTAGGATATGCTGAAAATACAAAATTGTATAAGCAAAATCCCACAGGATACAAAGGTTATATTGCCCACATTACAGCAATATTCCGCATTGCCCTTACAGGAGCAGCTCAAACACCTGACCTTTATCAAGTAATTACTGTCCTCGGAAAAGAGCGCGTACTTTCTCGAATTACACAAGCATTAGAATACGTTTCGAAGAAATAAAGAAACACCGCTCATAGAGCGGTGTTTTTGTGCAAGAGTACGATTCTTCCTGGGAATCATCCTCGAATCATCGTAGCACCAGTTACAGGCCGATTCCTGAGCCGGCCAAGCAGACTGGCCAGCGTCTCGCCTTCAGTACGATACCTTTCGACAATACCCTTGCTCTCGCTATCCATGGTGTCGAGCGCAAGCACAATGCGCGAGTTGGGTTCAACAAACCCACCTCGTAAATTGCACATCGACGACCGAGCACACTGAATCCCTGCGATCGAGCATGCCTCTGGAATCATCCTTCGGTATTGTGGTTCAACGACCACAATAGCTGTCCTGTGTTCCCCTTGAGCAACAGCGAGATTAATTTGATTCGCAATGACGCGCACGATTTCACTGCGATGGTCCCGCATGTCCCCTTCTTGGTACACCCTAGAGGAGTTGCTTTCGTACTGCTCGAAACCAAAGCTTGCATGCCCGAGCAACCCCCTAATAAGATCCACACTGCGTGCTGACCGAGATTGCGCAATACTGAACATAGATCGGGCAGCCGTGTTGTGACTGAATGATCCACCTGCCTCAACGTACATTTCGGCAAGTGCGTAAAGAACGCTTTCTACCTGCACAGCGTTCCCTGCTGCATCACCATAGTGATGTGTGAATATGATTTTCATCTACAGGCATCATACAGCCTCTACTAAAAGATTCAAGGGTGCAGGCGCTATGTGCAAAAAAACCAAAAACTAACGCTCTAAATGCTTAAGAACCTTAAGGTAAAGGTTTTCGACAATCTTTTCTTGATCCTTTCCCATTTTTGCATAGTGGTCGAGGCCTGGGGCAGAATTAATTTCAAGAATCCAAAACTTATCGGGCTTTTGGCTAATATCACCATCAATCATGAAGTCAACACCACACAAACGCAAACCCATATCACGCGTTAATTGCACAGCAATTTTCTTAAAAGCCGGGTGAACCATATTGGTTACATCGATAGAATCACCTCCTGTAGAAAGGTTTGCATTGTCGAGTACAAAAACTTTGCGCCCATGCTCAAGCACAGTTTTCAAACTCAGTTTTTGATGCGCCAATTTAACTGCAATACGTGGGTCGTTCAATTTAATTCGCGTATCGCGACTCGAAGCAATAAATTGCTTTTGCTTAAGCTTTAAAAGTTTTTCAATGGTCGAAACTCCGTCGCCAATAACATTCAAAGGAATCCTTTCATATGCCGATATAATTTCAGAATCAAGAACCACAACGCGATAATCCTTGCCTATTACTGGCTTTTGAACAAGAACAATTCTATCCCTTTCAAAAACAGAGCGCACAGCGCGATAGAATTCACGCTTATTATGCACCAAAGCAACACCCACTCCCTGACTGCCGCTATTTGGCTTAACAATAACCGGCAAACCAATTTTAACTGCATGGCGATATGCAGCGTCGATATTTCTGCGTGGAGAACCAATAGCTTTACCCCAGCGATCCGAAAAAAATGTTTTAGAACCAGGAACAATAGGATATCCCATTGATTCCATGAAAAAGTTTGAATAGTCCTTATCGCGAGCAATTTCAGAACCACCCATAGGGTTCAAATCGAGAGTGTTATATCTAAAATATGAATGCTTGCCGCTCTTAAAGGTAATCTGCCCTACGACTTCCCATTCAGGTTCCAAGAAAACAGAAGCGCCGATTTTTGGAGCAATCTTTGTCAGCAAACGACCGAGGAGTAATGATTCACGATTTTTCTTCATGGTGTAGTAAGAGGAGAATATCACCCACGCGTGCTTAAATCAAATTACTTCCATTATATACTTAAGTGTGGTATAATATATTCATGTCAATACTCCTCAATGGCGAAAAACTCCGTGACCATCTCATTCCCCTTCTCGTACAAGAGATTCGCAATAGAGAGCTCAAACCAAAGCTCGTCATCATTCAAATTGGAAATAATAAAGAATCCAATAAGTATATACACAAGAAAAAGCTCTTAGGAAAAAAGATCGGCGCAATTGTCGTACACAAAAAATATAGCGAAACCGTATCCGCAGCAAAAGTCATTCGCGATATACATACATACAATCAAGATCCACTCATCCATGGAATCATGATTCAGCTACCCATTCCCCAAGCATTAAAAGATGCACGAATCATCGAAGCAATAGACCCCATTAAAGATGTCGACGGACTCACCGCCTACAATACAAAATCACTCTTCGATACCAAAGAAGCATACCTACCCGCAACAACACAAGGAATCCTTACCCTCCTCAATCACTACAACATCAGCCTCGAAGGCAAAAAAGTAGTAATCGTCGGAGCCTCAATGCTCGTAGGGCGACCAACAGCACTTGCTTTGCTCAATCGAAAAGCAACCGTTACCGTATGCCATATCCATACACATAACCTCGAAGAAGAAACCCGTCGAGCCGATATACTCATCGTAGCAACCGGAAAAGCCGGCCTCATAACAGCACACTACGTAACAAAAAAGCAGGTCGTAATCGATGTCGGCATAACCATAACAAAGAATAAAAAAGTCGTAGGCGATGTCGACTTTGCACGCGTACACAAACACGTATATGCCCTATCACCCGTACCCGGAGGCGTAGGCCCAATGACCGTCGTATCACTCTACCAAAACCTCATCAAAGCGTGCATAGCACTCAGCATTGAAACAGCCCATAAAATATGATATGTTTTCAAAGCGGCCCTATCGTCTATCGGCTAGGACGGAAGCTTCTCAAGCTTCAAAGCAGGGTTCGATTCCCTGTAGGGTCACATTTTTTGCAAAAAGCCTCGGCTTGTCCGGGGTTTTTTGTAAAAAAGGTCTTGGGAATCGAAAGACGGAGCGAGCGGAGGCGAGCGAGTCGGGGTCGCGGGCGAGCCGAGCACGGCGAGACCTGTGACCGATTCCCTGTAGGGTCACCCTTTAAAAAGCGCTCGAGTAGCGTCAATACAATATTTTCTCAATAAGCGATATAATTAATAATCATGCAAGTTAATTTTACCTACAATAAAGAAAAGGACGTCTGGTGTCTCCTTAATAAGGGAAAGAGTTCTAACAACTCGCAAAATTCTACCC
>CAZWGR010000001.1:29283-52496 GCA_964633555.1 uncultured Candidatus Saccharibacteria bacterium | reverse complement strand
CCCAAAAGATACGTAGTAAGTAAACGCCATTCTGCAGGAATGAAACCAATGCGGAAACTTGTAACTGTTTCAGCAGTTAAGCCTCGAGACTCAACATATACTTGTGGCTCTTTGTGGAGTGTAAACTGTTTTTCAAAGAATTTTGCAGCATCTTCCATAATTGCATAGCTGCGCTCTTTTTCTACTTTTGATTCACGAGTGTACGTTAGATCAAGCTGAACACCTGCGCGTTCGGCAAGCAATTTGAGGGCTCCCATAAAATCGAGGCCTTCAAATTGCTCAACAAACGAAAAGATGTCTCCCTTCGCTCCGCAGCCAAAACAATAATATGTTCCCCGATCAGGCGAAACAAAGAAGGAAGGTGTCCTTTCATTGTGAAATGGACACTTTCCCTTCAATGTTTTGCCCGCAGGCTTAAGCTCAATATACTGACCGACAACGTCGACAATATTGAGCTTCTCTTTAATTGTTTCGACAGTAGATCGTTGCATAGATAGAACGCACGATACACATCGGGCACTACAGAGTTCGACTACCGATTAGAGATACGCTTCGTCAGAAACCTGCTTTGACTTTACAGCTTCAACAATTTTCTGCTTTGGACTTCCGGCAAAACCAGAACCAGCTGGAATAAGGCGACCGATAATAACGTTTTCCATAAGACCACGTAGATCATCGCTTGCACCCTTAATTGCTGAACTGATGAGCACTCGAGTTGTGTGCTGGAATGACGCTGCTGACAAGAAACTCTTTCGAGAAAGAGAAACTTCTGTAATTCCCATCACCACATTCTGTGTCTTTGCAGTCTCTCCACCCTTTTCATGAGCAATTACATTTGCTTCTGAAAGCTGTGTATCACTTACAATTTCACCTTCAGCAAATTCTGTTCCACCTGGATTAATAACCTTTCGGCGTGAGAACATTTGCTTTACGATAATTTCAATATGCTTTCGAGCCACAGTTTCACCCTGAAGTTCGTAAATCTTACTTACTTCACTAATAACGTAGTCTTTTGCTCGAACTTCTCCGGCATATTCAAACACTTCGTCAATGTCTGCAGAACCGTCAGTAATAATGTCTCCCTTAGTTACCTTATCGCCAACCTTAACAAGAGGAACACGCTTGTAGTGGAATGAGAATTCAACTTCATGTGTCTTCTTTGAACCCTTTGCTCGGTCTTCAAGTTCAGGAACAATAGTAATGATCTTTTCTTTACCCATGTCCTTAACTTCAGAAACAATACCTGAAACTGAAGCAACTACAGCTGGATTCTTTGGTCGTCGCTTTTCAAAGATTTCTTCTACTCGTGGAAGACCCATAGTAATGTCTCCACCTTCTGAGGCCACACCTCCGGCGTGGAATGTACGCATTGTAAGCTGTGTTCCTGGTTCACCGATAGCTTGAGCAGCAACGGTTCCAACTGCTTCACCAAGATCAATCTGCTTATTGCGTCCCATGTCTGTACCGTAACACTTAACGCAGACACCTGAAGCACTCTTACATGCAAGTGGAGAGAATACTCCAACTTCAGTAATACCTGCTTCTTCTACCTTAAGAGCATCGGCCTTAGAAAGAACATGTCCCTTCTTAAAGAGAGTTGTTCCAGAGGCATCAACAATATCCTGAGCAATAACTCGGCCTCGAATATTCTTTGACAAAGGAATTGCAATTCCTGAAGCTGTTTGCTTGCGAATTGTAATAAATTCTTTTGTTCCACAATCTTCTTCAGTCACCATAACATCCTGAGCAACAACGAAGAGCTTACGTGTAAGGTAACCTGCTTTAGCTGTGTTCAAAGCTGTGTCAGTAAGACCCTTTCGAGAACCGTGAGTTGTAATGAAGTACTCAATTGGTGTAAGACCTTCTTTTGTACATGAGATAATTGGGTGTTCAATTGTAGCACCTGAAGTACTTGCAATAAGACCCTTCATACCCACCATCTGTGTAATCTGAGCAAGAGAACCTCGAGCTCCAGATGTCACCATGTCGTACACTGAACCGAGCTTATCAAGTGAGTTTGGAATAAGCTTTTCTACATCAGACTTAGCTTTCTGCCAAATCTCAATATTCTTGCGGAGTCGCTCTTCATCAGTAAGAAGACCGTCATTGAACTGACCCTGAACAACATCTGCTTTTCCTTTAGCTTCTGTAATTACAGCAGCCTTTCCTTCTGGCACAGTAATGTCATCGATTGCCCATGTTGTTCCAGACTTTGTTGTGAACTTAAAGCCGAATGATTTGATCTTATCAAGAACCATTGTTGCATACGTTGTATCGTATCGGATCAAAAGATCGTCAATGATAGCTGTCATGCGCTTTCGATCAATTTCTTTATTGATGTAAGGATAATCATCAGGAAGAACTTGGTTAAAGAGGATACGTCCTACAGTTGTCTCAAAAATCTTTCCGCCGAATTCAGCGAACTTTGGAGAATCTGTTGGGAGCACCTTAATCTTTGCGCGGAATCCAATACCACCGAAGTCACGAGCAATTACTGCAGCATCAGGAGATTCAAATACCTGACCTTCACCCTTATCATTATCAACAGTCTTTGTAATCCAGAAACAACCAAGAACAATATCAAGAAGCTTTGCAGCAACTGTAGGATCTCCGTTACCTGGTTTCAAAACGTTTCGGTTTGAAGCCATGATTTCTCGAGCTTCTGCTTGAGCCTCAGGAGAAAGTGGAACGTGAACGGCCATTTGGTCTCCGTCGAAGTCAGCGTTGAAAGCTGTACATACGAGTGGGTGAACCTGAATAGCGTTTCCTTCGATAAGAACTGGTCGGAAAGCCTGAATACCGAGTCGGTGAAGTGTAGGAGCACGGTTCAAAAGAACGTACTTATCCTTAATTACATCTTCGAGAATTGCCCAAACATCTGCAATACCTTCGTCGATAAGACGGTTAGCAGCGCGAATGTTGAAAGCTAATTCTTTCTTAAGCAAACCAGAAATTACGAATGGTCGGAAAAGCTCAAGTGCCATGTGCTTTGGCAAACCACACTGGTCAAGAGCCAATTCTGGACCCACAACAATTACTGAACGTCCTGAATAGTCAACACGCTTTCCAAGAAGGTTCTGTCGGAACAAGCCTCGCTTACTCTTAAGGTTATCTGAAAGAGATTTAAGAGCTCGCTTTGAAGCTGGACTACCAGCTTGGTATGAATTTGTTGAGTGTCGAATTGAGTTATCGAGCAAAGCGTCTACAGCTTCCTGAAGAATACGCTTTTCATTTCGCAAAATAACATCGGGAGCGTGGATTTCTTTAAGCTTAAGAAGACGATTGTTTCGGTTAATTACACGTCGGTACAAATCGTTCACATCAGCTGTTGCATAACGGCCTCCATCGAGTGGAACCATTGGTCGAATAGCTGGTGGAATAATTGGAATTCGTGTAAGGAACATCCACTCTGGTCGTGACTTTGCTTTAATGAATGATCGAACAACTGAAAGTCGTCGTGTAAGCTTTTCTGCATCAAGAGCACTTGCCTGTTCAAGCTCTGCAACAATTTCTGTTTCAAGCTTTGCAAGGTCAGTATTCTTAAGAATATTGTAGATAGCTTCTGCACCAATACCCACTTCGAAAAGTGTACCGTATTTCATTGAGAACTTATGGTACTGAACTTCATCAAGAACAAGTCCTGGTCGAAGGCTTTCAATATCTCGACGAGCACCCATAAGAAGCTCTTTGAGCATTTCTTGTGTCTTTTCGTCTTGAGCTGCCTTTACCTTACTCTTAAATTCTGAGTCCAAATCCTTAAGGAATTGTGCTCGCTCTACATCATTAACCTTGGTTACGATATAACCTGCAAAGTAAACCACCTTCTCAACTTCTGAAGCTGGAAGACCCATAACCAAGCTAATGCGTGATGGCATTGAGCGTAGGAACCAAATATGAGCAACTGGTGAAGCAAGGTTAATATGACCCATTCGATCACGGCGAACAATTGATCGAGTAAGTTCTACTCCACACTTTTCACAGACAATTCCCTTATAGCGAATTCCTTTATACTTTCCACAGTAACATTCCCAGTCACGGTCAGGGCCGAAAATCTTTTCATCGAAAAGACCTCCCTTTTCTGAACGTTGTGTTCGGTAGTTAACTGTTTCTGGTCGCTCGATTTCTCCAAATGACCATTCAAGAATTTTCTCTGGTGAAGCAACGGTAAGTACTACTTCATCAAAATCCTGTGGCTCTACTCCTTTTTTATTAGTGTTATATGACATATATGTTGAGTTATTACTCTTCATGTGAACTTACACCAGGGTTCTTCTTGCGGAGTTCGACATCGAGTGCAAGACCGCGGAGTGTCTTAAGAAGCACATTGAATGATGCAGGAATATTTGGTTGCTTGAGTGGCTCACCCTTAACAATAGAGTCAAATGCTTGTGTTCGTCCGACAATGTCGTCTGACTTAATTGTAAGCATTTCGCGGAGCGTATATGCGGCTCCATGACCCAAAAGTGCCCACACATCCAATTCTCCAAAACCCTGACCTGCTACTTTAGCCTTTCCACCAAGTGGCTGCTGTGTAATGAGAGAGTAAGGACCGATAGAACGCATGTGAATCTTGTCTTCAACCATGTGATGCAGTTTGAGCATGTACATGTATCCAACGGCAATTGCTTGCTCAAAGTGTTCACCTGTTCGGCCATCTCGAAGCTTCATTTTTCCTGAAGTATCGAATCCTGCCTTTTTAAGTTCTTCTTTAATTTCAACGTCAGTTGCTCCTACGAATGGAGGAACAATTGCTTGGTAGTTAAGTGTGTTTGCAGCAAGACCGAGGTGCAATTCAAGAATCTGACCAAGGTTCATACGTGAAGGCACGCCAAGTGGTGTCAAAATCATATCAACTGGAGTACCATCTTCTGCATATGGCATATCCTCTTCTGGGAGAATCTTAGAGATAACTCCCTTGTTACCGTGTCGTCCAGCAAGCTTGTCACCCACTGAAACGTTTCGGAGCTGTGCCACTTCAATGTAGATCTTCTTAATGATTCCTGATTCAAGCTTATCTCCCTTTTCTCGAGAGAAAATCTTAACTGAAATCACACGACCACGCTGACCTGCTTCAAGTCGCTTTGAAGTATCCTTAACATCGCGAGCTTTTTCACCGAAGATTGATCGGAGAAGTCGCTCTTCTGGAGTAAGTTGAGTTTCGCCTCGTGGAGAAATCTTTCCAACAAGAATGTCTCCTGGTCGAACTTCAGCACCAACTCGGATAATACCGTCTTCAGCCAAGTTCTTAAGCTTAGCTTCACTTACGTTTGGAATATCGCATGTAGTAACTTCGGGACCGAGCTTTGTATCTCGAACGTTAATTACGTATTCTTCAAGATGAATAGATGTAAACTTACTATCCTTAACAAGACGCTCAGAAATAATGATGGCGTCTTCGTAGTTAGAACCAGACCATGACATGAAAGCGATACGGATATTGTGTCCGAGTGCCATTTCACCATTGTCTGATGTTGATGTATCAACAAGAACTTCACCCTTCTTTACTTTTTGTCCAAGAGAAACAATTGGTCGCTGGTGGAAAGCTGTAAAGCCGTTTGTTCGTGTAAAGTGCACGAGCTTCCATTCATGCTTCTTACCCTTTTTATCAGTAAGTTCTACATGACTAGCGTCGATAGATGTAATTTCTCCATCTTCTGGAGCAACAACAATTCGGCCTGAATCAAGAACAGCCTTGTGTTCCATACCTGTAGCAACGAGTGGAGCTTCAGGAACGAGACAAGGAGTAGCCTGCTTCTGCATGTTTGATCCCATGAGTGCTCGGTTAGCGTCGTCATGGTTCAAGAATGGAATAAGTGATGTAGCAATAGAGAAAGCCTGATTAGTATCTACGTCGATATAATCTACTTCTCCACTCTTACAAATACTTGGATTACCGTTAATGCGTACTTCTACTTCATCGGCAGTAATTTTTCCGTTCTTATCATACTCAGTAGCGGCATGTGCAATACGATAGTTCTCTTCTTCGAGAGCGTTCATATACACAATTTCATCTGTGATCTTTCCGTTCTTTACCTTTGCATATGGAGTTTCAATCATGCCGAAATCATTGATTCGTGCATACGTAGAAAGACGGAGGATAAGACCGATGTTTGGACCTTCTGGTGTATGGATCGGACAAAGTCGACCATAGTGAGATGTATGCACGTCGCGAACTTCAAAACCTGCTCGCTCTCGTGTAAGACCTCCGGGACCAAGGGCAGAAAGTGTTCGAAGATGCTCGATTTCTGAGAGCACGTTCTCTTGCTGCATGAACTGTGACAACTGGTTTGTTGTAAAGAATTCTTTAATTCGAGCTTGGAGTGGTCGTGGGAAAACGAAGTTAACAGGCAATGTAACGTCAGTATCAACTGTCGACATTTTGTCCTGAATATTTCGCTTCATCTGTGTCATACCAACACGAATCTTTTGCTGAAGAAGTTCACCGGCATAGCGAACTCGTCGGCGACCAAGGTGATCAATGTCGTCTTCCATTGCATCTGGAGTATTGTTAAGTGTAACAATGTGTCCAATAGCAATACCAACATCTTCAACGGTAAGGACTTTCTGTTCGAGAGCCTTTTCATCCATTGATTTTCCAAAGCGCTTATTAAAGTGGAAGCGACCGACACGAGAAAGGTCGTATCGCTCAGCACTAAAGATACCGCCAAGATAGTCTCGGGCATTGTCTGCAGTTGCTAGATCGCCATCACGAAGACGCTTATGAATTTCAACATAAGCTTCATCAGTTGTTTTTGCATGATCCTTAGCAAGAGTAAGTTCAATTACTTTGCGTGCGTTTTCATTACCAGCAAAAAGCTTGAGGATAGCTTCATTTGTCTCTGCTCCAAGAATGCGGAGAAGAGATGTAACTGGGAACTTTCGCTTTCGATCAATTCGCACATAAATAGTACCATCGGCATCACTTTCAATTTCAACCCAAACACCTCGAGCTGGAATTACCTTTGCGCCGAAGTATGTTTTTGCCTTAATTTCACTTGCTGTAAAGAAAATACCAAATGAACGAGCGAGCTGAGGAACAATAACGCGTTCAATACCGTTAATAATGAATGTTCCGTGTGAAGTCATGAGTGGGAAATCCGCAAGGAAAATTTCTTGCTCCTTCTCAACACCCATAATTTTATTCTTGAGCTTTACGCGAGCCTTAAGCTGGCCTTCATATGACAACTTCTGTGACTTAGCGAAATGCTCATCATATTTTGGCTTTGACAATTCAAAACCTGTAAACGAAAGTTCGAATTTCTTTCCTGCATAATCTTTAATAGGAGAGAATTCTTTGAGGGACTCTTCGAGACCCTGCTTAACGAGCCAATCAAACGACTGCACCTGTGCGTCCACGAAGTGCGGCATAGTCGTTAGAGGAGCTTTATATCGCCCGAAATACTTTTTTGTGGTTTTCATTACTGAAATAGTGCTCTACACTTTGTATTTCGTCCTCACACACACTCGGTCACCCAAAACACCATAATAGAAAAATCCCCAGTAAGAGGGTTATGGTGCTAATGTTTATTATATTAAGGGGGTGGACACGAGTAAGGACTAAATTTGCCTTTATAATCCTTCACTTTTTCTCGTAACTCAATCGAATGAAGTTATACCGAGCCTAGCAAACTTTTTAAGACTCGTCAAGTAGGTTTTCCACAAAGGCAGGTATTGCGGTACCCGAAATGATGCGTGGCTCTGATTTTACGATAGAAAACACGTATTCTTGTATGCCGCCAGCTTGCCGTGGTGGTATAGAGCAATGCTTTTCACCCTGAGGGTTCACATTTGCTGAATCTGGCCCTTGCAGGTTCTGAGTATATCCTTCTATATATGTATGTTTGCACACAATAGAGATTCCCAAGCCAAGACCAGTTTGCGTTTGTACAGAAAAATCCTGATCAAATACAAAGTTGCCGAGCGAATAGTATACGGGCTTGCCCGCAATTTCTTCTTTTACTTGAATTACATGGGGGTGGTGGCCGATAACCATATCTGCCCCAAGATTAATCCACTTCTCTGCCATGGTGCGCTGAAAATTTGTTGGCTCTGTTTGATATTCTTCGCCCCAATGCGGAGTAACAATAATAATTGCTTCACCTTTTGATTCTGCATGGATACGAGCAATTTCTTCTGCAATCTTTGTATAATTACCTGCAAACTGATGAAAACCAATTACCGAAAGCTGCGCCCCATTTGCAAGTTGCGTGCTATAACTCACATTTCTATCATTACGTGGGTCACCGTACACAATAAGGCCAGAGCTCGAAGCGAATTGTAGTGTCTGGCGAATTCCTTCGCTGCCAAAATCTAAACCGTGGTTATTGGCGATGCCCACAATATCAAAACCAGCTTGTACTAAATGATCTGCTGACTCAGGAGGAAAAGTAAATTGCAAAGCTTTATTACTATAATCAACCGTCTTTGATGGATATGTTGTTATTGGTCCTTCTAAGTTTGCAATGGCAAGATCAAAAGAGTGTATAAAATCAGTTGTATGCGTAAAAGGAAATTTACCACCAAAAGCACTGTGGCGGTTTCGTACTGCACGATCGAGCATAACATCACCCACAAAAAGAACCGTCGAGGTTGAGTACGACGTTATTTGTTGAGGAATTTCATAAATACGCAAACGATCAGTCTGACCTCCTTTAACAATATTTAAAAGACTAGAACCTAAGCCCGCAACGATCATAGCTAAAAATAAGCCACCAATAGCATAGTGAAATATTTTTTGTAGAGAAATCTTATTCATACACAATTATGTTGTACGAAGCTTTTGTGCTCTTTCTTGAGCGCGCCATTCATCAATCAATTTATGATTTCCTGAAAGAAGAACCTTTGGAACACGAAGCTTTTTACCCTTCCATACTATCACCTCGGGGCGTGTATATGCACGCGGTGATGATATACGAGCTTCTTCGCGAGAATCAAAAGAACCGAGAACTCCAGGAATCTGTCGTGCAACGGTATCAATAACAAGCAAAGCTGGTAGCTCGCCACCAGTTACCACGAATGGACCAACAGAAACATCTTCCATCTTAAACATAGAATGAAGCCGAGCATCAATACCTTCATAGCGGCCACACACTAAAATAATATCAGTATACTTTTGCGCTGTTTGAGTAGCATATTCTGTTGTTAATTGCTTTCCAAGCGGAGCAAAGAAAATAATTTTAGATCGAGCTTTTTTCTTTTTCTTTATTGCAGTTACCGCTTTTGCAATTGCTTTAGCAACGGGCTCAGCCTGGAGCAGCATTCCTGGGCCGCCACCATATGGTTTATCATCAAGGCGAAAATCAGAGTATTTTGGATTCTTTTTACCCTTTGCTGCACTTGTATAATCGCGAGGATTATAAAACTTAAAAGCAATTTTCTTAGCTTCGCGAGCGCGCTTTAAAATCGACTCATTGAGATATGAGTCGAACGACTGTGGAAACAAGCTAATTACGTGAAAAGTAACCATAAAAAATGATGTATATATTATACACTAAAAAACTAGCTCTGTACAGCACCGTATTTGTGCATTTTATGCGGTCAAGACATGGTATTGCTATTTATCGTATTATATGGTATAAAGATTATGGAAAACCCTTGCCCTCTATTGAGGAGACAGGGGGATGTAACTTAATGTTAAAGAGTAAGAAGAAAGGACGAAGTAAATCGATGAGTTTCGATTTGACTATAAATACGTGGGCAGGAGCTCAACGCTTGTCCCCTAAACCTCGGCAGTTTCAACTGCTCAAAGTCATGCTCTACGATCTCATCGCTGAGCTCGTGAAGCATGGCCTGCCGGATGAAGGGACCTACTGGGCAACTCCGGATGCCGAATCGACCGTGGGTGTTAACCGCCACGAGTTTCGGATCCAGAAGCGTGCAGGCAACGGAAACCATCCGGGTTTAGTGTACCTGCGAGTATGGCTCGAAAGAGGTACATGCTTTGCGGTATCGCTCACCCTGCCAGGTAACAACAAGCTTGCAGCACTCTGTGCTGCGGCTGTGCGCGGGGCCCTGGGTCCTCACAACCACTTCCAGTTCACTCGAGAGGGCAAACTGGTGCGTGGTGGTGACAGTGGCACCGAAGTTCAACGCTCTGCACAACCTGCAGAGCCTGCTACGGAGCCTGCTACGGAGCGTGTAGAACCCACAATGGCTACTGCGAGTGCACAAGAAAGCACCGCGGTGCAGCCCGAATCAAGGGTGGAACCTGTCATCCCTGCACACACTCAAGCTGGCACGAATGCAGCTGTGGACAGCGAACCTGCCGAATCGGAAGATTCAGACTCTACTGTTGGGTTGACCAGGTTCTTTGCTGACAGCTCAAACCAGGTACTGATCCTCGCACAGCTTGCCGAGCTGTGTATCAAGGGCAACACCAAGGAGGTTGCCTTCCCCGATTGGATCGAATCCCTCAAAGAACAGTGGGGATCGAAGTACAAGATCACCTCGGTGGGAGTCCGCCGGGCGATTGCACGAGAGGGTCGCAAGATCGGTTGGTTCTCACGACGGGTTGGGTTTGGAACGACATGGTACTCAATCACACAGGTTGGGGTGAAGACCCTTTCCTCCGAGCAAAGCTATCACGAGCTCGCTGATAGGTACCAGCAAATTGCAGGATTTGCTTCGAACGATACGGCGACATCGGCAGCAAACGATCCGGTGGCTCAGCTGGCAAACAAGCACGCTGAGTTCATCGCTTCCGAAAGGGAGTTGTGTGAACTCAGGACTGAGCTAGCCGAGTCGGGGGAAATCCTGAGGAACTTGCGGGAAACCGTGAGTCGCCTCGACGGAGAACTCCGAGCTGCGAAAGCACTTCTGCGAGAGACCGAAGCAGACACTGTCACCGACGACGATGTCGCGGTAGCAGAGCGAAAGCTCGCTGAACTGCAACCGTCGGAGGAGCTGTATCAGCGAGTTGCAGCACTGCTTGCCCGCTGAACAAAAACAAACCGCCGAGACATTCGTGTCTCGGCGGCCTTTTTTTATTCTAACTTCAGATCTGCCATTGCTTCGTCGAGTGTTTTACTTACTCGCTCGCCTGATACGCTTCCTGCTGGTTCGTTGATCTTAAGATTTACTCGAGAATTATTCTTCATTCCCACAACTCGCAAGAGTGTACGAATTGCTTTTGCTGTGTTTCCTGATCGGCCAATTACTTTGCCCATATCATCAGGATGAACTTCGAGAGTGAGGAGTACACCCATTTCATCGACAGTTCGCACAATCTTTACCCCTTCTGGATTATCAACTAACGCCTTAATTACATAGTCTAAAAATTGTGTATCTTTCTCAGTTGTTGTCATATTTGTGAAATTAACGGAAAATTATTCGGAACACGTTACTACAATTGTAACGTGGCATGTTTGTGCGTCAAACTAGTTATACACAGAAGTGTATACTTTTGACTTAAGCTTGAACCGGAGCAGCTGGTGCTGAAGCGGCAGGAGCGACTGCAGGAGCAGCATCACCTTCTTTCTTTTGAACAGTCTTCTTAGGAAGTGCATTCACCTTCTTTCCTGAAAGAACTTTCTTTTCAATGAGGAAGTTGTGAACTGTGTCAGAGAGTTGAGCACCCTTTGCCATCCAAGCCTTAATAGCTTCTACATTGAAAGCTTCAACAGCATTATCAATGCGAGAATCGTATGAGCCAAGCACTTCTAAAAATCGTCCGCTTTTTGGTCCGTTCTTTGAATCAGTAAGCACCAAGCGAAACTTGGGTTCGTGCTTACGTCCTACTCGTTGCAATCTAATCTTTAACATGGGATAGATAATAACAGAACTCTAGAAAAATGCAAGCATTTAGAAGAAAGCCGCCTTCGCAAAGCGAAAGCGGCTTGTGAGCGGCGTAGCCGGGATTATGCTACACCCGGCTTGGCGGCAGGTTCCCCGCGACTCTCTCCCTTCTCAGTGACTGGTACTAAAGAGAGGTGTAAATCTTGCTCTATCTGCCAGGCCTTAAGGGCAATGCGTCGAGCAAGCGGAAGGCTGGGACCCTCATCATTCCAGAGCTCAAGCTCAAGGTGCGCAAGCACCTCAAGGCGCAGCAACTCCACGCTGGGCACTTGCCAGCCTCCCTCACCCCACATGGAGTGAAGTAGTTTCCCAATGCGGAGCCAACGTGCCTGCATCTTAGACATACTGTCGTTTGCTACACCGGAAATGATTTCGACAAACAGTAGAATGACAAAGGAGACTGCAATCACACCTCCCACCAAATTGAAATTGATGACGACTGCCCCGACCGTAAGACGGCGGTATAGCCAGGCCAAACAGAGACCGAAAATCAAGGACAGAAGCCAGCGTCGGACCAGCGACTTAAGGTAACCCCCTGCCGACTGACCAACGTAATCCTCATAGCGAGGAACACCATTGGCTGCAAGAATTTCTCCCACAGCCGCATCTGCCTTCTGGCAAAGCTTAATTTCTTCAGCTGTCATAAACAAACTACAAAGTTCCATTGTAAGCATAAGGTACACGCGTACCTCGCGCTTTTACTGTGTATTAAATTACTACATAATATTGCAAGTGTCAATATATAGCCGCGCCTCGCTACTGGTGGAACACATAATATATGGTATAGTAGCAATATATATGAATACTCATTCTTCGCCTCAAAATGAGGCCAATAAGGGCAATTCTCAAGATTTAGAGAACTCTCCCTCAACAAAAAAACCTACTAACCCAACACAAATACAAGGAATCATTACGACAACCCGCAAAGGAATGGGTTTTATCGACAATCCTGCCGACGAAGAAAACGACATTGTTATTGAAGCCGGCAACCTCAATACTGCCCTTCATGGCGACCTTGTTGTGGTTTCGCTTTTTCCAAAGCGTCGCGACGGCAAAAAAGACTTTGAGCAGACTGGCGAAGTAATTCAAATTCTTGAACGAGCCCGAACAGAATTTGTTGGAACCGTCGAAACTGAGCGCGGCCTTATCTTTGTTACCCCTGATGAAAGAAAATCATACACCGACTTTGTTGTTCCTGCTGATAAAGCACTCGGAGCAGTTTCTGGTGATAAAGTGGTAGTTAAACTTGTTTCGTGGACAGATGCTAAAAAAAGTCCTCAGGGTGAGATAGTTCGAGTTATTGGCAAAAAAGGTATTAACGATGTTGAAATGGAATCCATCGTTCTTGAAAGTGGTTTTGATACTCGCTACCCCGCCCCTGTTATCGAAGAGGCCGAAAAACTAGCAGCAACACAAATTCCTATTCCTCAGGATGAAATAGCTCGCCGCCGAGACATGCGCAATGTACTCACCATGACTATTGACCCTATTGATGCAAAAGATTTTGACGATGCGATTTCTTTTGTTGAAACAGGCAATAAAACGTCTGACGGTTTAGATATCTATGAAATTGGCGTGCACATTGCCGATGTTTCGCACTATGTTCAAGAAGAAACTGCTCTTGATGCCGAGGCTCAGGCTCGTGGTTGTTCTATATATCTTGTTGATCGAACAATTCCGATGCTTCCCGAAGTCCTTTCTAACGGTCTTTGTAGTCTTAACCCTCACGAAGACAAGCTTACTTTCTCTGCTGTTTTCATGATGGACATTCGTGGTCGTGTTCATGATCGATGGTTTGGCCGCACAGTTATCAATTCAAATCGCCGCTTTACTTACGAAGAAGCTCAAGAGTGCCTCGAAACCAAAGCTGGTGATTTTGCCAAAGAATTAACTACGCTCAACGCCATCGCTAAAGAACTCCAAAAAGAAAAGTTCAATAAAGGCGCTATTGAATTCGAGCAAGATGAAATTAAGTTTAAGCTTGATGAAACTGGTAAGCCAATTGGAGTATATAAAAAGGTGCGTAAAGATGCTCATAAACTTGTCGAGGAATACATGCTTCTTGCTAACCGCGAAGTGGCTAAGTTTGTTCACTCTGAAATTAAGCGCAAAGGTCATCGTGATACGGGCTCAATTTACCGAATCCACGATGTTCCTGATAAGGATCGCATTGCTGATCTTGGAATTTTCGTGCGAGCTCTTGGTTATAGTCTCAACACTGACAAAGAGATCACTGCTCACGATCTTAAAAAACTCCTAAAGCAAATTGAAGGAACACAGCACGAAGACCTTATCCGAACAGCCACAATTCGCTCAATGCAAAAGGCTATTTATTCAACCAAGAATATCGGCCACTTTGGTTTGGCTTTTGATTATTACACACACTTTACTTCGCCAATTCGCCGCTACCCTGACCTTCTTGTGCAAAGAATTCTTCATAAGCATCTTACAGGCGAACCATTTGGTGATCGCGATATTGTACGATTCGAAAACATTGCTCAAAAATCTACTCGACGTGAAATCGATGCTGCCGATGCAGAACGAACTTCTATTAAACTTAAACAAGTAGAGTACATGGCTCAGCACTTAGGTAAAAAGTTTACCGGCACAATTTCTGGAGTTACAGAATGGGGTATTTATATCGAAGATGTCGACACTCGTTGCGAAGGAATGGTAAAGATCCGTGATCTCGGTACCGATTTCTATGAGTTCAATAAGAAGACCTATTCAATCATTGGAAAAAAGACCGGCAAAAAATACACTCTCGGTGACAAAGTAACCTATACCGTTGTAGCTGCAAACCTCGAAACTCGTACGCTGGATTATAAAATATAAAAACACCCGACTTGCGCAGGGTGCTAGAGTTAAACGCATATCTCTAGAGCGGTTGGTAAAACATATTACCATTTTTCTCAAATCCTAGACTCTAGAATTCCGAACCACACTCGACTCGTCGAACGCGAAACCACCATTGTCGCACCAGCGGTCGTCAGGCCCGTCATCGCGGGCACCGAGCCAACGACCACCAGCGCCCCGGCGGGAGTCGAGCAAGCCCGGACCGCCGTCGGAATCCTTGATGGGTTCGTGCATCGTAACGATGTACCACAGACCCATGGCTTCCAACTGCTCATCCGTGAACGTGTCGCGGATCAGGCAGGCGACCTCCCAATGAGGCTTGAGCCAGCCTTTCTTGTCAGCAGCCGCACGAATCTTCTTCGTGATACGGTCGCTGTCGCTGAACTTCTTGCCCGGAAGCACCACGATATTATAGATAACACCACTGGACGGAGCTTCGCTTGCACGACGCAGCAATTTACGTGCATAGTCGCCAATACGCAAACCACGACGCTCGAGGTGCAGTTCCCACTCTTCGCAGGTCATGCCATTACTGGTGAGCGCAAAGTGGATGTTACCTTCGTTGTCGACGGTCCATTCGACAGGTGTCGGCACAGTCGTGATGACCGCACCTTCGGAACCGTTCTCGGAAACCTCGACGAGCCTGACCCTTCCTTTCCGCAGTAGTGTGACTATACGGAAGTTTTCGCCGGTCGAGAGGTATTCGATGTCTGCCGATGTACCGCCGTTACGCTGAACAGCAAACTCCAGTTTCTGCCCTGCTCCCTGTCTGAGTATGAACTCGCTATTCATATAGCATGTCCTTTCTGGTTGTGAGCTCGCTGCTTTTTACGATTGCGCAGCATGCTCGATTGTTTTCGCTGGACTCTTCGCCACAGCTCAAAAGACCTCATTTAGAGGCACTTTAAGCCATGGCGAATTTTAGTGATTTATATTAAGGTCCTACACTTATAATATAATGCATCTATTTATGTACTTTGTCAATTCCTTGAGAATGTTGCTCGGCGCAAAACAAAATACTCCTTTTGCAGGAAAGGACTAATAAAGGCACGTAGGTGCCTTTATTCGAAGATAATTTCAACCATAAAATTACCTGTACCTTGAATACAAATGGAGTATGCTGCTTAGCCTAATGTGAAGTATATTGACTATATTATATATATGTAGCATAATGATATTAGGAGGTATAATTGAAAAAACAAAATTTGCCGAAAGTAGGTTTCGCCATCATCATGATGGCGTTCGTGTATCTCACAGTAAATCTGCTGATGCACAATGTCCGCCTGAATCTGGCGACGTGGTCAATGTGGGTGGTCATCGCGATCGTCTCTGCTGGCAATAAACGGCCATGGAGCATGGTCGTGTTCGAGACTGGCGCATGCACGATCACTCTCATCGCACTCGTTAAGCTCACCGTGGGTCATGGTCGATGGAGTTGGGGTAGTACGGAAAGCATCACTGCTATCTGTGTCGTCCTTGCTCTCATTGTCTGGAAGCTCACGAGCGACAATAAAGGCGTCATCTCGATCCCTACAGCAATGTATATCGCGATGATCCCGACCTTTGCCGATCAATGGAGCAATCCAGACGGGCAAGATCCGTGGTTCTGGGGAGCTTGCTCCCTCGGCTGCGCACTCGAGCTCATCGGAAAACCCAAAACAATCTCGCAAGCATTTTTCCCGGCATGCGGCGCGATTGCGAACGGTCTGGCTGCGATTCTCTCAGCCCGACGATTCTTCATGTGACACCGTCAGCATGCAAGGAAACTCCGCTCACGACGCAAGTTGTGAGCGGTTTCTTTTATATATAAGAAGAAATAATAATTGGGCTTATGAAATATTCGCTAGAATTAGCTACAGAAGATTTGAGTACGATTATTTTACCGTCTTAGTAATCAGGGTTACTCAATCTCGGTCAATATCTTTCTAACCCTATCCTGTTGCCGAGGAATAGCATCGGTACGCTCAAGGAATTCTTGAGGTGTCATGAGCATCCACTCAAGCCCTTCACTGCCAAAATTAATATCTTTAATATCGTAATTCATTGGCTTAGTTACAAAGAAAAATGATAGCTCACCAGGAAATAAAATACTAGGGAACTGATACGAAGAATGCACTTGTTCTTTTTGTATATCAAGGTCGAATTCTTCCTTGAGTTCACGTTTAAAAGTATCAAATGGTGTTTCAGCACCCTCTCTCCCGCCACCGGGTAAATCAAGGCAAAAAGGGGAACTCTGCGTATTCCCATCTCTACGATATACGAGCATTTTATCTCCGAACATCACGAGCCCTTTTGAACCATTAAACTTAGTACTTTTAAATGTGTCGGGGTGAATCATGTTCGTATATATTTCACTTCGCCACACGTACCGCTTCATCAAACTGAATTGAAAGCAGTTTTGACCCACCATCATTACCCATAGTTACACCGTAGAGGATTCCAGCACGAGACATAGTTTCGCGATTGTGGGTAATAACAATAAGCTGAGAAAGCTGGGAAAGACTTTCTACCATATCGCCATACTTGCGTGAATTTGCTTCATCGAGCGCGGCATCAGTTTCATCGAGAATAATAAATGGTGGTGGATTTACTTGTGATAAAGCAAATAAAAGAGCGATCGATGTTAGGGCGCGCTCGCCGCCTGAAAGCATCATAAGACCCTTTACTTTTTTACGTGGCAAAGAAACTGAAATATCAATTCCCTGCGGGCCTTGAGCATCTTCAGCGGTTTCGGTTTCAGGAATATTTTCTGAGCCTGCTTCGAGTAATTCTTTAAGGGCAGATTTTGAGCGTTTTGTTGGCTGTACAAGGGTGAGTGAAGCCGCACCCCCACCAAACATCATAGTAAAGAAATGTTGGAACTGAGTATTGATTTTGAGGAGGCCATCGGTAAATTCAAGGTTAAGGCGCGCATCGAGGTCGGCAATAATTTGCTCGAGCGAGAGGCGCGCCTTTTCGAGATCAGTAATTTCGCGCAATAAAAAGGCATCACGTTCTTCAGTATCTTTATGTTCTTTAAGAATTTCGCTTGTTCCACCGACACCAGCATCTTCAAGGCGAATTTTAAGGCGCTCCAAAGACTTCTTTCTGTCTTCTTGTACAGAACGAGGTTCGCTCATAATTAAACCGATGTCGATAGCAATACTTTCATAATCAGTTGCATCGCGGCCGCCCAAGACATATGCTTCTTTGAGCTCGGCAGCACAAGCATCTTTTTCTTGTAGAATTCTTTGCTCTCGCGCTTTAAGGGTTGCCAAAACTGTACGAACTTCATTGAGTTCGGCCATATACTTAAATACATTCTTTTCGGCTTCGCGATTCGAATCTTTTTCTTTTTCGATTGCCTGCTGAACATCTCGATATCGAGCCTCGGCTGTGATTTGTCGCTCTTTAATTTCTTGCGTGTGTGATTCAAGCTCACTACGCTTTTTCATATAGCTATCAACTTCTTTTTCGGCATCTGCAATGCGAGAAGTATCAATCTTTTCTGAATGCTCTTCAACAAAACTTGTAACTGCAGTTTGTACATGCTTAAGAGCACTCTCAAATGATTCAAGAGTACGATTCTTAAGAGCAGCATCAATTGCTTGGTGTATAGAGCGTACTACATTACGAACATCCATCATGCGCACAGTACGCGTATCGTCATGGCGCATACGCTCCCGTTCGCGATCAATGCTACGCTTGAGCGCTTCAATTTCTCCATCGAGCTTTCCTGCTTCGCGCATTACCATATCATGCTTCATGCGTAAATCATGCAGCTCTTTTTCTACAGCAATGAGTTCATCGCTTTTAACATCGCGCTTTTCCATATGCTCAAGTTGAGTGCGAGCCTGGTCGAGCTTTTTAATAAGCTCAGTTTCTTGATGCTGTGGTTGTTTAAGCTCTTCGCGAACACGATTGAGAGATTCATTAACATAAACATCCTCACGCTTTAAATATTCTTTCATGCGACTGCGGAATTCTTGACGCAATTCTTCTGTCTTATGAATTTTCTCTACTTGCTTTGCCAAGAACTTAAGATGCGGAGCAATTTCTCTACGCAAAGATTCTACCTCTTTCATATTGGCAAGAGTTTTTTCGAGCTTCTTTTGGCTTTCAAGTTTTTTATATTGGTATACGCGCAAACCAAGAGCATCCTCAATCATCTGACGGCGCTCATGAATATTTGATGACAAAATTCTATCAGCCTCACCTTGTGAAATAATATGGTGACCCGAAGAACCAATATGTGCCCCAGCTAAAAGCTCAACAATATCTTTAAGGCGCACTGCGCTACCATTTAAAAAGTATTCATTAGAATTGTCGCGATGAACAACGCGCTCAATAACAACTTCATCAAAATCAAGAGCTAACTTTCGTGATGTATTATCAAAAACTAATTTTACCGAAGCGCGATTAATTCGTGAGCCATCACTGCCGGTAAAGATAAGGTCTTCGCCTCGCTTTCCGCGCATCGATTTAACTGATTGTTCGCCGAGTGCAAATCTAAAGGCTTCTGCAACATTAGATTTTCCTGAACCATTTGGACCAACAATAGCAGAAATAGGCGCCGAGAATTTAAGCGTCGCTTTTTTGGCAAAAGATTTAAAGCCTGAGATTTCGAGCTCTTTAAGCATGGTTATATTGTACCATGTGTATACAACACCACATTATTACCACGCTTTCACTTCGAGTGCTTTTTCTGCAGCCTTTTGTTCTGCCTCTTGTTTTGACATACCTGAACCTGTAGCCACTTGAACATCGCCCAAAAATACACCAAGAGTAAACTGCTTATTGTGATCAGGACCCATTTCTTTGAGAGTTCTGTACGATGGAGTTATTCCGGTCATTTCTTGAGCCTTTTCTTGGAATCTACTCTTTGCATCAAGCCAAAGCTTCTTTTTGATAATGGTATCAATATCAATGTATGAAAGGATGAACTTTTCGATAAAGTTGCCTGCTCCTCCAAAGCCTTGGTCAAGATAAATAGCTCCGATAACGGCCTCAACAGCGTCAGCAAGAATAATTGAACGTGCTCTGCCCTGATCTTTTGCCTCTCCGCGTGATAAGAGCATGTAATTATTGATACCGATATGCTGCGCCACCTTAGACAGACTTACGGTATTAACTAAAGCCGAACGATATGCAGTTAAGTCACCCTCTGCTTTATCAGGAAATTTTTGATACAAAAATATTGTAACTACAAGTTCAAGTACGGCATCACCCAAGAACTCAAGGCGTTCATTGTGTACTAAACGTGCTCCACGATTCTCATTGAGATATGAGCGGTGTGTACAAGCTGTTTTAAGCAAATCCATAGACTTAAAGTGAACACCGAGCTTTGTTGCCAAAGCGTCAAAGTCCGGCATATGCCCTCGTGGACCTCGAGCACCACGTGTCTTTTTTTCTCCTGCTATAGCCATATATACATTAATTATTTCTTCCCTTCTACATGCTTTGAAACAAGCATAATTGCTTTAGTCACAATTGGAAGAATATCGTTATAAAAATTTAATTCAAGAATATCCGAGAGTTTAAACCAGCGTGCATCATCAAGACCTCCACTTGTTCCAAGGGTAATTGGATCAAAGAAAGATTCTGCTAGAAAATAGTGAACTTGTTTTCGGATTTTGCCTTTTTCTGGATCAGAAGCCACATATTCATTACTACCCAAATCTTCTTTAATCGTAATGTCGAGACCCATTTCTTCTTTGATCTCGCGAATTGTTCCTGTACGAACATCTTCTTCGGCTTCGATCTTTCCTTTTGAAAGAGTCCAGTGTCCAAAAATATCGTGCACGAGGGCCAGATAGGTTTCACCCTGGTGCTGTGCATACACAACTGCACCACCGAGCTTTTGAATAGGCATTTGCTCGAAAGGAACATCTTTTGGACGTTTCTTTTTTGGTTCTACATCTTTACCAGGTTCACCTAGTTCTTTATACACAGAGCCGAGCACACCGTTAACAAACTTTCCGCTGTTTTCTCCGCCAAAAGTTTTTGCAAGTTCAATAGCTTCGTTAATAGCTACTTTTGCGGGGACCTCACTTCGATCAGAGAACAGAAGTTCGTAGAGGCCAATACGTAGAATATTTCTATCAGCAATTGAGATCTTATCGATAGGCCATTCTGG
This sequence comes from uncultured Candidatus Saccharibacteria bacterium, assembly GCA_964633555.1. GTDB lineage: Bacteria > Patescibacteriota > Minisyncoccia > Phycocordibacterales > PALSA-1337 > CAZGUZ01. The sequence goes on along the minus strand of CAZWGR010000001.1, from coordinate 31,732 downwards.
AGCTGCTTTTTCAATAACAGCGTCGAGATCGTTTCTTTTTGCAGCAACTCCTTGAGTGAGAGTTTCCATAAAAGAAAGATCGCCCATGCCAGGAGCAAATTCCTGAGCATTACGGGCGATGCTTTCTTTGAGTACTTCAAGTGAATAACCTCTAAAATCCCACTCGAACAGAGTTTGCATTACTATCGATCGAGAAAGATGTCTATTGGCCATTTTTTTGAAGAACTACTGCATTTAAACTTTATAATACTGTAAGTGTATCGCTACTCGGCTTTTGAGGCAATGTCGAGAACCTTGCGACCTCGGTACATACCTGTTTTGAGGCAGACGTGGTGTCGAAGATGTGCTACACCAGTGTCTTTGGCAACAGTTGTACGTGTTGCATCCAAAGCGTGGTGTGAGCGTCGATTGTCCCGGTGTGCCCGGTTAGCACGCATTCTGTTTACCATAATATTGCCATATTACATCATTTTGTATGTTTATGCAAGCATATAAAAGAAAGAGCCAGCGTCCGGTTAAGGAGCGCTGGCTTTTTGTGCCGCCTTGCAAAAGGGCGGTTGTTACCGCCGAGGCGGTGCAATAGGTTGCGGTATCGACCTCGGCTTGTGTCGAACGAGGTATTCTACAACTCGTGCGGGATCGCCCGACAAAGGTCGGAACTCGGGCCGATCAAGGAGGTCTGAATATTCACTTGCCACCCTACCACTTTGATCAAGACGCGCTAGTATGCGCAGCGTCTGCAGAGCAGACACTGCATGAGCGATGCGCCCGTGCAGTGTCTGCATCTCTCGAAGCAGATCCCGTACTTCAACCCACCGAGGTGGACTGAGTACTTCGGAACGACGCTTTTTTGTATCTGCGTCGTGCACGGGTTGTTGTCTTAGTACCCGTTCTATTGTATCGATTGCCATGAAGGCGAAGACCTGCTTCTCGTGAAGTGAGGGCTCTGCTTTGTGCTCCTTGTCAGCCCTCACACACCAGGAGATAATCGCTGTTGGACGACTGCTTGTACATTCCAATGAGACTAAACTTGAGTCTATTGGTCTAACAAAATCAGTAATCCGAGTGCTCTCAGCAAAAACCTCAGTTTCGAGACACCGCGTCACGATCGATACCGGATCTTCGGGCTCTAAACTCCCAAGCTCGACTGCCGTCTTACCTGATTCAGTTGGGAACTGTACCTTGGTACTTTTTGACCAACCACTAGGCGTAGTGGTTGTGATGGCGAGCATTTCTACTCGCCCTTCATCCGTAATCCTCACAATGCAGCAAATTGCCGCAGAAGAGGACACTCTCATTGGAGGCTGGGCACTATTAGATGCTTCAGCCCCCTCGTTTGGTGTCATAATTCACTTTCTAACCCGCCGGAGCGGGTTGGGGGTTGTGTTAGATTTCTCCAACAAATTGCATCTGTACTGAAAATAACACGACTTGCATTATGAGTCAATACCCCACGATAGCCGTTATTACCTGTTCAGACAGGTGCGCGTTTCTACTAAATAAACTTCTTTAAGAACGATTTTCTGTGTAATTGCGATAAACCGAATTTTCGCAATGCTGCATAGTGAGCTTTTGTTCCATAGCCTTTATGAATATTAAAACCGTATGGTGTATATTTCTTTGCACTACGTATCATATAAGTATCTCGATGCACTTTTGCAGCAATAGAAGCCAGAGCGATGCTCATAAAGCGGGCATCTCCTTTAATATAGGTCTTCTGTGAGGCAAATTCTGGTGGAGCATACAAACCGCCATCGAGTTCAATGTGTACATCGTCACATCCTGCTTCGGCTTTATACATAGCTTTATACAAAGAACTCTTTAAAGCCTTTTTAATTGCTGGGCTAATGCCGTATGTATCAATATACTCAGCCGAAACCATTGTTGTAGAAAAAATAATGTATCCCTCTTTTTGAGCATTACGCATTTTAATAAGCCACTCTGTGCGCTTTTGCTCTGTAAGCTGTTTCGATTCGCGAACACCCTTAAAAAGCTTTCGGGCCTGCTTCGAATCTAAAATCATACAGGCACCAACACAGACAGGTCCTGCTATTGGCCCGCGACCGACTTCGTCTATTCCAATTGTTATGCGTTTATTATGCAATATTTTTAGTATAGATAAGTATCACACACATCGATAAATTTGCTATACTTGATGCATGTCTCGTTTTGTTCACCTCCACACCCACAGTCACTATTCCCTTCTTAATGCTTTACCAAAAATCGACGACCTTGTCGATGAAGCAAAGAAGTATGGCATGAAATCACTTGCTCTTACCGATGCGGGAAACATGTATGGAGCAATTGAATTCTACAAACAGTGTACAAAAAAGGAAATTAAACCAATTATCGGCGTAGACGCTTATGTTGCAGCCCGAACTCGTAAAGACATGCAAGCAGGTGTCGATAGCCGCCGCACACGACTTGTTCTTTTAGCAAAAGATTTTAC
>CAZWGR010000001.1:0-29183 GCA_964633555.1 uncultured Candidatus Saccharibacteria bacterium | reverse complement strand
GAATCAGCTCATAAAGCTCGGCAATGAGACTGGTACGCCCCTTGTAGCTGCCCACGATGTTTACTATTTGCACCCCGAAGACCGCGTAGCTCGTGATACGCTCATGCTCGTTAACACAGCAGGGGGCGATGCAGCTGCTGAGCGCCTTAACGATAGCGAAGACGAAGATTTTTCTTTTATCTCTTCTGAACGAGCTGAAGAACTTTTTAAAGACATTCCCGAAGCGCTCGATAATACGGCTAAGATTGCCGAAATGTGCAACCTTAAACTTGAACTTGCAAAGTGGACCTTTCCAAACTACATCGTTGAGAGTGGCCTTTCATATGATGATGAGCTCCGTCGTATTGCCTACGAAGGAATTCCTAAGCGCGGGCTTAAAGTTGATGATCCTGAAGTAGTTAACCGCCTCGAATACGAACTTAAAGTTATTAAAGATAAAGGATATGCTCAGTACTTTCTTGTAGTATCTGACCTACTTCGTTATGCCCATGAAAATGGAATTCTTACCAACATTCGAGGATCGGTTGCTGGTTCTTTAACCACATACGTAACTCATATTACGAATGTAAACCCGCTCGAATACCGTTTGCCATTCGAACGCTTTCTTAACCCACAGCGACCTTCTGCTCCCGATATCGACATGGACTATGCCGATAACCGTCGCGACGAGGTTATTAGCTATGCTCGACAAAAGTATGGCCATGATAAAGTAGCGCAAATTGGAACATTCGGTACCATGATGGCCCGCGGTGCTGTTCGCGACGTTGCTCGCGCTATGGGCTACCCTTATGACCTTGGTGACAAAATATCTAAAATGATTCCTATGGGAGCACAAGGCTTTCCAATGACTATTGATCGCGCCCTCGAAGAAGTTCCCGAACTCAAAGAGCTCTATACCAAAGAAGCTGATGTTCAAAGAATTATTGACATGGCTAAAAAGATTGAAGGCTGTGCCCGTCACATTTCGGTTCACGCTGCCGGTGTGGTTATTGCCCCTCGCCCTCTTGATGAATACGTACCTCTTCAATACGACCCTAAAGGTGAAGGTAAAATTATTACTCAGTACGACATGCACGGCGTAGGAGAAGACGGCGTAGGACTCCTTAAATTCGACTTTCTTGGTATTAAAAACCTTTCCATTCTTGCCGACGCTGTAGATCGCGTTAAAAAGATTGAGGATATCGATATTGATATTGAAAACATTCCCCTCGATGATCCTAAGACATTTGCAATGCTTGCTCGAGGTGAAACGGTGGGACTTTTCCAGCTCAACGGTACAGGTATGACCCGATTCTTGGTCGAGCTTAAGCCTTCAACTATTCACGACATTAACGCTATGGTGGCGCTCTACCGCCCAGGACCTCTTGAAATGATTCCTGTATACATTGAACGAAAACACGATCATTCAAAGATTGAATATATTGATCCACGCCTCAAAAATATTATTGAACGTTCTTTTGGTGTTATTACCTACCAGGACGACGTTATGATGATTGCTATTGAACTTGCTGGATATTCTTGGCTCGAAGCAGACAAGCTTCGTAAAGCTATGGGAAAGAAAATTCCCAAAGAAATGGAAGAGCAAAAAGGTAAACTCCTTGATGGTCTTGTAAAAAATGGCATGACAGCCTCAAAAGCCAAAAAACTTTGGGAGCTTATCGAACCATTTGCCGCTTACGGTTTCAATAAAGCCCACGCTGCTAGTTATGGCCGCGTTGCCTATCAAACAGCATATATGAAAGCTAATTTCCCTGCTATCTATATGTCAGCCGTACTTACTGCCGACTCAGGTGATGTAGAAAAGATTGCCGAAATCATTGCTGAATGTAAGCGCATGCAGATTCCTATTCTGCCCCCAGACATTAATGAAAGTTACAGCCAATTCACCGTTATTAAAGGCAAAGACGGTGAGCCTGATCGTATTCGCTTCGGACTCGTTACCATTAAAAACTTTGGTCAAAATATAGCCACAGCAATTATTGATGAGCGTAAGCGCGGCGGACATTTTACTTCTCTCATTAATTTCCTTGATCGAGTTCAGGATAGAAACCTTAATAAAAAGTCTCTTGAAGCGCTTATTAAAGCTGGTGCCCTTGATAACTTTGGTCATGAACGTGGCACACTCCTCGGTAATATCGAAAATCTTTTGGCTTACAACAAAGAACATGAGAAGCGCCCAACAAATCAAGACTCTCTTTTTGGGCTCATGGCAGACACTTCGTCTTTACCAACCCTTAAACTCGAACCAGCTCCAGCTATTCACCCACGTCAGCGCTTAGCCTGGGAAAAAGAATTGCTTGGCTTGTATGTTTCTGGTCACCCCCTCGACCAATACCGTGAAGCAATAGAAAAAAGCGGTATGAATATAGCTAAAGCAAAAGAGTCACTTAAGGATGGTGCCGAAGCTACTTTTGCTTGCACCATAGAAGAAGCGAAGCAAATCGCAACAAAAAAAGGTGACCTTATGGCTTTCCTTAAGGTGGCCGACTTTACTGGATCACTCGAAGCTGTAGTATTCCCTAAAACTCTAGCCACTTACCGTACAATTCTTAATCCGGATGTTTGTATTGCACTTAAAGGTAAAATGTCTGAACGCAATGGCCAGAAGAGTATTATTATTGATAAAATAAAGGTACTGTAACTGCTCAGTATTTTGTGCAGCGGCAAATACAATTATTTCTCAACCACAACCCTCTCTAAGTGACCGATGCGACCCTCGTGTGATTGCCACATTTTTACGAGAAAATCTGTTTGAACAGCAAGTTCTGCTCGAGTGGGTAGATTTTTAATATCATCTTTTGTTGCACATTGCTTAAGATCCTCCTTAGTTGCGAATTGCTTAAGGTCTTCCTTGGTTGCACACAACTTAAGATCCTCCTTTGTGGCAAAACGCTCAAGATCCTTCTTGGTAGCAAATCTTTCAAGATCTTTCTTTGTTGCAAACTTTTCGAGATCTTTTTTAATTGCAAGCAACTTTAAATCTACCTTAGCGGCCAAATTCTTTGCATCATCTTTGGTGAACATGTTTTTAGCTACAAGTTCTGCAAGAGCATTTACTGAGGTGTCTGTATGTGCTTTCAATTCCTTTTTGAGGTCATGGATGTACTGTGGTACATGATTTTCAATACGATCAACTAGCTCCTTCTTGAGGTCGTGGATGTACTGCGGTACGTGATTTTCAATACGATCAACTAGCTCCTTCTTGAGGTCGTGAATGTACTGCGGTACGTGATTTTCAGTGTGGTCAATTAATTCCCTTTTGAGATCATGGATGTACTGTGGCACATGTTCTTTTGCACTATTTTGAAGGGAATTTTGTGACATGAGTATTAAGTTAGTGATATATATTTAGTATAGTTTTTTGAGTGAGTTAAGCAAGGGTTTTTTCTATAAAAAATTCATAACTTTTTGATTTTTCTGAGTATAAATTGTGAGCAAACTGTGCAAGCAGTGAAATTGTCTCATTTGCAACAAAACAGGGCTTGCGCTACAATGCAAGAAATAGAGATTGTTGCGACTACCAATCGCAGTTGGGTAACCAAGCGAAAGCCTAATCTATTACAAAGATTGCTGTAATATATAAGATATACGCAGCGAAGCCCGGTGGAACCGCGGAAGACCGGAGTCTTGCGCCCGAGCATATACACGATTATTCGCGTATAGGCTCGGGCGTTTTATTATTAACTTAAATACATGAACAACAACGAACAATTAGCTCTTATTCGACACTCTCTTGCTCACTTACTCGCAAGCGCAGTTCTTAAAATCTATCCTTCTACAAAAGTAACTATTGGCCCTGCTATTGATAACGGCTTTTACTACGACTTTGATTTTGCAGAACCAATCAATGAAAAGGATCTTGGAAAAATCGAACAAAAGATGCGCGAAATTTCAAAGAGCTGGGATGGTTTTACAGCAAAAGAAGTATCGAGAGAAGAAGCTCTAGAATTCTTCAAAGATAATCCTTACAAAATAGAACTCATTAATGAAATAGCAGCTAAAGGAGAAAAAATCACCCTCTACACTTCGGGAGACTTTACTGACCTTTGCCGTGGCGGACATGTCGATTCTATGAAGAATGTCGACATGAAGGGTCTTAAACTTTACCGCATTGCAGGCGCATATTGGCGAGGAGATGAAAAAAATAAAATGCTCACTCGTATATACGGCCTCGCTTTCTCAAGCAAAGAAGAGCTTGAAGCATACGAATTACAGCAAAAAGAGGCCGAGAAGCGCGATCATCGAAAACTCGGAAAAGAACTCGACATCTTTGAATTCAATGAAGATGTTGGTGCTGGTTTACCACTATGGCTTCCAAATGGCGGAGCAATTATTGAAGAACTTGAAAAGCTCGCAAAAGAAACTGAATTTGCTTATGAGTACGAGCGCGTTCACACACCTCACCTTGCAAAAGACAAGCTCTATCTAACATCAGGCCATCTTCCTTATTATGAGGATTCTATGTTCCCTCCTATGGAATACGAAGGCGGTAAATACTATCTGAAAGCAATGAACTGTCCGCATCATCATAAAATCTTTGATGCGCGACCTCGTAGCTATAAAGAAATGCCTCTTCGCTTAGCTGAATACGGCACATGTTATCGACATGAGAAATCGGGTGAACTCTTTGGTCTCATGCGCGTACGTTCTTTGCAAATGAATGATGCTCACATTTACTGTACCGAAGAACAATTCTTCGATGAATTCAAAAAAGTTATTGAAATGTATTTGTACTATTTCAAGATCTTTGGAATTAACAGCTTTAAGATGCGCCTTTCAAAGCACTCAAAAGAAAAGCTTGGCAAGAAGTATATCGACAATGAAGCTCTCTGGGTTAAGACTGAAGACATGGTTCGCAAAAGTCTTCAAGACCTTAAAGTGCCCTTCTTTGAAGCTGAAGATGAGGGTGCATTCTATGGACCAAAGATTGACGTTCAGATTTGGTCAGCAATTGGTCGTGAGTTTACCCTTGCTACAAACCAAGTAGACTTTGCGGTTCCAGAGCGCTTTGGCCTTACTTATGTTGATAAAGATGGAACAAAAAAGACTCCGCTCTGTATTCATCGAGCTCCACTTTCTACCCACGAACGATTCATTGGCTTCCTTATTGAGCACTATGCAGGTAAATTCCCTCTTTGGCTTGCTCCTGAACAGGTGTATGTAGTACCTGTAAAAGAAACAGCTTTTGAAACAGCACAGAAAATCTACAAGGATCTTCGCTCTCGAGGTATTCGTGCTCGTATTGATACAACCAATGACGGCTTTGGTAAGAAGGTTCGCAAAGCTAAAGATGCCTTTGCTCCTTATACAATCATCATTGGTGATAAAGATATTGAGGCTGGCAAGATTACTCTTGAAAGTCGTGATCATGGTCAGATCGGCCAAATTATTGCCGAAGAAGCAATTGCTCGACTTGAGACTGAAATTAAGCAGCGATCTTAGTATTGTGACATAGCCATAACAGCAAAAAACCGGTCTTGGCCGGTTTTTTGCTGACATTATATTGAATAGTACCCGTTATATGTATTACTACATATGCTGTACTCACATTCAATAAGAATTATAATTTATTCTTATTGTAAATCATGTAGAAGATTGTTCCCAAAAGCACGAGAATTACGAGGATAGAAACTGAACCCCATGGAGCATTCTTAAGAGAAAGAATTGAAGCTGCACCTAGGGCACCAATAGCGCCTGTAAGAGTTTCTTTATCTGCAGATTTAACATCTGTTGTTCCTGACTTAGTTCCACTTGATGGACTAACTGTACCAGTGCGCACAGCAGAACCTGTAATAGAAACCGATCCACAAGCAACTGTAATTTGGCGACCAGCTGAAGATACCGTTACATTTGCACTCTTAAGTCCTTGTGTATAGTAACCTGTTACAACACTGTCCCGATTGCTCTGTAGTGCATCTGAACCACTCCAAGCATAGGCATATGAACCATTGCCGCCTCGAGGATACACCATCCATGTTACAGGAACTCCAGGATTAGCTGATGTTCTGTCTGCAGTACATGAAGCAGTAAGATCACCATTGTAAGTTGTTGAAACTCGCTGAGTTGTATAGTAACGATCTGAATCATTATCGTCTTCTACGCGAACCGTTGGACAACTACGTGTTTCGTACTGGCCACCAGAACGAACCTCGACTTCCATACGGTAAGTTCCTGGATAGTCATATTCGACTCGTGTTGTACGGCCAGTGTCGCTAAATCCATCAGAGCCATCCCATTCATATCGGTATGAACTTGAACCACCATCAGCATCGGCTTCATAGCGAACTGATTCGCCAACCTTTACTGTTCTGTCATCAACTGTACACTTAACACTCAAATCGTCATCATTATCATAGTCATCATCGTAGTCATAGTCATAATCATCGTAATAATCAGAGCTTGAGTTATAGACAAGAATTGAATGTGAACATGTCTGTGTTACTGAACGACCACCAGAAGTTACACGAACCTGTGCTGTTTTAGTACCTGTTTTGTCGTAGCGAATTGAAGCAGACGAACCTGAATCAGAAAGTCCTTCAGAGCCAGTCCATGAATATGAGTAGTTACCATTTCCACCCCATGCTGAAGCATTCCAAATAACAGTACGGCCAACATAAGAAGTTGCTGTACCCGAGCTACAACTTACACCGAGCTGACCAAAGTCATAATTAGAATCTACATTAGAGTTAGAATTTGAGTCTGTATTTGTAAGCACTGAAGGACTTACAATAATTGCCGAATTACCTGAAACCACACCACCAGGACTGTTAACATTACTATTTACATTATTACTGTTAACGTAATTTACATTTCTTACCTCGTCATCACAATCACGAAAAACACAGAATGGATCTGCAATACTTTCGAGCGATAAAGCAAAAGCGACGTGCGGAATAAAAGCCGTTGCAACAAAAAGGGCAATAAAAAAGGCAGTAAATGTGTATTTCATGTGGGTATTCATACGTTTCAATATTATATATCAAAATAAGGCTATAGTCAACACCTTACGGCCTTTGTTTGAAGCACTATTCTGAATGAACGATACTCAATAATGCTACTAAATATCGATAGTTGCCTTGCGAGCATTTGACTGAATAAAGAGTTTTCGAGCAGGAACATCAGTTCCCATAAGCATGTCGAACACTTTATCAGCATCTTGGCCATCCTCGATAGTAACTTGCTTAAGGATTCTGCGAGCAGGATCCATGGTAGTTTCCCACAATTCATCCGCATTCATTTCTCCAAGACCCTTGTAACGCTGTATAGAAATCTTTGGCTTCTTAGCTGTTGTCTCTTCAGCTTCCGCTTGTGCTTCTTCATCAATTGAAGTATCAACTGCGGTCGATTCTGTGTTAATTGAATCGGTGGAAACGATTCCCTGCATATCATTGATTTCAGAACCGAGAGCAGTGTTCTTCTCTTCTTCGGTATAGAAATACATTATTTCTTTGCCACGCTTCACCTTATAGAGTGGTGGTTGAGCAATATAAACGAAACCACCTTCAAGCAAAGGCCTGAAGTATCGGTACAACAAAGTTAGAATAAGTGTACGGATGTGTGCTCCGTCGACATCGGCATCGGTTGCAAGAATGAGTTTGTGATATCGAAGCTTTGAAATGTCAAAGGTGTCGCCAATTGCAGTACCAAAAGCAAGGACAAGATTTTTGATCTGCTCTGACTGAAGCATACGATCAAGACGTGCTCGCTCAATGTTAAGAATCTTTCCTCGGAGCGGCAAAATAGCCTGGGTTCGGCGATCGCGACCTGTTTTTGCACTACCTCCAGCGGAGTCTCCCTCCACAATAAAAAGTTCTGACTCTGAAGCATCTCGAGACTGACAATCAGCGAGTTTTCCAGGCAAAGTTGTACCTTCAAGTGCGCCCTTTCGCAAAATAGAATCTTTTGCAGCTTTAGCAGCCTTACGAGCCTTCATAGCGAGAACCGCTTTATTTATGATACCCTTCGCATCATCTGGATGTTCTTCGAGGAAAGCTGAGAAAGCTTCAGTAAATACACCCGCAACAGCGCCTTGTGCCTCTACGGTACCGAGCTTTGCTTTTGTTTGTCCTTCAAATTGGATTTCGCGTATTTTAACTGAAACAACAGCTGTTATACCCTCAAGAACGTCGTCGCCTGTAAAAGAGTCGTCGTCGCCTTTTACAAGATTATTCTTTTTGGCATAGGTATTAAGCGTACGAGTGAGTGATGTTTTGAAACCCGTAATATGCGTACCGCCTTCTGAGTTATAAATATTGTTTGCAAATGCCAAGATTCTACTTGATACGTCATCGGCGTATTGCAAAGCGATTTCTACTGACTCTACACCTTCTGCTGGCTTTTCTACATAAAAGATATTTTTATGGAGCGGTGTAAGAATTTGGTTGGTAAATCGAACAAGAGAAGCGAGACCGCCTTCGAAATAGAAAGTGTGTGATGGTACCTGTAGATTCAGATCGCGAATATAATAGACTTCGGTTGGGTCAATTCCGATACGACCATCCTTACCTTTTGTTCCGAGAGGTTTAAGAACTTCATCGCTTGCATGGCGCGCATCGATGACAGTAATTTTAAGACCTCGAACCAAGTACGCCTGCTGGCGCATGTGATTTACAATACGTTCATAGGTAAACTCTTGTTGTCCAAAAATGGCTGTATCAGGTTCAAAAGAAACAATAGTACCCCGCTTTTTTGTTGAACCAATCTTTTTTACAGCAGCCTTTCTTTTACCCTGAGAGTACTCCTGCATGTGAATACCACCGTCACGATGAACTACAACTTCACAAAAAATAGATAGGGCGTTTACTACTGATGCACCCACACCGTGGAGACCTCCAGAGACTTTATAGCCCTCGCCGCCGAATTTACCTCCGGCATGGAGAACGGTCATAATTGTTTCAAGGGCTGAAACCTTTGTTTGCTTATGAATATCAACTGGAATACCGCGACCGTTGTCTACAACACGAACACGCTCACCAGGCAAAAAGGTGATTTCAATGTCATTAGCATGACCACCCATGGCTTCGTCGCGGGAGTTGTCGAAAATTTCGGTTACAAGATGGTGAAAACCGTCAGGACCTGTAGTACCAATGTACATACCAGGGCGCTTTCGAACAGGCTCAAGACCTTCAAGGACTTGAATTTCATCAGCACCATATGAACCAGCTTTTTTATCTTCTTTTGCCATATTGTTTATAAAAGTATTATGGTAATTATACCAAAAAAGGACTTTTCTGTCCCTTTACATTGGTCACACTTTGCTTTCTTATGCTCCGCAAAATGGCTTAGCAACACTATTTAGCGAATCTCCCATCCTTTGGCTTTCAAAGCTTCGTATATTACTTGTACTGGGGTTGAAATCTGCTCTTCAGTAAGTGTTGCAACTTTAGATTGAAAGACCAGTCTAAAGGCATATGAGGTCTTCGCTGTGCCATCGTCAAACTTTTTAGTGAATACATCAAATAGGCGTGTGCGAACACAAAGTTCACCCTTATAAGTATCAATAACAGATCGGACTTCAGCCTCTGTAACCTGCTCAGGCACGAATACTGCAATATCGCGAACTGCGAATGGGAATAGTGAGAATGGTTCGTAGCGAACTTGCTGTTCTGATGAAGAACCGACAAAAGCTTCATAAGAAGCATTTTGAGGTGCATTGTACCCTGCTGTGTCGATTTCAAACTCTACAGCTGATACTTTTCCTTGGGCAACAATCTGAGAGTTTGCACATGATATACCTACTTCTTGTTCAATTAATTTAAGAATTGATTCAATATCTTGGGCCGGATTATTACCTTTTTGCTTTTTTATATGAATGCACGCCAAACCAACAAATAGCTTTTCACCATTCTGTGGAAACACTTTACCGATTTCAAATTGCTTAAGGGTATCAATTTCGAGCAAATCTGCATTGCGAGCATTTACTTCTGCACTCTCTACTAAATGCGGAATAAGTGATGTTCTCAAAAAAGCCTTATCTTTTGCAACCGGGTATGCGGTTTCGAGATCGCCCTTTTTGCCGAGTGTATACAAAATTGTTTCTGTCCAGCCGTTTTCTACAAGAATATTCTTAATAGATTCAACGATAAAATACTGAGAATTTACTGGTTCTGGTTTTGTGTATTCTGGAATTTTATTTGGCAAAGTTTCATAACCAAGGAGACGTCCCACTTCTTCGGCAAAGTCGGGAGTAATAACTAAATCTTGTCTCCATACAGGCGGTGTGACTTTGAGTAAATCAGAATCCTGTACTTCTACGGCGCATTTAATTGATTCAAGAATTCGCACAGCATCGGCTTGAGCGATTTCTCGGCCGAGTATTGAAGCGATCTGCTGTACAGAGATTATGCAAGACTGAGCTATTTGCGGATGAGGGTAATAATCGTACACCTGTCCGAAAGAAATCTTTTTTCCGTGGAGAATTTTAGCAAGGTAGTGAGTAAAAGCCTTAACGCCCTCTATGGCAATCTCAGGACTTATATTATTTTCAAAGCGTTTTGAAGAATCATTCTTAATACCCACTTTTTCTGAAGTACGGCGGGTCTTAACTGGATCAAAATTTGCTGATTCAAGAACAATAGCGGTTGTCGTATTCGTTACCTCTGCATCCTTACCGCCCTTAATGCCTGCAAGAGCGAGTGGCTTTTTTGCATCAGAAATAACCACCATTGTTGAATTGAGTTTAACCTCTTTTGAATCAAGGGTTGTAAATAGTTCGTCATTGTTCGCATTACGAATGGAGATTTCTGAAGCGAGTTTACTTGCATCAAAAGCATGAAGTGGCTGCCCTGTCTCAAACATTACATAGTTTGCCAAATCAACAATGAGATTTATTGAGCGCTGGCCAAGGGCTTCAAGCCGGCTACGTAGCCAAGCTGGAGTATCAATTTGCTCAATACCTTCAATTCGACATGCAATATAACGTCGAACACTCTGTGGATCAGAGTCTATACTAATTTCAGGAGCACTTAATACTCCCTGTGGCAGAGTGTGACCTCGATCAATTCGTTCAATACCAAAGATTGCAGCTATTTCATATGCAAGACCATTCCACGATAAAGCATAGTGGGCTCGGTCAGGCAAAACCTTAACATCAATTACTGTTTCATTTCCAACTTTTTCTACCCCCTCAACTTCAAAACAGCGTGCTATGAGAGCATCTGTAATTTGCTCCACGCTTGGTGTAGCGCTGCCAAATTCTTCTGTAAGCCATGAATATGGTATTTTCATATTAGAATTGTTCTACGAAGCGCATATCTCCGTTGTATAAATTGCGTATATCATCGATACCGTATTTAAGCATAATGAGTCGATCAAGGCCGAAAGCAAAAGCAAAGCCACGCCACTCTTGTGGATCAAGACCTACGGCAGATAAAACATTAGGATGCACCATACCAGCACCGGCAACTTCAAGCCATGTATCTTTCCACTTCATATCAACTTCAACACCAGGCTCAACGAAAGGAAAGTAACTTGGTCGAAAGCGGATTACAACATCATCACCAAAGAGCTTTTTAAAAGCGTGCTCGAGTGTTCCCTTAAGTTCAGCAAGATTTGTAGTCTTATTAACAAGCAATGCTTCTACTTGGTGGAACTGAACTTCATGAGTTGCATCGGTTGCCTCGTTTCGATATACCTTTCCTGGAGCAATAATTTTATATGGTGGCTGAATGCCTTTTTTGAGCATTTCTTCCATGTAACGAATTTGAATTGCAGAAGTCTGAGTTGTGAGCAATTTGCGCTCGCGAGGGTCTGTTATTGGCTTTGGAGTTTTAATCCAAAAAGTATCTTGCATATCGCGAGATGGGTGATCTTTAGGAATATTGAGAGCATCGAAGTTATAGTATTCAACTTCAAGCTCTGGCCCTGTTGCAACATTAAAACCTAAGTCATTAAAAATCGTAACGACATCTCGTATAAGCTGTGTTGCTGGGTGAATATGTCTTTTTTGGATCATGGTATAGCTATCATACTCCAACAAATTCAAAATTGCCAATGCCGAGCGAAGTCTAGTTATTCTGAGCCAATTGCTTTGTTTCTAGACCTTCAGCATAGAGCTTTTGTATTTCAGCTAATGTGAAAGCTTGAGAATATAGACGAACGTCATCAATAAGACCGTTTGCGTTAAGGTTGCCGGCCGACACTCCTCCAATAAAATATCCTGTAGAGTTTGAGTAAGCATACACATCGTTAGCCAAAGTTCCAGACGCTATAGATTGGCCATCCAAATATAACTCTACCTTATTTTGAATAGTATCAACTGAATAGGCTAAATGGTGCCACTGACCGGCCGTTAACCTATTCGAGGGAGTTAGACCAAAAGATGATGTGCCACCGGCGTAGTACAGCCCCAAACGAACTTGATTTGATGCATTAAGATACAGACCGCCAAAAAATGTAGTTCGTGGAAAAAAGTACACGGTTGTACCCACTGGTAGACCACTAGGTTTGTACCATAAACCCACTGTGTACTTCCCCCCTTCATTCATTATGGTTGTGGGAAGTGAGCCGGCCGTTACACCAACAGTACAATAATCTCCCGTACCGTCCAGGCTCAAAGAATTTCCAATACCTGTTGGATTATCAGAACTCCGCGCTGCATTTCCCGCCAGAGTACATGCAAAACCACTAACCTCATCAATCGGGTTACCACTCGACTCATTAAAATTAAAACCCAAAACTGTATCAGCGCCAAACGCTCGATACTGAGCGGTGGCGAATGATCTTGCAGCAGCTAGTCGAGCTTTTTCTCGAGCACTTGTGACCGAAGCAAGAACAATAGACGACAGAAGGCCAATTATTGAAATAACGACAAGTAGCTCTATTAAAGTGAAAGCTTTTTGGGTGAGAATTTTATTATTACTTCGAACATTCATACCACTAGTATAAAGCACATTTATAGTCGTGACTATTAAATATGTGTAGAAGTTTAACTGAGCCACCTCCCGGGCTTGAACCGGGGACCTACTGTTTACAAAACAGTTGCTCTACCAACTGAGCTAAGGTGGCAATCAACACAAGCCATATTACACTATTTCTTTTATTTCATCAATCTATCCTCACCAATCTTCTTAAGATATATTGAGGCACCCCCTCGCTTGATTGGAGTCTTCCCCGCAACCATATCGAGTATCTTTTTTGACTGTGGGTGTGCTTGCGCATACTTAAGAGTGGCCTCGTAAACAGAAAAAAGTATATTTCGAATAAAACGGGCACCCAGTATCGTCAAAGAGAACACTGAATCTCTGTTAACACTGCGAATCCAACTATCAATTGCAGAAAACCAACCATGAACAATATGGTTGGTTTTCTCGCTCACTAAAGCCAATAAACTATTTCGCCCTGTCGTAACTTCATACGACTTAATACCGAGCATACAGAGAATGCCTACCAAAGAAACTGCAAATGCAATTGTTGGTACAGATATCATTACTGTTGTAGCACACCGTAGCGAACAAATCGAGCAATTTCGATTTTCTCGCCGAACTTTTGCATGGCTGCATCAATAAGAGCTTGAATTGTGAGGTCCTGATTTTTAATGAAAAGCTGATTCAAAAGCACCATTTCGCCAAAGTATGTTGCAAGCTTTCCTTCAAGAATCTTTGCTCGCATTGCTTCTGGCTTATCTTTTACTTCTTCAGCAAAAACTTCTTGAGCCTTAGCTGTAACTTCTGGAGTAATTTCAGATGACTTAAGAAACTTTGGATTAGCTGCTGTTACATGCATAGCAATATCACGGGCCAAAGCCTTAAATTCATCGTTACCTGATACGAAGTCAGTTTCGCATACAAGTTCAACCATAGCGGCTACAGAGCCATTTGCATGAACATATGACTGAATTGTTCCGGCACCGAATGTTCGATCACCTTTCTTTGCAGCAATTTCACCACTCTTCTTGCGAAGAATAATAAGTGCCTTTTCAAGGTCGCCCTGAGCCTCTTCAAGAGCTTTCTTGCACTGCATTACTGAAACTCCTGTTCTGTCTCGTAATTCCTTAATGAGTTCTGTGGTGATCATAATTCTTTTGAGTATTAACTAATATGTAAAGTATACACCAAACCTACTTAAGACCCTAGAGGGTATTAAGCCTTTTTACCTTCTGAGTATGCTCGAACAATTTCATTCACAAAGAATTCAATACTTGCTCGTGAAGCATCGTTTCCTACGATAGGAACTTCAACGCCTGTAAAGTCACAGTCTGAACCAAGAAGAGCAATAACTGGAATACCCTTGTCTTGTGCTTCTTTAACTGCAATAGCTTCTTTCTTTGGATCGATAACAAAGAGAGCCTTTGGCATATCCTTCATTGGAATAAGACCTGAGAACATGATGTCGAGGTTAGAAATTTCTCGATCAATAAGAAGACGCTCCTTCTTTGTGTACTTAGCGAGTTCTCCCTTTTCGCGCTCAAGAGTGAGTCTTTCGAGTTTTTCTACTCGCTTGCGAACCTCTGGGAAGTTTGTAAGAGAACCACCGATCCAGCGACCATCAACAAATGGCATAGCAAGAGAAATACCAGCCTTTCGGATAGCAGCTCGTGCTTCTGGCTTACCACCAACGAAAAGAATTGCCTTTCCGTCTTTAGCAAGTCCTCGAACAAAAGCCTTAGCCTTTTCTAGGAGTTGTTCTGTTTTTTCAAGGTCAAAGATTTCAACCTTATTCTTAGCACCGAAAATAAATGGTAATACTGTTGGGTGTCGGCGTGATCGTGCGAAAGCAAAATGAGCGCCAACCTTGAACATGTTCTCGATAACTGCTGGATTTGTAGTTTGTTTTTCTGACATACGTATATATTGGTCTCTGTATCCTAGCAAATGAGCCGTATTTTTGCAACCCTTTTAGGCATCATCGCCATCATCAATACCCGAAGTATCGTGGGCAATTTCGGCTCCACTCTTTTTAAATTCTTCAATAGCCTCAATTAATGGCTCCATTTCGCCACCGAGTATGGTTTCGATATTGTGCCAAGAATGCTTGATTCTGTGGTCTGTAATACGATCCTGGAGAATATTATATGTGCGAATCTTTTCAGAACGGTCACCTGTACCGATCTGGCTACGCTTATCTGCGCTCCACTTTTTGGCATCTTCTTCAATTTTAAGAGCTTCGAGCTTTGCCATAAGAACCTGCATAGCACGTTCGCGGTTTGCGGCTTGAGAACGCTCGGCAGTGGCACGAACGTCGATACCTGTTGGAATATGTAAAAGTCGCACAGCGGTTTCAACCTTGTTAACATTCTGACCACCCTTTCCTCCCGCTCGAGAGAATTCCATCTGAATATCACTTGGATTAACTTCAAATTTAACTTTCTTTCGAATCGGCAACATGGCAACTGAAACGGTAGAAGTATGTACTCTTCCGGCTTTTTCAGTAGCAGGAATTCTTTGCACTCGGTGCACACCAGTTTCGTATTTATATGCTTCGTATACGCCCTTGCCTTTTACGATAAGCTGAACTTCTTTATAACCACCTGCTGAACCGCGAGATTCTTCGGTAATGTGCGTGCCCCAGCCTTTTGATTCGGCATAGCGCTTATACATCATCATGAGTTCTTCCACAAAGAGCGCAGCTTCATCGCCGCCAGCTCCTGCGCGGATTTCAAGAATAAGTTCAGTTGGATATTCCTCCTCTTCTTTATCTGCATTAAGAATTGCAGTTATTTGTTGCTCTATACCTTTCTTTTGAGTCTGAATTGATGCAAGTTCATCTTTGGCCAAATCTGCCATACTTGGATCTGCAGACATAGCAAGAACGTCACGCTCTGATACTAAAAGCGCTTCGTACATTTCTGCTAAATAAGCAGTTTTATGATTCTTTTTTATTTCGTCGAGGTTCATGAGTGAGGCCCCGGCAAAAAAGATAGATGAACCAGTGGTTCTTTATTTCTTCTTTGACTGGCGAGAACGGAACTTTTCTACACGTCCTGCAGTATCCATCACCTTTTCCTGGTTTGTATAGAATGGGTGTGATGCACTTGTAATTTCGAGTCGATAGAGTGGGTATTCTTTACCGTCTGTCCATGAGCCCTTTTCTGATGTTTTGATTGTTGAAGGAATAAGAAACTGAGCTCCGTTTGAGTTATCCACGAAGATCACTGGGCGGTATTCCTTTGGATGAATATCTTGCTTCATGCGAGAGACTATATCAGATACTGAATATAAATGCAATATACCGTGCAATATTCTTAGAATCCTTCAAGAGGGTTAATCATAGTTAACTGGATATTTGCAGCTTTTACCATAACCTGGTCACCATATGTTGTATTTATATTACCTACGGTGCAAGCACGACCAGAATAATACCGACAAGCGGCATTGCGCTCACCTGTATAACTACCACCCTTAGCACCTAAGTCTGATAGGTACATTGCTGAGGCCATAAAAGCATGGCGTGGCTCCCAGGGGTTTGGTGCTTGTATACCAAGTGATGTTTTAAGTCGCGCTTCAAATAATTTCCATGTAGAAGCAATGAACTGTGCTGGGCCCATGGCTCCACCCCAACCAATTGATTGTGGGCAAGAAACAAGAGTCTTGAATGGATCGAGCCCTAAAGCCTTTGTGATTTCAATGAATGGTTCAACGTCTCTTCCTGGCTTCATTACATTAGGAAACTTAGTTCCGCTCTTAATACTTGCGCCTGCGCCAGTATCAGGGTCAGTTAAATAACACGAGCCTACGTTCTTACCAAAAGCTGATTCTTGCATAAGAATAGCCAAAAGGAATGCTGGGCGAATACCCGTCTTTTGTGCAGCTTCATTTGCAAACGCCAAAGCTTGCTCAAATGGAATTGCTGCAGTGTCACGCAAAGAAAAGAGTGCTGCACGAATTTCGGCAGCTTTTGCACGCTTTTCAGCGGCAATTTGCGAATAGAGCATTTCGCTATTCTTACTTGCAGCCAACAGGCGCTTTTTTTCTGCCTCTGCAGATTCAATTTTCTTTTTCTGTTCTGCAATTACGGCCCGGGCATCGATTTCTTGATTTTTCTTTTTATCGAGAGCTTGCTTTTCGGTTTCTGTTTGTGATCGAGCGTCGCGAATATCTGCAAAAGTTGCCGCAAGCGCATCTTCAATCATTTCAAAATCATCAATATCGGCGAAAAACTGAGTAAGGGATACTCTACTTAATACAACCTCGGCCAAACTATACGTATCAAATTCATTTCTTTTGCGCAAAAGCTCAGCGAGTGATTCTTGCCCACGCTCAATACGTTCATTGAGTTCGCCAATGTGCTCATTCTTTGTACTAATATCTTTACCCAAAGTGGCAATAACTAAGTTTTTTGCTTGAACCTTAAGCTGAGCAGCCTTAATTTCAGCATTGAGGATTCGAATATCTCGATCCAAAGATGCCGATTCATTTTTTGCAGAAGCGAGAGCAGCTTCGGTTTCTTTTACCTCGCGCTCGACATTTGCCAATTCTTGCTTAAGGCGAGTTTCGCGTTCTGCGGTAGTTTCGGCATGCACAACATATGGCGCTACGATAAAATCAACACCAATAACAAAACCCGAAACTAACATAGCTACCGAGCACAACATTATTATTTTTTGGTAGAGACTACCCTGTGACATGTACATAGTATACCAAAATAAAAACCGGCTTGCGCCAGTTTTTATCATTGAACAACACTTTTGTATTATTCTTTAGCATCTCCTTCTCCAGGAGCTGGTTCTTCTTTACCTTTCTTTTCAACTTCAATAGCTGACATGTCGATAGCTGTAGGAGCTTCTTCAACTTCTTCCTTAGCAACTGCGATAGAAGCTACGATTTCATCAGCACCAGTAGCGAGTTCAACTCCAGATGGGAGTTTAATGTCTCCAGCCTTAATAACACTTGTAAGATCTGTAAGAAGTGCAATGTCGACAGCAATTTCTCGAGGAAGATCCTTTGGCATAGCCTTGATCTTAAGATCATGAGCCACTTTAACAAGAATACCACCAAGATCCTTAACTGCAGGAGAAGCATTCACGAATGTTACAGGAACATCCACAGTAAGCTTCTTGCCCTTTTCAATAACATAGAAGTCTACGTGACGAGCTGCATCAGTTAGAGGATGAAAATCGATATCATGAATAAGAACATCGTGTTCCTCACCGCCAACCTTAAGACTAATAATTGATGACTCACCTGCCTTTTTCCAAACCTTAGTAAATTCTACCTGAGAAACAGCAACTGAAGTTGATGGTTCTTTTGGACCATAGAATACAGCAGGAATAAAGCCCTTTTTATTAAGTGCCTCTACTGAATCTGCTGGAGTTCTTTTTTCGACATTAAGCGTATACATACCAGAACAGTCTACTGATTTCTATAAAAAAAGCAAGGGTTACGGGGTTTTTCGACCTATTAAACTCACAAAAACACTAGATTACGAATGTAAAGATGACAATAACTGTCAAAATTACCGCGGCAACAGCAATACCCAACAAAATCATATTTGCTTGAGCATCATCTTTGGCAATACCTCGAGCTACAAGAAATCGGCCAAAAGCAGAAGAATTTGCTTGCTGCACCTGCTGCTGATATGCCTGATTCATCATTGCATTCTCTTCGTTAAATTCAATTCCCATATATAGTTACATTAAATAATACGTAATAAGTATATCACAAGCAAAAGGAACCTAGTAAACAGGATTTTTTGGTGCTCGGCCGGCTAAGACTTCTACAATATTTGTTGCTGATAAGCGAGCCATGTCTAATCGAGCCTCTTCGGTTGCCGAAGCAATGTGTGGAGTCAGAATTACATTAGGTAAGTCAACGAGCCCTGGTGTAAGCTTTGGTTCGAATTCAAATACATCAAGTCCTGCCCCTGCTATTGTTTTATTCTTTAAAGCCTCTACAAGAGCGGCTTCATCGATAACTGGACCGCGTGAAGTATTGATGAGGTAAGCAGTCTTTTTCATCATTGCCAATCGCTCTGCATTAATGAGGTGATGCGTTGCCTCCATAAGAGGAACGTGGATTGAAACGATATCTGAAATCTTAAGGACTTCTTCTACGGTTGCACAAAACTGTGCTCCGTAATTTTTTTCAAGGTCGTCATTACGCTTAATATCGTAATATGCAACCTTCATACCAAAACCATGCCATGCCTTATGAGCAACCTCGGCGCCAATACGGCCAGTTCCTACAATACCGAGAGTTCCCCCATTTAATTTAGTTCCATGCAAAAGCATAGGATCCCAGCCAACATACTTACCCGTTCGAATATATGAATCACCTTCTACAACTCGGCATGTAAGGCCAAGAATGAGCGCCCATGTATGCTCAGCAACTCTGTCTGCCCCACCCCCTGGAGTGTTTGTTAAAAACACACCACGCTTTTTTGCTGCCTCTACTGAAAAGTTATTAAAACCAATTGCATAGTTAGCAAAGATTTTTACACTTGGTGCGGCTGCCAAAACTTCATCATCAATAGAATCAGTAAGCAAAGAAAGAACTGCATCGTACTGAGTATCTGATAGAGCCTTAATAAGCTCGGCCTTTGTTAAGGGTCGTGGGAGCTTATTTATTTCAACGGTATGCCCTGCTTGAGTAAGGATATCAATACCAATCTGTGGAATCTCGCGAGTTATATAAACTTTTGACATATTAAGCATTCATGAAAACTAATAATTTTTTCTTTACCACATCTTTCATTGCGTCTCGAGCTGCTTTCATATATTTATAAGGAGCAACTTCATCAGGGTTTTCTTGAAGGTACTTAATAAGTCCCTGTTTAAAGGCAACGCGGAGCTCGGTATTTACGTGCACGATTCGAACGCCAGCCTTAATACACTCTTTGATTTCGGCATCAGAATTACCCGAAGCTCCATGGAGTACTAAAGGAACTTTTGTAGCTTCACTAATCTCTTGTACACGCTGCGGATTTAAAGCTGGATCAACTCCACCCTTAAGCATGCCGTGAATGTTTCCTACAGCTGGAGCGAGCATATCTGCACCAGTTTCTTTAATAAACTTTTGTGCCTCAATAGGGTCAGTTAAAAATTCATCAGTAAGTTTTACATTGTCTGGTATACCCTCAAGAACCTTTGAGGACTTACCGATAAAACCAAGCTCGGCTTCGAGGAGCATTGCTGGTCGTACTTTTGTAATATATTCTTTGCACTTTTGAGTTTCTGCAACGTTTGAAGCAAAAGGTAATTCTGTACCATCAAAAATGACAGCATCGTAACCGGCATCTACTACCTCTTTAACTCGTTCAAAAGAATATGTATGATCAGCATTTAAAAAGAGAGGTATATTGTATTTTTCGCGAGCACTGCGCACCATAAGCGCAACAGCTTCTACTCCAATACAATCTCTTTCGCCTTCTGATACGCCAATAATGACAGGAACCTTGTGCCCAAGCTCTGCTTCGAGCTCTTGCGAAGCATGTACAACAGCCCAAAAGCCATCGGAGTTTGAAATATTAAAATGACCGATAGCATTACCCTGTTTTTCTGCTAATTTCAGATATTCTTGTATGGTGTTCATAACACTAGTGTACCATTTGCTGTATACTTATGTCATACGAACATCCACACTTATGATTCTTCTATCTTCACTATTTTCTAAAAAGTTTGATATCGTAACGATTGGTGATATTACCGTCGACACTTTTATCCGCCTCAAAGAAGCCGAGGTGCATTGCAACGTTAATCCCGAAGACTGTACCCTATCAGTTAAGTTTGGCGACAAAATTCCATATGAAGAAGCCTATAATATTCCGGGCGTAGGAAATAGTGCCAATGCAGCAGTAGCTTTTTCTAAACTAGGGCTTCACACTGCTTTTATCGGCAACATTGGCGACGATACTAATGGTGACGATTGTATTGAGGCTTTACGTAAACAGCGAGTACGTACACCCTATGTAGTTCGCCATCATGGTCGCTCAACGAATCACCACTATGTACTCTGGTATGGTGCAGAAAGAACTATACTCGTTAAACACCAGACCTATCCCTATTCTTTACCCGAAGAACTCATTACTCAGTCTTCGCACAAAATTCCTTCATGGGTGTATTTAAGTTCGCTTGGCGCATCTTCTGAATCGTTCCACCATGATATTGCTGAGTGGCTCGAAATGTATCCAACAATTAAAGTTGCTTTTCAACCTGGAACATTTCAGATGCGACTTGGTACCGACAAACTCAAAAAGATATATGCACGCACACATGTCTTTGTGGTGAATGTGGAAGAAGCTGGCAGAATTCTCAATCTTCATTCTGCAAAGATTTCTGTTTTACTCAAAGGCTTGGCACAGCTCGGACCTAAGATTGTATGTATTACTGATGGCCCTAAGGGAGCTTATATGTATGACACTACAAGTCCAGAATCAGCTCAGAAAATGTATTTTATGCCTCCATACCCTGACCAAGGAGAACCTTATGAAAGAACGGGCTGCGGCGATGCTTTTGCTTCGACTTTTGTGGCTGCTCTAGCACTTGGAAAAACACCTCTAGAAGCTCTTATATGGGCTCCTATTAACCCAATGTCAGTAGTTCTATCAGTTGGTGCTCAAAAGGGTCTTTTAAATGCTCAAGAAATTGAAAGTTGGATTACTCGCAAACCGGAATCTTATAAACCAGTAGAACTTTCAGAATAGAAATCTGCTAGGAATTTCTTTTTGAATTCTGTATACGTACCATCAAGAAGCGACAATCGTACTTTTTCGACGAGTGAAATTATGAAATGCAAATTGTGTATCGATGCAAGTGTTGCAGCGAGCATTTCATGTGATCTAAATAGGTGCGCTAGGTATGCTGCTGTATATTTTTGAGCAATTGGACTATCCGATGTTGAATCAAAAGATTCGAGGAGCTGCGAGTACTCTGCATTGCGAATATTAATCTTTCCTCGATTGGTATATAGAGTTCCATTTCGGGCAATACGAGTTGGCGCCACACAATCAAAAGTATCGATACCATTTTCGACAGCACCAAAGATATCAATAGGTTCACCAATTCCCAAAAGGTGTCGTGGTTTATTCTCGGGCAATTCTGAACAAACCCAACCTACAGCAGTGTCGATATCTTTTTTAGTAAATGAGCCTCCGATACCGAAGCCATCAAAAGGCATGCTACCGAGGTGGCGCGCACACATGCGGCGTAGATCTTCATATTGACCACCCTGCACTACTCCAAAGAGCATTTGGTTTTTAGAGTTATTGGCCAAATGTCTATCGAGTGATCTCTGTGCCCAGCGATGAGTTCTTTCTACAGCTTGTAGCTGATATTCATGTGGAGCCATGGGCGAGGTACATTCATCAAAAGCAAAGAAAATATCTGCGCCAAGAGCGTGCTGAATATCCATAGAGAGTTCTGGAGTAAAACGATGACGAGATCCATCAATATGAGATTTAAATGTTACGCCGTCTTCATCAATATCAACCAGAGAACCCTGACCATTACTTTCCCGACCATCAGTATCTATTGCATTCGAAATTTGTGTAGCATCTGTAGTTGCTACCTTTGAAACACCTTTGCCATATGCTTGCCCCAAAGAAAAAACTTGAAAACCTCCTGAGTCGGTAAAGGTTGGACCATTCCAATTCATAAACTTTCCAAAGCCTCCTGCTTGATCAATAAGTTTGTGCCCTGGCTCAAGATACAGATGATATGTATTCGCAAGTACAGCTTGAGCACCTGTAAGATGAATATCTTCGATAGTGAGAGCTTTAACTGTGGCTTTGGTTCCAACGGCAATAAAAGCTGGAGTCTGAATATCGCCGTGTGGAGTCTTAATTGTTCCCACACGCGCCAAGCCAGTACGATATTCATCGCCTTTTCCTTCTGCCTGTGGAAATTTCTTAACAAGTTCAAAACCTGGCTTCATATGCGCATGATATACTAGTCTTTATGGATGCACAATACTTCAACGAGCACGATATTCGAAAGAATCAAGTAGAGAGTCTCGCTCGAATTTTTCAGGAATTTAAAAACGGTTTTGATTTTATCAAACGATATCCAAAGAGTGTGAGTATTATGGGCTCAGCTCGCTTTGCTGAAGATCACAAATATTCGCTCATGGCTCGTGAACTTGCCCGACGAATTGCAAAAGAATGTGGTTATGCTGTGGTGACTGGTGGTGGCCCCGGAATTATGGAAGCAGCAAATCGTGGTGCGCACGAAGCTGGTGGAGTATCGCTCGGTATTTCAATTAAGCTTCCGAAAGAACAACATACAAATCCTTGGGTAGTTGAGAATATGGATTTCTCTTACTTTTTTACTCGAAAAACAGTCCTTACGTTTGCTGCAGAAGCTTATGTAGTTTTTCCTGGTGGCTATGGAACTTTTGATGAATTCTTTGAAGTCCTCACCCTTATTCAAACAAAAAAGATTCCTGCTGTGCCAATTATTCTTGTGGGTTCAGACTTCTGGACACCCCTCGTTACCTTTATTAAAGAGCATATGCTCGAAGAAGATAAAGCAATTAACCCTGAAGATCTTAAGCTCTACACCATTACCGACAATCTTGATGAAGCAATAGATATTATTAAACGCGCACCGATTCAGAGGTGGTGGAAAAATATCGAGCGGTAACAAAAACGAGGCCAGCAATAACCATAAGAACCCCGGCAACTAAAACCGGGGTTTCTGGCGTAAAGGTAATAACCACAAAGCCAGAAATGAGTGGTGGTATTGAATGTGCCAAAGCTTGGACACTCGCATTAATACCAAGTATTTCTCCTTGTATTGTTTTATCTGCTTTTCGTGAAATTAAACCATTAACATTCGCAAGTACAAGGCCATTTGCTACAGCAAACATTGCCGCAACGATTCGCAATTCTACAATTCCATATACAAAATAATGGGTGAACATTATGAGTCCTGCCAAGATGAGCGATGTGCGAATTATTTTATAATCAGAAACTCGTGATGCCAAAAATCGTGTAATTGTAAGCTGGGTAATAACAATACAAATACCCAAGAAAGCTAAGTGCTTCCCTATTTGCCCTTCTGTCATCATGAATCGATCGACTAGAAAGACTCCGAAAAATGACGTAAAGAAAGCAAAACTTGCCTGATAAATAAAATTAGTTGCAAATATTCCCCTAAAGCCTGGGAACGTTGCTGCTCGCGCAAGATTCGCTAAAGACTTGCTCCAGTCTAATTTTGTCTTTTCCTGCGGAATATATGTTTCTGGTAATACAAACCATACGACAATAATATTAATAAATGAAAGTATTGCAGCAAACCAGAATGGAATTGTTGGGCCGAACCACGAAACGATAGAACTATCGACAAGCACACCGCCTAAAAATGGACCGAGAATAAAGCCGAGTCCAAAAGCTGCTCCGATCAAGCCGAAGTTTTTTGCTCTATCTTGTGGCAAAGTACTGTCAGCAATTACGGCTTGTGCTACTGAAATATTTCCTCCGGTAATTCCGTCAAAGAAGCGCGATATCATGAGGAGCCAGACACTCTTAATCACTACACCGAATCCAAAAACTACATACGATATGAGAGTTCCAAACAAGGCTATTGCAAGAATCTTTTTCCGACCATACATGTCAGACAACTGCCCCAAAATTGGTGTGGCAACAAACTGGCCCAATGGATAAGCTGCGGTAAGTATACCAAGCAAGACATACCCCGTTTCAATCGACACTGAATTACCGAGTATATAGAGCGAAGATTCTGGATTAGCAAAGATCTGCGGCAAAATCGGAATGAGTATTCCAAAACCGAGCATATCCAAAAATATAGTAAAAAATATTATCGGCAGAATATAGCGACGATTTATCATACAACAATATTACTAGTTAAGAGCAAAGATAACGAAAGAAATTATGAACACTACTGACATTACGATATTGCCTGCCACACCTGTAAGGGTTCCGAGAACTCCGCCGATTGCCGCTTTCCACGCTTTTTTACTTTTATGATGCTGACTAATTTCTGCAATATAAATACCAAGGAAGAAACCGAGAACGCTGCCGACAATTGGAAGCGGAATGATAAAAGTTCCCACAATGAGTCCCAAAAAGCCACCGAGAAGTGATAGCATATTTGCCCCACCATAACGAGCACCAATGATACCAGCACCGACATCAAATAGGATCGCTGCAATAACAATAATTCCAAGGATTAAAAGATTGTTAACTGTGAGTAATGAGAATGTAGTTGCAAAACCAAAGACTGCTGCAACAAATAACATATAGAGCATTCCGGGAACGCCTGGAATAAATGAAGCGATGATTCCTGGAAGTAATAATAATGTAAAAAGTATTACAATAAGTTCATAATTCATATCAATAGTTTACCACAAAAAAACCGCGTGAGCGGTTTTTTTGTGACTTATAGGTCAATTTAGGCGTCTCGTCGTGCTCGAGGCTCCATTGGGCGAGCTTCGTTAACTGTGAGATTTCGTCCATCGAGTGGCTTACCATGGAACATTTCAATTGCCTTCTGTGCTCCATCTTCTGACTTCATTTCTACGAAGCCAAAGCCCTTTGATCGGCCTGACATTCGGTCCATGATAATCTGAGCAGATTCAACTTCTCCTGCTGCCTCAAAGTGTGCTCGGAGAGAGTTATCATCTGTTGAATAAGGAATTCCACCAACGTATAGCTTCTTTGCCATAATTAATTACCTCGTCTTTGACTATTATTACCCGTAAGCGATCGAGAAACTTACTAGGCTTTTAGTGTAGCATACTCTGGTACGATTTGTCTATTGACTTCATAAAAAGCCTTGATAGCAGCAAAAAACTCTCGGAATGAATTCTTAAAGTCAGAATAGGTGCTATCAGTTGGAATTCCATATGCTTCTATGCCAACATTGCGTGCAATATAGATAGAACGGGCCACATGGAACTTCTGCGTCACAATCAGGGCTGAATTAACATTGTAAACATTGCGAGCTCGGTACATTGAGTGATACGTATCAATTCCCCCTTCATCCGTAACGATATCAGCCTCGGGAATTCCATAATTTTTAAGGTAACTCACTACAGCATTCACCTCTTTTCTACCGGCTTGAACACTATCAGCGCTCACTAAAATCTTTTTAACAACTTTCTTTTCATAGAGCGCCACTGCACCGAGTGTTCTGTCTTCAAGAGCTCTACTTAATGTGCCATTATTATAAACCGATGCACCAAGAATAATTGCAACGTCTGCCTGTGGCGCCTGATCACGCTCACGAAGATATGATGAAGCACTTACCCTAATATACATATTGATGCACATAACAATCACAATGCAGCCGAGCAAAAAAGCGCCGCCATATACCTGAAACTTATGCCACCATAAGCTGAAGCCAGTTTTTATTTCAGTACTGCTGTCCATACTAGCTCAAAAGTTCAGTTAGTATCTTTCGCAATAATTCTGGGTTTGCACTACTTCCTGAAGCCTTCACAGTTTTCATTGCTTGTCCGAGCAAGAATTGCAAAGCACTCGCTTTTCCACTCTTAAAATCTGCAACCACGGTTGGGTTTGCTGCAACAATTGTTGTACATACAGCTTTGAGTTCACCTTCATTACTGTTTTGAATAAGGCCTTGAATTTGAGCAATTTCTTCAGTTGTTCGTGGTGGCAATGAATTGTCTTCGAGAGTGTCGTAAAGATATTTGAGCAAGTCTTTTGCTCCTCGAGAAGAAAGCTTGCCTGACTGAATAAGCTTAATAATATCAGCCATGCGCTCTGAAGAAACTTTATCAATACCTTGTGCAATATTCTCGCCGAAATCTTTTTTTATGAAGCCAACATAGTCAGTAAGAATATAGTTCACTGACAATTTAACCGCTTCGCTTTTATTATCAAGAAGCTGTGCAACCTTTTCAAAAAATTTACCAAGCTCGGCAACAGTCACAAAGACTTCAACTTCTTCAGGCTTAAGGCCAAAACTTTGTGCGTATCGATTACGCTTTTCCCAAGGTAATTCTGGCAATGTTGCGCGTAGAGTTTCTGGTTTAAATTCTGCGATCTCAGAAATCATCATATGAGGAAGATCGGGATCAGGAAAATATCGATAATCGTGTGAGCTTTCCTTCTTTCTTTGAGAGAATGTTGTCTGTGTACTATCATCCCAACCACGAGTCTCTTGAACCACCTTTTCGCCGCGGGCAATTAAATCTGATTGTCGCTTAATTTCATAAGCAATGGCTCGCTCTACAGCTCTAAAAGAGTTAAGATTTTTAACTTCTGTTTTTGTACCAAACTTTTTATTATCAGTGTCTTCGCGTGTTGCAACGGAGATATTTGCTTCTACACGCATATGACCCTTTTCCATATGGGCATCACCTGCTCCCAAATAGCGGAGTACGAGCTGTAGTTCTTCGGCAAAACGAACAGCTGTTTCTGAATCGTGAATAACAGGCTCAGTTACGAGCTCCATGAGCGGAACGCCAGCTCGATTAAAATTAACGAGGCTTTTTTCGTGAATATCGTGTGTTGATTGAGCAGTATCTTCTTCGAGGTGAATTCGTGTAATTTTAACACCAGCGAGTTCGCCACCTTCAACAAGCGGATATGCGTACTGACTTATTTGATAGCCTTTTGGAATGTCTGGGTAAAAATAGTTTTTTCTGTCCCATTCAGTATAGTCAGCAATCTTTGCATTAAGAGCGTGCCCCACACGCAATACGTGTCGAATTGCTTCAAAGTTAAGTACAGGCAATGTTCCTGGATGCCCCATACATATAGGACACACGAGTGCATTAGGCTTTTCTTCGTCAGGATTATTTGCGCAGCCACAAAACATCTTTGATCGTGTCTTGAGTTCTGCATGAATTTCGAGACCAATTGTTGGAATAAGTTCTTGGGCCATACGTGCAATAAATTATAACGCAGAATCAGTTTTCTTTGGAACCATGTCTCGCAAATGAACACTGAGCACATCTTTAAACTGCTTCAAAGATTCATCATCGAGGACTGAGACCGAGTAAACGTGTGGTGAGTACTTTTTCATTGTTGCCACAGCAGCCTTAACTTGCTCTGGAGTACTCATATCGGTTTTTGTAAGCACAATGATTTCTGGCTTATGCTCAAGTTCATTGCCGTATTCTTTAAGTTCCTTTCGAATTGTTGTATACACTTCTTCAACGTTTTCATTTTCAAGAGAAACGCAATGAACAACAACAGATGTTCTTTTAACATGTCGCAAGAAAGCATGACCTAAGCCTTTGCCTTCTGAAGCTCCTTCAATGAGCCCTGGAATATCAGCGAGAACATAGCCGTATAAAGCACCGAGGTTAGGCTCGAGTGTGGTAAAGGCATAATTACCAACCTTTGCTTTTGCATTTGTTAAAGCATTAAGGAGACTTGATTTACCTGCATTTGGTTGCCCTACAAAGCCAGCATCAGCAGCGAGCTGTAGTTCTACAAAAAAGTCAGCTTCTTCGCCAGGCTTACCTGGAGTAGATTGTTCAGGACGAACGTTTGTCGAAGCTTTAAAGTGTTCATTACCAAGACCACCGTTTCCACCCTTGAGGATTCGCACTGTTTCGCCTTCAGTTAAAAGATGTATTGGTCGATTTGTTCGTAGATCAGTAACAACAGAACCAATAGGCAAATCGATTGTGAGGTCTGCTCCACTGCGACCAAACATACTATCACTCATGCCATCAACGCCGTTTTCAGCGACGAATTCTTTTTGATTTCGATATTGTGTAAGTAAAGCAAGATCACGGACAGCGCGTACGTATACATCGCCACCCTTTCCACCATTACCTCCAGAGGCACCAGCGAATTCGCGGCCCTTTTCATGGCGCCAGCGCACAACACCAGTTCCTCCATGACCTGCCTTAACGTGAAATGTAAGTTCGTCTATAAAAGCCATATTTGTTCGGTGAGTGTATCACAGACCTACTCTGCCGTCACCTGTTTGTAAATATCGAGGAGAGCCAAAAGAAGACTCAAAGAGAGTGGGCCAAGAATAAGTCCGATCGGACCAAAGAATGATAATCCTCCAACAACCGACAAAAGGATAAGGAATTCGTGCACATCCACCCCTTGCTGAACGATACGAGGACCCAAAAAGTTATCAATGAGACCAACAGCCACAACTCCCCATACAAGGAAGCCAACTGCGAAAGCTGTAGCACCGGTAGCAAACAAATATATAATACCCGGCACGACAACAAGTGCAGTACCCACACCAGGAATAAGCGATGCAATAGCCGCTACACTACCCCACAAAGCTGGATTAGGAATACCGAATAAAAAGAAACCGAAACCTGTGAGCACTCCCTGAATTCCCGCAACCACAA